>JARLGS010000230.1 GCA_031292695.1 Mycobacterium sp. | reverse complement strand
GCGACGCACCTGCGGTGGTTCACTCCATCGTCGTATGCCGCGATGTTTACTGAGTGCGGCTTGGTCGTCGATACCGTCCAACCGCTTTCGCCGCTGACGACGAAGCAGCGGATGATATCCGCGTTGACGCGAAAGCCGCATCTCTTCTGGTGGCAGATCGACCTGCGGGCACACGTTCCATCGTGATCTCGCGCTGCCGCCGCCGGGTAGGCTGATCACGCGCTGATCGGGATGGCCTGCCAAAAAGGGGGCGTAGTCACCAATATTGTTGTCCCGCCACCGGATTACGTGATCCTGCCGTCTCATTACGGTTCGCACCGGATTGCTGCCACGCCAACGACCCAGAATCGAAGGGCATCGTGGGGCACCTGTGCGGGTATGCCCAACGCAGCCCTGCTCGCCCTGGGTGCCGCCCACGGGACTGCTGCGTTGGTTGCCGCCTCTCGCATCGGACGGTGGCCTTCCGAAGGTTCCGGGCCGCGGATGTGCGTTCCATCCTGATCACCGGGACCGGAACACCACAACCCCGCCCGACTGGGGATGCTTTGATCCTGGACCTGCTGGTCGCCCTGACCCGTCCCTTGGACGCCTACAAGACCGCTCCGCCGACGGCACGGCTGCCGTGGATTGAGGTGCCACCTCGCGACAACAACAACGCCAACGTCGGCGCAACCTGTTGCACCGCAATAGATTCCAACGCTTGCCGCCGATCTCGACGCCGGGCTACGCGGATCGAAGCCGGCCGCGATCCATGCCGGGCACAATCTCCGGCGGACACTGCTTCGGCATGGCTCCAATCCTCCAATACGGATCGGAACAAATCCCGGGGTAGTTCAGCTACCGGATCATCAAATACGAACGCTTGAGGTTAAACGACCCCGTCGCAACCTTTCATAGGGAACCACTCAGGGTGCACTGACTTCATCTTCACGCAAATATCGGGATTTGCGCGAAGCCATGCCTCCTGCGCCGCTGCCTTCTTTGCGGCGCGGCCGACTGGACTCGCCGCTGAGTTACCAGACTGTGTTGCGGATGCGACGGCCGCACTGCAATCCAGCGATAGGAGTAGCTTGGCCGGGACGTTTGTCGCACCAAAGTGCGAGGCCGGACGAAGCACCTGATTTACGACGAAGCAATCGTTCCGCGACAGCTCGGTGCCGACAGTCGTCGAAACCTCAAATGGAAAATTCCACTTCGATAGCGCCCCCGCCGCCTCGCCATATGTCTTGCCCACCATCGACGGCACAGTTGCGTTGGCAGCCCCAACGCCAGCCAACGCACCGCCCAGCAGCGCCAAAGCCACGGTGTAGCTATGAATTTTGCTCACGATGCCTCCTGAAGAGCCTGGGATGAAGTGCGCCGACATATCGGCGTCCGGGCTGCTACATCGCTAGCCGCCGTGGGCTCACCTGGCTGGGGACGGGAATATTCAGCGTCGCGGTGCGCCCGGCTAAGGAATGAACCCTGGCGTGCGCAGCCGCTCCGTGCGCCTCCATCACCGCGCGCATCGCACTGTCGTAGCTTCGACTTACCTGCGCCCAGGCGTAGTGCTGCGCGGCCCGCTGCAAGCAGGCGTGCGATTCTTGTTCCCGCGCCGCGCGATTGTCCATCAGGTGAAGCACCGTCTTGGCGATCAGCTCCGGGTCATCCGAAACAAACTCGCCGGCCGACCCGAGCACCTCCCGGTTGTAGTCGGTGTCCCGCGCGAGAATAGGAGCACCAGCGGCCATTGCCTGTACCAACGCCGGGTTGGTCCCGCCAACGCTGTGCCCGTGGAAATAGAGACCCGCATGCTGCCACAACGCGAGCAGCAATTGTTCGTCGTGTACATGCCCAAGCCAGGTCACCGAGGGATGGTCGGACAACCGTCGCGCGGTGTCGTCCAACTCACCGCCGTACCCGGAGCTGCCCACGATCACCACCGGGTGCTGCTCAGCAATGACCGGCACCGCTTCAAAGAACTGCGACACCGTGTTCTCGGGCACGAATCTCGTTACTACAAGGACATATTCGCGATGCGCCAGCCGCCCCGGCACAGGTAGCTCGGCGGCGATATCTCCCCCGTAGGGAATGAATGTCCCGTCGGCATCAAAAGTTTCCTTCCAATACTGAGCGATCCTGCGTGCGTCGAAAACGAGCCCGTCCGCCCATTTCGCCGTACATACAGCCGCTTTCCTATAGACCTTCTTGGCCAGCGGGCTCCATTTGTCGCGCTCCCACTCCAGTCCGTCAACATTCACAAGCGTCGGGATACCGCGCGCCCGAAGAATTGGCAGAAAATAGCCATTCGCGCAGTTCATGATCAGCGCGACATCCGGCTTGCGCACCGCACCATCCAGCGCCGCCGTCAAGCCGTGTGACAGCGTGCTCAGCTTCTGGGTCTCCATGCCCCAGGTGATTCTGCGCTTGATGCGTGTGTCGAGCGTGGGGTCGTGCGGCTTCGTGGCACCGCGCCTGCCATACACCGTGACATCCCAGCCCATATCGGCGAGGTCAGGTGCAATTTTTCGGACGGCCGTCTCAAATCCTCCATAATAGCTTGGGTATCCGCGTGTACCGATTATCGCAACTGAAGACATCAGGACCCCGATCTAGACCAAATATCCAGGACGACTAGATTGGCTCCTAATGCGCGGCTCAAAAGAACTCACATGGAAGCCATGGATGAGGCCGATGCTACGACTACAGATGACCCAAAGGGTGCGATTTCACGAAGTTTTTTGCTAAAACGTCAATAATGATCTTGAAAACATT
This sequence comes from Mycobacterium sp., assembly GCA_031292695.1. Taxonomy (GTDB): domain Bacteria; phylum Actinomycetota; class Actinomycetes; order Mycobacteriales; family Mycobacteriaceae; genus Mycobacterium. Next base: position 16,439 of record JARLGS010000230.1, on the reverse strand, counting down.
CCTAGCTTAATTAAGCATTTCAACGAAGAGCAATCAACGGACTATTTGCGCTAACAATTCGCGACCACCCCACACACCGCGACGGCGAGTTCAACTCAATTTACCTACACGTCAAATAATTGCTGGTCAGGGGTACCAGGCCGCTTTGCGGTCGGCCACGTCCAACGGCCCGCCATACGTCACCGGCGTCGGCCTTGGTGTAACCATTCCGGATACCAGCAACGTATCGGCGCGTTTACCTGATCTGACGTCGACGAGGGAGCCAGGACGGGCCCACAAGCCGTGGCGCGACGGAAGGCCTGAAACATCACCGCCGGCAGCGTGGCACACCCGGGCACCAGCTCGTCAACCTCGATCGGCGTAAACCGGACCCTGCTCGTCAGGTACTGACAGTTGAATCCGCAGTCACCGTTCAACAACACGCCTGTGTTTGTGTGCCGCGCATTTCGGGCCTTCGATCGGCAGCCGGTCCTTCGCCTTCAGGAACGGGCTTTCTATGAATCGCCAGGATAAGAGTGCAGCAACAAATGTCAGGGGCACTCCAATCATCCCGAGCGACAACGGTTCAGCGATTCCGAAACGGAACCGGAGGACCATATATATCGGGTAATGCCAAATATAGAGCCCATAGCAGATGCGGCCCAGGAAGACCAACGGCGGCGAACGAAATACGTGATGGGGAATCGTCTGCTGCGGGAGTACCAACGCGGTTATCAAGCATGCCGAAGCCAATGTGAAAAACAACGAGATTCCGGCATACATCGCCCGGTTGTGTTGATCCATCGTGAATCCTCCTACGACCAGCACGGCCAAGGAAGGAACTGCTAGGAGCTTCGCGGTGCGCTGAAGGGCTGTGCTCTGGCGTACCTTGGGAATAGCCATGGCGACACCCAACGCGCAGCCGATCAGCAGAGCGTCGCCGCGCATGTCGGTTCCGTTGAACAAACGAGCCTCGGACGCGCCGTGGAAGGTGCTCCAGCTACGCCAGCTCGCGGATCCGAGCGCAACGAGGACCAGCAGCGCGACGAGTTGAGTCCGAAGTCCGATGGCCTTCAGCAACAGCGCGAGGACAACGGGCCACACCAGGTAGAACTGCTCTTCCACCGCCAGCGACCACGTATGCCCGAGGAATTCGGGCATCGGAACCTCGAACGCTCTGGTCCAGTTGGATATGTATGTAGCTGCTACCGCCGCTTGAGTTAGTTGCCCACGGAAATCGTAAAGAACTAGGTACGCGACAACGACAAAGGTAAGAATCATCGCGTAGTTGGCGGGAAATAGCCGAAGGACGCGCCGGAGGTAGAAGGTACCAAATCCGACGCTCCCCGTCTTTGTCCACCGTTTCAGCAACAACGAAGTGATCAGATACGCGCTCATCACGAAGAACATGTCCATATATAGGAAGGCACCTGGGCACCAAGCGAAATTGATGTGCGCCGCCAGAACGCACAGCGTAGCGGTACCGCGCAAGCCGTCGAGTCCGGGGTTATAGCCGAGCGGATAACGGCTTGGATCGTAACGGAGCCATTCAGGCAGTAGCGTCATTCATCCCTCCGTAAACGGTGAGGGATCGGAAAATGAACCAGGTGTTCAAAGTCGGCCGTCAGGAAATAAGGGAAACGCACGTTGACACCCCTAGACCTCATATCAACGCCCTAAGGCACTCACCGCGGCACGCGGCCGTCACAATTCCCGGTCGAGCAGATCGAGCAGATACCAGCCGTAGCCCGACTTCACCAGGCGCTCGGCACGCTCACGCAACTCATCGTCGGTGAGGAAGCCCTGCCGCCACGCAACCTCTTCCGGCACGCCGATCTTCAACCCCGTGCGCCGCTCCATGGTGCGGACGAAGTCGCCAGCATCAATCATGTGGTCGAACGTGCCGGTGTCGAGCCACGCCGTTCCGCGGGGTAACACCTGCACATGGAGCCTGCCCTGCTCCAGGTACATGCGGTTGACATCGGTGATTTCGTGCTCCCCGCGTGCGCTCGGCTTCAAACCCGCCGCCATCGGCACCACGTCATTGTCGTAGAAATAAAGGCCGGGAATCGCATAGTTACTCTTCGGGACCTTGGGCTTCTCTTCGAGCGAAACAGCCAGTCCGTCGGCATCGAATTCGACGACGCCATAGTCGCTGGGCTCAGCCACCCAATAAGCGAAAATAGAGCCACCGTCGACGTCGTTGAAATTCTCCAATTGTGTACCCAGGCCCGGGCCGTACAGTAGATTGTCGCCCAATATCAACGCAACCTTTTCCGAGCCGATGAAATCGGCACCGATCGAAAAAGCCTGCGCCAATCCGTCGGGCGAAGGCTGTTGCGCATAGGTAATCGACACACCGAATTGCGAGCCGTCGCCCAACAGCCGTTCGAAACTGGGCGCGTCGAATGGCGTCGTAATGACGAGGATATCGCGTATACATGCCAATAAAAGTGTCGACAGCGGGTAGTACACCATCGGCTTGTCATAAACCGGGATCAGCTGCTTGGACACACCCAGAGTGATCGGGTGCAGCCTGGTACCCGATCCGCCTGCCAGGATGATGCCCTTCACGGGGATATCGTGGCACATAGCCATGGCACGCAGGCGGTTATTGACGTATGCGTCATAGGTGATTTTCAGGAGGTTGAGCTGCGCGTTCTCTTCGTCTGCACAGGCAACATCTGCCGGTCGCCGATCGCGGAGCGGCTCGCGATCGCATCCGCCAGGCAGCTGCGGATCCCGGATTTCACCGCGTCCAGCGCGGGGGTCCACGCCGTCATCGGACATCCGGTGCATCACCTCGCCGTGGACGTCTTGACCCGACTCGGCGGCGACCCAACCGATTTCGCGGCACGACAACTAACTCCGCGCATCGCCACCGACGCCGACCTCGTTCTCACCATGACGGCAGTGCAACGCGATGCCGTATTGGAGCTGGCGCCGCGCCAGCTTCGGAAGACCTTCACGCTCGGAGAAGCGGCACTATTGACCGCCGAATACAGCCCACACACCATCGCGGACCTGGCGGCGCTGCGACCCCACCTGGCCGATCACCGGCCCGCGGAAGTGCCTGATCCGATCGGCCTGGATCCCGACATGTTCGAGGCGGTGGGCCAACAGATCGCCATCCTGCTGCCGCCCGTCCTCGCCCTGTGCCGTTACGCCTGCACACCCCCGACGGATTGATGCACCGGCCGGCGTCGCCCCTTTTCGCAGCCCTACTCGGCCTACAACACCCGCCTCAAACACCTCAATAGGCGCGCTCTCCCCAGTCTGAAAAGTTTCCGGTGGCGGACATCACATTAGGTCTAAACTGCAGGTCAGCAGCTATAAACCAACTCACGCAATGCGCCGTTCAACCGCTGGGTTGGTTAGCTACGAAAAATTTGCTCAAGACTGCTTTGCGATGAAGTTACTCGACGGTATAGTTAGCCCCAGTTACTGGTGGGTAACTTAGCCCTGAGTACCCAACCGACAGCTTCCATCTCATCGAGGAGAAATCGTGGGCCACTACAAGAGCAATGTCCGTGACCAGGTGTTCAACCTGTTCGAGGTATTCGGCATCGACAAGGCCTTGGGCGAAGGCAAGTTCGCCGACCTGGACGCCGATACCGCTGAGGAAATGCTCAACGAGATCGCGCGCCTGGCCGAGGGCCCGATCGCCGAGTCGTTCGCCGATGGTGACCGCAACCCGCCGGTCTTCGACCCCAAGACGCACACCGTCACCCTGCCTGAGCCCTTCAAGAAGTCGATGCGCGCGCTGCTCGACGGTGGCTGGGATAAGGTCGGTCTGGAAGAGCAGCTCGGCGGTATGCCGATGCCCCGCGCTCTGCAGTGGGCCATCATCGAGCACGTGCTCGGCGCCAACCCGGCCGCCTACATGTACGCCATGGGCTCCGGCATGTGCGAGATCTTCTACCACAACGGCACTGATGAGCAGAAGAAGTGGGCCGTCCTGGCGGCCGAGCGCGGTTGGGGCGCCACCATGGTGCTGACCGAGCCCGACGCCGGCTCGGACGTGGGCGCCGGCCGCACCAAGGCCACCCAGCAGGCCGACGGCACCTGGCACATCGACGGTGTGAAGCGCTTCATCACCTCGGCCGACTCCGACGACCTGTTCGAAAACATCATGCACCTGGTGCTGGCCCGCCCCGAGGGCGCCGGACCGGGCACCAAGGGTCTGTCGCTGTTCTTCGTGCCGAAGTACCACTTCGACTTCGAGACCGGAGAGCCCGGCGAGCGCAACGGTGCCTTCGTCACCAACGTCGAGCACAAGATGGGCCTCAAGGTCTCGGCCACCTGTGAGCTGTCGCTCGGCCAGCACGGCGTCCCCGCCGTCGGTTGGCTGGTCGGCGAGGTACACAACGGCATTGCCCAGATGTTCGACGTCATCGAGCAGGCCCGCATGATGGTGGGCACCAAGGCCATCGCGACCCTGTCGACCGGCTACCTGAACGCGCTCGAGTACGCCAAGTCCCGCATCCAGGGCGCTGACCTGACCCAGATGATGGACAAGGCCGCCCCGCGCGTCACGATCATCCACCACCCGGACGTCCGCCGGGCGTTGCTGACCCAGAAGGCGTACGCCGAGGGCCTGCGTGCGGTGTACCTGTACACCGCCTCGTTCCAGGACGCTTCGGTCGCCAAGGCCGTCCACGGCGTGGAGCCCGAGCTGGCTGTCAAGGTCAACGACCTGATGCTCCCGATCGTCAAGGGTGTCGGTTCCGAGCGCGCCTACGAGAAGCTGACCGAGTCGCTGCAGACCTTCGGTGGCTCCGGCTTCCTGCAGGACTACCCGATCGAGCAGTACATCCGCGACGCCAAGATCGACTCGCTGTACGAAGGCACCACCGCCATCCAGGCGCAGGACTTCTTCTTCCGGAAGATCATCCGGGACAAGGGCCAGGCCCTGGCGTTCGTGGCCGGCGAGATCGAGTCGCTGATCAAGAACCAGGACGGCAACGGTCGCCTGAAGGCGGAGCGCGAGCTGCTGGCCACCGCTCTGGGCGACGTGCAGGGCATGGCCGCCACCCTGACCGGCTACCTGATGGCCGCCCAGGAGGACCCGAAGTCCATCTACAAGGTGGGCCTGGGTTCAGTCCGGTTCCTGCTCAGCGTGGGCGACCTGGTCATCGGCTGGCTGCTGCTCAAGCAGGCTGCTGTTGCGGTCAAGGCTCTGGACAACGGCGTCACTGGCGCGGACCGCGAGTTCTACGAAGGCAAGATCGCGTCCGGGTCGTTCTTCGCCAAGAACATGCTGCCGCTGCTGACCAGCACCCGCACCGTCATCGAATCCATCGACAACGACCCGATGGACCTGGACGAAGCCGCGTTCTAAACACCTTCAACGTCAACGGCCCCCGCTTCGGCGGGGGCCGTTTGCGTTGGGTCGTAGGTGTGAGGGCGGCATCACGAGTGTGCGAGGAGAGCACCAATCCGTCCTGACGGGCGGTCTGGTTGCACAGTCGTCGCGAGGGGCCCGCAACTTAGCCGGGCAGCCGTCGGCCGATCTCGAAGGCCAGACACAGCTCGGCGACGTCGCGGGGACGCGACAGCGACCGTCCGGTCCGTTCCTCGATGCGATGCAGCCGGTGCCGCACGGTGTTCGGGTGGCAGAAGAGCGTCGCCGCCGCGTCGTTGGCCGAACCGCCCGCGTCCAGCCAGGCCTGAAAGGTGTCGACCAGGATTGCCCGCTCCTCGGCGGGCAGCCCGCGGAGCCCGCCGAGCACAGACTCCTCGATCCGGGTCATCACCTCGGGCGAACTCACCGCGTCGAACGCCAGCGGGGCGTCGTCGAAGGCACAGACCAACCCGTCCCGGCCGGGCTCACCCGTTACCGCCAGCCGCGCCAGCCGCAACCCGTCACCGGTGTCGGCCAGACTGTCGAAGGCCGGGCTGAGGCCCACTCGCGCGGTCGCGACCTTACGCAGCACCTCGACCAGCGCACCGTAGGTCGCCTTGCCCTGCCGCAGGTGCACGACGCCGACCTGCAGATCGGGTAGCAGCCGCCAGGCGGACCGGATGTCGCGGGCCGCGAGCTTGTTCGCGATCTCCGGCAGACCGAGCTTGCCGATCGCCGGAATCTCCGCTGCCGCAACAACATACGGTCCACCAGTCGGGAGGCCGAGCAGATCGGCTGCCTCCCAAAGACTTTGGTGATCGGTGATGCGGCCGAACAGCACCGCTTCCACCAGCGCCGACCGTTCCTCTTCCCGATCCACGATCTGGCTGGTCAGCTGTTCCCGGTAGGCGCTGGTCATCGCCTGGGTGAACTCGTCCTGGCTGAGGAAGATCTGCGCGCTGGCCCCGAGGATGGACTCGGTCGGGATACCGGCGTCCCGCGCGGCCGCGACGCTCTGCTCCCACATGAGCCGGAAACCGATGCGGTAGGCCGTCATCACCGACGCCAGCGGAATGCCCTCGACGGCCCGGGCCCGGCCCGTTGTCACCGCCGGCGACAGGTCCGCCTCGCCCTCACCGCTGAGGGACCGGAACACGAAAGTCATGTTGTCGATGCAACTCTGGCGCACGTCGTCGCGCACCGCCGGAGTGGCGCGGTAGCCGTCGATCCGGCTGAAGATGCGGTCGGCCAGTTGTTCGCCGAGTTCCGAAACCCGCGCGAGCATGATCCGGCTCAGCTTCACCATGTTCTCGTCGACCCCGACCGCCAGGCCGGTATCCGCACGCTGCCGTGCCGTCCTCATCTGCCCACCATAGGTTGAGCAGCCGCCGATTGTGAGCGATCACATTTGGCGATGGTCAGCGTTGTTCCCGGCACCATGGCTTCCCGATGCGGGGCGGATCACGCTGAAATACATGACCAACCTGAGCCAGAACCTCGTCACCGCCCGCACCCGCCGGCCCGACCACATCGCCCTGCGGTGCGAGGACCAGACCTACACCTACACCCAGTTCGACGACGCCGCGGCCCGGGTGGCCACCCTGCTGGAGCGCGCCGGTATCGAACCCGGCGACCGCGTCGGCATCATGCTGCCCAACGGGCCGGCATTCGCCGCCGCCTTCTACGGGATCATGCACGCCGGTGCCGTCGCGGTGCCGATGAACCCGCTGCTCAAGGCGCCCGAGATCGGGTTCTACCTGTCCAACACAACGGCCAAGGCGCTGTTCGCCACGCCTGCCTTCGCCGACGAGGCCCGCGCCGGTGCCACGGCTGCCGGGGCGGATTGCTGGGTGGTCGACGACGCCGGGCTGGCCGCGCTGATCGACGGGTTGCCGGCCCAGCCCGCCCCGGTCGAGCGGGCCGACGATGACACCGCCGTCGTCCTGCACACCTCGGGCACCACCGGCCAGCCCAAGGGCGCCGAGCTCACTCACGGGGGCCTGGGCCGCAATGCCGACGTCTGCGTGCGGACCCTGCTCGGTGTCGGGCCTGACGACGTGGTGATGGGCTGCCTGCCGCTGTTCCATGTCTTCGGGCTGACCTGCGGGCTGAACTCAGCAGTGCTGGCCGGCGCAACCCTGAGCCTGCTGCCCCGCTTCGACGCGGGCAAGGCGCTGCAGCTGATCGAGCGCGACGGCGTCACCATCTTCGAGGGCGTGCCGACCATGTACTCCGCGCTGCTGGCAGCAGCGGGCACCGCATCGGCCGGCACCCTTCGGGTAGCGGCCTCGGGCGGGGCCGCGATCCCGGTTCAGGTGCTGCACGACTTCGAAGAGACCTTCGGCTGCCCGGTTCTCGAGGGGTACGGGCTGTCGGAGACCTCGCCGGTGGCCGCGTTCAACCACCCGGGCCGTCCCCGCAAAGCGGGCTCGATCGGCACCCCGGTCGAAAGCGTCGAGATGCGAGTGGTCAACGACGAAAGCGTCGAGGTTCCGCAGGGCGAAGCCGGGGAAATCCAGATCCGCGGCCACAACGTGATGAAGGGCTACTGGAACCTACCCGACGCCACCCGCGAGGCCATCTCGGCCGACGGCTGGTTCGCCACCGGGGATATCGGCCGGGTCGACGAGGACGGCTACTACTACATCGTCGACCGCAAGAAGGCACTCATCATCCGCGGCGGATTCAACGTCTACCCCCGCGAGATCGAAGAGGTGCTCTACACCCACCCCGCCGTCGCCGAGGCCGCCGTCGTCGGCATTCCGCACGAGACGCTCGGCGAGGAAGTCGGTGCTGCCGTCAGCCTCAAACCGGGCGCCCAGGTCGCCGCCGATGAGCTCCGCGAGTTCGTCAAGGCCATGGTGGCCGCCTACAAGTATCCGCGACACATCTGGTTCCTCGACGACCTGCCCAAGGGTCCGACCGGGAAACTGCTCCGCCGCGAAATCACCATCCCCACAACCGAAAGCGCGAAGTGATCATGGCTCACCCATCCACCACCACGACCCCACCCGACGAGCTGGCCGCACCACTTGACCTGCTACTGAACAGCGCAACCAAGCCGTTCCTGCGCCGGATGACACCCGACCGCACCTGGATGCGGTTCGGCGCCAGCCTGGCCAAGCAGCCCGGCACCGTGCTGGAGCGGGGCAAGGAGCTGGCCCGCGAGCTCGGCAGCATCGCCGCCGGCGACTGCGACCTGGCCCCCCACCGCGCCGACAAGCGGTTCAGTGACCCTGCCTGGCAACAGAATCCGGCACTGCACCGAATCATGCAGGCCTATCTCGCCGCGTCGGATACCGCCGAGCAGCTGTTCTCCGACGCCGACCTGGATTGGCGGGACGAAGCCCGGATGCGCTTCGTCTTCGACAACGTCATCGAGGGTGCGGCGCCGTCGAACAATCCGTTGATCAGCCCGCTGGGCTGGAAGGCACTGATCGACACCGGCGGACTCAGCGCGGTGCGCGGGCTGAAAGCCTTTGCCCGCGACATGATGTCGTCACCGCGAGTGCCGGCGATGGTGGAGCCGGACGCCTACACAGTCGGTGAGACCGTGGCCGTGACGAAGGGCGCCGTGGTGCTGCAGACCCCGATGTTCGAGTTGATCCAGTACGCGCCGCAGACCACGACGGTGCACTCGGTGCCGCTGCTGATGGTGCCGCCGGTGATCAACAAGTACTACATCATGGACATCGCGCCGGGCCGCAGCATGATCGAGTACTTCGTGCAGCAGGGGCAGCAGGTCTTCGCCATCTCGTGGCGTAATCCGCAAGCCCGGCACCGGGATTGGGATCTGGATGCCTACGGCGGCGCGATCGTCGAAGCGGTCGACGCGGTGCGCACCATCACCGGTTCGGCCGGCGCCCACCTGATGGCCAGTTGTTCCGGCGGCATCATCACCGCCATGACGGCGGCCCACCTCGCCGAGATCGGCGAAGGCGACAAGGTCGCCAGCCTCACCCTGGCGGTGACGGTGCTGGACCAGGACCGCGCGGGATTCGCCTCGGCCGCAATGAGTGACCGGGCGGCCCAGGCGGCGATCGCCAGCTCCGCGCGCAAAGGCTACCTGGACGGCAAGGCGATGGCGGAGATGTTCGCCTGGCTGCGCCCCACCGACCTGGTGTGGCGGTACTGGGTGAACAACTATGTGCAGGGCCGCAGCCCGGCCGCGTTCGACGTGCTGTTCTGGAACGCCGACACCACCCGGATGGCCGCCGCACTGCACCGCGACATGGTGTCGATGGGGCTGAACAATTCACTGGTCACCCCGGGTGCGGTGAGCATGCTCGGGACACCGGTCGACCTGTCCAAGATCACCTGCGACGCGTACGTCATCGGCGGTATCGCCGACCACATCTCACCGTGGCAGGCCACCTACCGCAGCGCCAAGTTGTTGGGCAGCAAGGACAATCGCTACGTGCTGTCCACCAGCGGCCACATCGCCGCGCTGGTCAACCCGCCGGGCAACCCGAAGGCGTCCTACCGCGTCGGCCAGGTGTCCGGAGAGACGCCCGAGGAATGGCTGGGCGCCGCTGAAAAGTCCAGTGACTCTTGGTGGCCCGACTACGTCAGCTGGCTCGCTGAGCGCAGCGGCGACGACGTCGACGCGCCGACGACGCTGGGCGCCGAAGGCTTCGTGCCGACCGGCCCGGCTCCCGGCACCTACGTGCTGCAGAAATGAGGAACAGCGAAGTGACGCTTGAGCGTTACGTGTCGGTCGGCGGCCAACGGCTGCGGGTCCGGGTGGACCAGGGCAGTGATCAGGCGGGCTCAACCACCGGCACCGCCGGCAGCGTGCCGCTGGTGTTGTGCAACGGTATCGGCGCCAGCCTGGAGGTGCTCGACCCACTCGTCGAGCACCTGCCCGGCACCACAGTGATCCGGTTCGATGTGCCCGGAACCGGCGGATCACCAACATCGTTCCTGCCCTACGGTTTTCCCTACCTGGCCTGGGTACTCGGGCGGATGCTGAACAAACTCGGGTACGCCGTCGTCGACATCCTGGGCCTGTCCTGGGGCGGGGCGCTGGCCCAGCAGTTCGCGTTCCAGAACCCCCGCCGCTGCCGCCGCCTGGTTCTGGTGGCCACCGGAACCGGCGCGGTCATGGTGCCCGGACACCCCCGGGTACTCGCGAAAATGGTGACCCCGAAACGGTTCTCGGACACTCACTATGCCGCGTCGATCGCCGGGGAACTCTATGGCGGCACCGTCCGCCAGCACGGCGACGACATCGCCAACCTGTTCATGCAGCAGCTGCACGCCGGTTCGAAGATGGGCTACCTGCACCAGCTGCTGGCCGGCGCGGTGTGGACCAGCATCCACGCGCTGCCCGCGATTTGGCAGGAGACCCTGATCGTGGCCGGCACCGATGACCCGATCATCCCGGTGGCCAACGCTCGCATCATGAATTTCCTGTTGCCGCACTCCCGGATGCACCTGCATTCAGGCGGGCACGTCGACCTCATCACCAACGCCGACCAGTTGGCGCCGGTGATCACTCAGTTCCTGAACGATCCCGGGGAACGCGCGTGATCAGGTGATCGCTCTGCCGACCAGATCGCCCACCAGGTACGTGGCCCCTAGCGCCAGCGCACCACCGATCACGTTGCGTGCCACCGCCTTTCCGACGGGTGCACCACCGAGACGGGCGGACACCACACCGGTGATCGCCAGCGCCAACAGCACCGCGACCATGGTCACCGGAATCCGCAGCGCCGCCGGCGGCAGCAGGATCGCCACGAGCGGCAGCAGCGCGCCGACCGTGAAGGACACTGCGGACGATGCGGCGGCGACCCACGGGTTGGCCAGATCGCCGAGCGGGATACCCAATTCGACTTCGGCATGGGCGGCGAAGGCGTTGTGATCGGTGAGTTCCTCGGCCACCGTGCGGGCCGTCGCCGCCGACAATCCCTTGTCCGCCAACAACCCCGCCAGCTCTTCGAGTTCGGCCGCCGGGTCTTCCCGAAGCTCGCGCTTCTCCTTGGCCAGCAGGGCTCGTTCGGTGTCCCGCTGGGTGCTCACCGATACGTATTCGCCCAGGGCCATCGACACCGCGCCGGCCACCAGTCCGGCCAACCCGGCGGTGAATATCGGTCCACGGGTGGCTGTCGCGGCTGCCACGCCGACCACGATGCCGGCCGTCGACACGATGCCGTCGTTGGCTCCGAGCACTCCGGCGCGCAGCCAGTTCAGTTTGGACGTGACCGAACCACTGTGCGGCTCGGCCACGTGCGAGATCGCCATGGCGGAAACGCTATGCGGCTACCGACTGATCCGCCAGCCAACGAAGCCTTGCCAAACCGGTCAGGACTCCAGCTTCTTGAGTGCGGCGCGGGTGCGAGCGCGGCCCTCAGGGGACGGGTCGAAGGTCACGCCGACGTATTCGTCGACACCGGCGGCCTGCAGTTCAGCCAGCCGATCGCGCACTGTCTGTTCGTCGCCGATGATCGCGACATCCTCCGGACCGGCGTAACCCTCGCGGTCGAGCATGGCCCGGTACGACGGCAACTGCCCATAGATGACGAACTGCTCGGCGGCCTGCTTGCGGGCGCCGTCGACGTCGTCGGTCACCGCGACCGGGATGGCGGCAACCACCCGCACCGCGTCCGACCGGCCGGCCTCGGCGGCCGCTTGACGTAGCGTCGGGCTGACATGTCCGGCAAGGGTTTTCGGGCCGGTCATCCAGGTCACGGTGCCCGCCGAACGGCGTCCGGCGATCTGCAGCAACTTCGGTCCGAGCGCGGCGATGTACACCGGCGGGGTCGGGGCACCCGAGATCATCAGCGAACCACGGGTGGTCACCGTCTCGCCGGTCGCATTGGCCTGCTCGCCGGCCAACAGCGGCAGCAGGCCGTCCAGGTACTCGTTGAGCCTGCGCACCGGCTTGTCCCACGGGATGCCCCACATGCCCTCGGTGACGGCCTGGTGCGTCATCCCCAGACCGAGCAGCAGCCGCCCGCCGGACATGCCGCTGATCGTCAGCGCCCGCTGCGCCAGCAGCATCGGGTGCTGGTTCTGGATTGGCAGCACTCCGGTGCCCGCCTCGATGCCGTCGACCTGGTGCAGTGCAACCGCCAAAACAGTGAGAAGGTCTGGCTCATAAGGCATCTGGGCAAACCAGACCCGGCGGAAGCCCTCGTCCCGCAACTGGGTGAGGTATGCGATCGTGTCGTCGACCGGAGAACTGAAACCACTCAACGAACCGAAGATGCTGATTTGCACGGGATGCTCCTTGAGGCCGGATTGAGTCACCTGTGAGTATCGAACCATGACTGACAAGCGACTAGCGAGGGCGGACCACCCATGACGACTGACGCCGCGGAGACTGCCCGGCTGCAATATTTCGGACCGAACTGGTTCGCCTCGGTGATGGGCACCGGCATCGTCGCCACCGCTGCCGCCTCCCTGCCGGCGCATCTGCCCGGGCTGCGGGCCTTCGCCGAGGTTGTGTGGGTGATCGCCGCCGCGCTGCTGGTGCTGCTGATCGTCGCCGTAACGGTGCAGTGGGTGCGTCATCCCACGGTGGCCCGCGGTCAGGTGCGCAACCCGCAGATGACGCATTTCTACGGCGCCGCACCGATGGCGCTGCTGACCGTCGGCGGCGGCGCAGTGCTGGTCGGGCGGGACCTGATCGGCCTGAGGTTGGCCGTGGACCTGGACTGGGCGCTGTGGACCGCGGGCACGATCGGCGGGCTGTTCACCGCGATGACCATTCCGTATCTGATGTTCACCCAGCTGGAAGTCGGCCCGGACGCCGCTTTCGGTGGCTGGCTGATGCCGGTGGTGCCGCCCATGGTGTCGGCCGCGACCGGGGCACTGTTGCTGCCGCATCTGGCGCCCGGCACTGCACGCACCACCATGTTCTACGGCTGCTACGCGATGTTCGGGTTGTCCCTGATCGCGGCGCTGATCATCATCACCATGATCTGGAGCCGGCTGGCCCACTACGGCACCTCCGGGTCGGCCCGGGTCCCGACGTTGTGGATCGTCTTGGGTCCGCTAGGGCAGGGCATCACCGCCGCCGGACTGCTCGGGGCGGTTGCGGCGTCGGCCGTCGACCCTGAGCTGGCATCAGCGATGAACATCTTCGCGGTGCTGTTCGGCGTACCGGTGTGGGGTTTCGCGGTGTTGTGGATCTGTCTGGCCAGTGCGCTGACGGTGCGGACGATGCGGCGCGGCATGCCGTTCGCCCTCACCTGGTGGAGCCTCACCTTCCCGGTCGGCACCTTTGTCACCGGGACATCCCAGCTCGCCGCCCACACCGGACTGCCCGCGTTCCGCGTCGCGGCGGTCCTGGCCTACACGTTCCTGCTGTGCACCTGGGGACTGGTCGCAGTACGGACTTTGCGCGGCAGTGTCGGGGGTAGCTTGTTCACGCAGCCGCCGCCGCCAGCGGCAATTCACAAGGACCCGAAATGACCGTCACCGCCCGGGTGTACGACCCCGTCAACCCCGACCAACCGCCGCGAGTCCTGGTGGACCGTTTGTGGCCCAGGGGAATTCGCAAAGACGACCAGCGGGTCGGGACGTGGTTGCCGGAGGTCGCGCCCTCGAACGGGCTGCGCACCTGGTATCACCACCACCCCGACGAGTTCGACCAGTTCGCCACCGACTACCGGCAGGAGCTCGCCGGCTCGAAGCCGTTGGAGCAGTTGCGGGCCCTCGGCCCGGTGACCCTGGTGACCGCCGCCCGCGATCCGGGCCGCAGCCACCTCGCGGTGCTGGCGAAGGTCCTGACCGAGACCTGACCTCGCCCACGGCGCGTGAGTCAGGTCGGCTGCGGTGCCGTCGCGAAGTCGACCAGGGTGGCCCGGGCCCGCAGATCAGCGTGACCCAAGCCGAGTTCCAGCAGTGCGCACTCGACGGTCGCGCCGATCCACAGCCGGGCCGCTATCGCCGGAGCCGGCCAGCCCAGGGCGACGAAATCGGTGGTCAGCAGCGTCACCGTGGCCTCATTGCGCCGGGTGATCTCGTCCTGGATCGGGACCAATGCCCGGGCTTCGAGGATCAGTGCACGAACACCACGCTGGTTGAGGCAGGCATTGAGATAGGTGGTGGATACCGCCGCCAAGCGCTCGCGACCTGACGGCAGACCGGCGACGGCACGCTGCACATCAGCCAGGATCCGATCGTGAAAACGACGGTGCAGCTGCACCAGGTACGCGGTGCGGTCACCGAAGTGGTGAAAGAACGTGCCCTTGGCCACTCCGGCCGCGCTGGTGATGGCATTGACGCTGAGGCTGTCCAGACCAGTGGTCTCCGCAAGAGCAAAACCGACGTCCAGCAGCGCCTCACGGGTGCGTTCTTTGGCCGCGGCCCGCGATATTCCTGTCGTCATGGCATCCGTTCGTCAGTTTGACCGACTGGTCGGCCAACGTGATACGAATACTAGCCGTTTAGCACTTCCATTGAGGCATTCATTGACCGACCGGTCGATCAATGCTTAGCATGGGGCGATGCCTACCGTTCAGACCCGAGCCGGAATTCTCACCTACCAGGACCACGGTGACGGCCCAGTCCTGATCCTGTTGCACGCCTCACTGCACAGTCACCACGACTTCGATGCCATTGCCCCGACGTTGGCGCGGGACTACCGCGTCGTCGCGCTGGACTGGCCCGGCTGCGGCGACTCGGCGCCGGCCGCGGACCCGGCCGGCTTGAGTGCGCCGTTGTTCGCCGACGCCCTCGAGGACCTGGTGGACCACCTGGGCGTGTCCAAGGTGCTGTTGATCGGCAACTCCGTGGGTGGGTTCGCAGCCGCGCGACTGGCGATAAACCGCCCGGAGCAGGTAGCCGGCTTGGTCCTGGCGCAGACCGGCGGATTCATGCCGATGAACGCTGCGACCCGGTTGTTCTGCCGGGTAATGGGTACACCAGCGGTGTTGAAGACGGTCGCGCCTCTGTTCATCCGGGCCTACATGAAGCCGCAGACCGCGTTGGACCACAGGATCGTCGAGCGCACCCGGGAGCTCGAAAGCACGACTGCGGGACGTCTGCAGGCAGCCGCGCTGTGGCGCAGTTTCGCCGGGCCGGATCACGATCTGGGACCGCACGCAGCGCAACTGACCGCGCCGACGCTGATCATCTGGGGCCGTCGCGACGTTGCCATCCCGCTGTCGGCGGGACGCGCCGCCAATGCCGCGATCGCCGGCTCCCAGTTCGCGATGCTGAACACCGGTCATGTGTCCTTCTCGTCCGCGCCCGACGAATTCCTCGCCCTCACCCAGCCATTTCTGGCGGCCATCCGCGAACGCATCGCCTGACGCCGCGGCGCCGCACCGGCTTTCAGACGAGAATGCCCCGTGCTTCCGTCAGGTCGGGGGGCAGACGGAAGCACGGGGCATTCTGGGTATCGCTCGGCGAGCGCGGGGTGTTACGCCTCCAAAATGGCCGTCACGCCCTGACCACCGGCCGCGCAGATCGAGATCAGGCCGCGGACCGGCTGCCCGGTCTGCTTCTTCTTCTCGGCGAGCTGCTTGGCCAGCTGGGCCACGATCCGGCCGCCGGTCGCGGCGAAGGGGTGACCCGCAGCCAGCGACGAGCCGTTGACGTTGAGCTTGGCACGGTCGATCGCGCCCAGCGCACCGTCCAGGCCGAGGCGTTCCTTGCAGTACTGGTCGGACTCCCAGGCCGCGAGCGTGGCCAGCACCACCGAGGCGAACGCCTCGTGAATCTCGTAGAAGTCGAAGTCCTGCAGCGTCAAGCCATTTCGGGCCAGCAGGCGCGGCACTGCGTAGGTCGGGGCCATCAGCAGGCCGTCCTTGCCGTTGACGAAATCGACCGCGGCGGTCTCCGAGTCGACGAAGTAGGCCAGCACCGGGATGTTGCGCTCGGCGGCCCATTCATCGGTGGACAGCAGCGCCACCGACGCGCCGTCGGTCAGCGGGGTCGAGTTGCCCGCGGTCATGGTGGCGTCACCCAGCTTGACCCCGAAGACGGGCTTGAGCTTGGCCAGCTTCTCGGTCGAGGAATCGCCGCGCAGATTGTTGTCCCGGTACAGCCCGAGGAAGGGAGTGACGAGATCGTCGAAGAAGCCGCGGTCGTAAGCGGCGGCCATATTGCGGTGGCTGGCCGCTGCCAGCTCGTCCTGCTCGACGCGCTTGATGCCCATCTTCTT
>JARLGS010000024.1 GCA_031292695.1 Mycobacterium sp. | reverse complement strand
GACAGCGGGATGAATCCACCCGGCGGCAGGACCCGGTCAGCGCCCTCACCCTCGCCGCGCGTGAGCTCCAGGTAGCGGTCGGCGAACAGGTCGAGGTAGCGGATCTGGGCGGTCGTCGACTGGTAGAGCGGTATCGAACGGTCGACAGCGAAATCCACCTGCGCCCGCCTGCCGCCGTCGATCAGCCGCACCTTTTTGACCTTGCCGACCTCGACTCCGGAGGCGCGGACGAACTGGCCGTCTTTCAGGCCGCTGCCGTTGCTGAACTCCGCGCTGTAGCTGTTGGTGCGGTTGAAGCGCATCTGGGCGAACACCACAACGATCGAGACGGTGATCAGCGTCAGCACCAACGAGACGATGCCGAGCTTGATAGCGGAGCCGGTGAGTTTCATGGGTTGATCGTGTTGTCCCCGACTTGGCGGCCCCACACGTATTCGATGGCATACGGTGAGCCGGTGTCCAGGTGGTTGTACGGGGCGAGACTGGCGCCAGTGTCCAGCACCAATTCGGGAGCGGGCCACAGGTCGCGGGTGATGGCCTGCCAGCAACCCGGCGCACCCCCCGGCCCGCCGCGGGCGTTCACCCGGGGCAGATTGTCCGGAAACACATAGGGATTCGGCGCCCCGCCGACCAGTCCGGCCAGCCCCAGGAGCCCCCCCGTGGCCACGGTGCCGGCCAGCCCCGGGAGGGTCAGAATGCCGCCCAACCCCGAGGTCAGCTCGCTCATGGTTTTCAGCGAGTAGCCGTTGCCGCCAGTCGTCGCATTGGCCGCGGGTTCTTCGTCGTAGTAGTTGTGGATGGTGCAGAAGATCTCGGGGCTGTAGGTGTCGAGCAGCCGGGCGGTGGGCAGCATGTCGGCGAGCCCGCGCTGCAGGTAGGGACCGCCGCGCCGGAAGATGTCTTCCCCGGTATTACCCAACCCGGTCGCGGCCAGTAACGCGGCGTCCAATTCGGCTTCCTGGCGGTGCAGCGTGCGCGCCGTGATCACCGCGTGGTTGAGGGAGTCGATCAGATCCGGCGCGGCGTTGGCGTAGGTGTCGCCCAGGGCCGCAAGCCGCTGAATGTCATGGCGGATCTGCGGCATCTGCGGATTGATGTCGTTGAGGATGGCGTTGCCGTTGACGATCGCCTGCCCGAACTTGTCGCCCAGGCCGGTCAATGCCTGCGCGGCCGCGGCCAGCGTCAGGTTCACCTTGACCGGGTCTACCTTCTCCACGATCGAGTTGAGCGTCTCGAACAAGGTGTTGAACTCGGTCGTCACCGCCCGCGCATCGATCACCTGCTTTGCGGTGATGCGTTGCGGCGTAGGGTTTTTCGGCGAGGTCAATGACACGTACTTGTTGCCGAACACCGTGGTCGCCTTGATCTTGGCGTCCACGTTGGCGGGAATCAGGTTGATGTACTTCGGCTTCACGTCCATAAGGAACTTGGCAGCCGGCGAGCCGTCACGCTGAATCTCGGAAATGCTTGATACTCGGCCTATCTCGACTCCGTTGTAGGTGACTTTCGATCCTGTGTCCATCACCAGGCCGGACCGGGGAGCCAGCATAGTCAGGGTCGTCTTCGGCGTGAGCTCGCCCCGGAACTGCAACCATACGAACCCCAGCACCACCGCGGCGACGACCAAGAACACCACGGCCGCCGTCTTGTACGGCGGGATGCGTGGCGGGTTCTCCTTCACCGGGGACGTCATGGCGGCTACACGGTGAGGTTGAAGTTGGGGCTTTTGCCGTAGACCGCCATCGCGGTCAGTACGACCACGATAACGATCGTGATCAACGACAGCCGCATCGACCGGCCGACCGCCTCACCGACGCCGACCGGGCCGCCGCTGGCGGTGTAGCCGTAGTAGCAGTGGGTGGTCATCACGACCGCCGCAACCAGGATCACCTCCGCAAACGACCACCCCACGTCGTTGAGGCGCAGGAATGTGTGGAAGTAGTGGTTATACGTACCGGCGGACTGCCCGTAGAAGAAAACCGTGGTGACCTGCTGGGACACGAAGGCCAGCGTGATCGCCAACGCGTAGAGCGGGATGATGACGACGAGACCCGCCACCACCCGGGTGGACGCCAGGAAGGCGACCGACCGGATGCTCATCACCTCGAGCGCGTCGATCTCCTCGCTGATGCGCATGGCGCCCAGTTCGGCGGTGGCGCCGGCGCCGACCGTCGCGGCGAGCGCCTGACCGGCGGCCACGGGCGCCACGAACCGGACATTGACCAGCGCGGCCAAAAATCCGGTGAAGGCCTCGACGCCGATGTTGCCCAGCGTCGCGTAGCCCTGGATGGCGACCAATGAGCCCGCGGACAGGGTGATGAAGCCGACGATGGCGGCGGTGCCACCGACCACGGCCATCGCGCCGGTACCCATCCCCATCTGGGCAACGATCCGCAGCAGCTCTTTTGGGTAGCGGCGCACCGCGAAGGGGATCTGCCCGACGGCAGTCAGTGCGAACCAGACCATCTGGCCGATCTCGACCAGAACCCGTGCCGGTGCTTCCCCGTATCGACTGAGGGTGGCCCGCGGGAAGCGGGCATGCAGCGTGGCAGCCGTCGCCATTTCAGCGCCCCGTTCCGAACCGGACACCGATGGTGGTCAGCGCCGCGTTGACCGCGAACAGCGCGATGAAACACAGCACCACGGTCTCGTTGACGGCGGTGCCCAGACCTTTGGACCCGCCGCGAACGATCAGCCCGCGGTAACAGCCGACCAGACCGGCGATCAGGCCGAACGTCGCGGCCTTGATAAACGCGATCACCACCTCGGGTAGGCCGGTGAGCGATGTCAACGTCGAGAGGTAGGCACCGCTCGAGACGTTCTGCAGGTACACGCTGAAGAGGTAGCCGCCCCCCAGGCCGACGGCGACCACGAGGCCGTTGAGCAGCACCGCGACGATCGTCGAGGCGACGACGCGCGGCACCACCAGCCGGTGGATCGGGTCGATGCCGAGCACCTCGAGCGCATCGATTTCCTCGCGGATGGTGCGCGCGCCGAGGTCGGCGCAGATGGCGGTGCCCCCGGCGCCGGCGACTACCAGCACCGTCACGATCGGGCCGAGTTGGGTGACCGCACCGATCGCGGCACCAGCACCGGAGACGTCGGCGGCACCGATCTCGGCCAGCAGGAGGTTGAGCGTGAAGATGAGCAGCACGGTTTCGGGGATGGACACCGCGATAGTGGGCAGCAGCGAGACCCGCATGAGGAACCAGCCAACCCAGATGAACTCACGCCATTCGAACGGCTTCATCAGGGCTTTGCCGGTGAGCACGCACATGCGGAAGAACCCGCCGGCCACTTCCGCCCCTGGTCGGATCCTGTTGCCGATTTTGCCGGCAATGGTGTCCGGCATAGTCATCTGCGCGGACCCCGACGTGACGACACTCGGCGCGTCGCGCCCGCGGTACGTGTCCATGTCGACGTCGTTATGGCCGCCCGACGTGCCGCGAAAAACGTTTCACCAGAAAGTGTTTCGAGATTTCGGTCGACGATGCCAGTTCGCGGATTTTCACCCCGAGAGCCCGGCGCAACAGTCCTTGGTGCGCCCCCCGGTGTCGCGCGTGGTCCCGACGCCGGCCGACCGCGTGATCCTGCCAACCCACGGCCTCGGTCACCGGCCCTCCGACCCCATGTCGCCCGCGTTTGCGCCACGCGGCAACTATCGCATTAGACCGTACGGTCAGTCAACAAATGCAAGAAGCCGCAGGCCGCTTGGGAGGGACCGTCCCGCGGATCAACCGATTCGGCGTACGGTCGGAATTGTCTCCGGTCACGGACGGATTGGCGCTTCAGCTGGAAGCGCATACAGCCAATTACCGCCCTGCGCAATGCATTCTGTTGCTACGCGGTCAAGCTGTCGCACCCGTTACCGCGGTAAGGCACTCGCGCACCACCGAGACGACCTCCGCGGAAGGGTTCGCCCACTTGCTAAGCCCCAGGCGGTCGAGCAGCAGTCCGCCGAGGAACACGTCGACAAAAGCGGCCCCGACTTGTTCGGGTGTCCGGAAATCGGCGGGATCGAACCACACCCACATCCACTCGAGCGATCCCCACAGCTGCAGTGCCGCCAATTCGACGTCCACGCCCCGGAACACGCCGCGCTCAACCCCGGAACGGATCTCGTCAATCGCGAGGTTTTGCAACTGTTCCCGCAACTTACGCACTTGCTGCATCGCCGGGTCGTCGAACAGCTGAACCACCTCGCGCTGGCTTGCCACCGTCGCGTTGCGGGCGATCACCTGCAGCATTGCGGAGGCGTAAATGATCGCGGCGATGCGTTCGTGCGGCGCGGCCAGGCGATCCCACACCATCCGTAGCACGTCGAGCTGGCGCGCCAGGTGGGTTTCTTCAAGCTCCCGCAGCATCTGCGATTTGGTCCCGAAGTGATGAACGATGGTGCCCTTGGACATGCCAAGCTCGTCGGCGATGTCGCCGATATTCGTTCTGTCGTAACCACGTTCGGCGACATAGCGGACAAACGCGTCGAGAATCTCGCCACGTCGACCAGGCGATCTGGGCATCTTCAACCCTTCGGCGCAACTAACCGTACGGACGGTCTATCATAACCGTCGCGAAGTGACGCTCAAGGGCGGAGATTGCCCCGTGTCGGGTAGGTCAGCAGGGCCTGCGACGCTCTCCACTGAATTTATCCGGTGCAGTGACGACATACATGTTCTCGCCAGGCGCTGACTTGACTTCACCGGCGGTGTACATGGTCATGAGTTCTCTGCCGTCAGCGTCGGCAACGCACACGTAGGTGTCGGTTTCGGGGTCATAGTGGAAGCTGTCCCAGGCCAAGACGAACGCTAAGCAGTTGCCGTCGCGGTCTGTGACGACGAGCTTGTGCACACCGGATTCCTTCAATAGCTCGGCATCCTGCGCGAGCTGCTGAGGGTTGCTGTGGACCGATAGGCTGTTTAACATCTGCGCACTCCCTTAGCGACGTTGTCTCCGTCAGGTCCGGACGCTCAAATTACTCGGAACCTGAGGAAATCTTTCGCCTCGATATCGCCCCCGACCAGGGCACTACGTCCCCTGTCAAGGGGCCGTAAGTCGCTGAGCAACCTCCTGCTTGGGGCGCAACGCCACCAGGAGCACCCCGCCGGCGAAAATCATGGCGGTCAACCAGGAGAAACGCCCGTCGGGGGCAAAGCCCACCTGGGCCAGCCAGTGCAGGCCGCCGGCAGCCAGCAGGGCGCCGGTAAGCATGACGATCTCGGCCCGGCGATCGCTGAGCGGCACGCGAAGCATGGGCAGCGGGGCCGCGAAGAAGCGTCGCAGCGACCACAGCAGAATTATCTCGACCGCGGTGACCAGGCTCAGGATGGCGATCCATTCCAGCCGGACCAGCCACCAGGCCGCCGTTCCCTCATGCGGTTGCGGTATCAGTCCCGCGGGATAGCCGACGAACGCGACGATTACCACCGGCACCATGTGCCACAGGTACAGCGCCATCACGTTCGCGTTGGCGGTG
>JARLGS010000229.1 GCA_031292695.1 Mycobacterium sp. | reverse complement strand
CACAGCCGGGCCGCCTCGGCCACCGGCTGCAAGGTGCCAGTCTCATTGTTGGCCAGCATCAGGCAGACCAGCGCTGGGCCCCCTGATGCCAGCAAGCGCCGCAGCGCCTCCAGGTCGGCAACCCCGGCCCCGTCCACCGGCAGCATGGCGGCACCGCGGGTAGCGCTGCGCACCGCGTCGTGCTCGGTCGCCCCCACGATCAGCCGCCGGCCCGTCGCCAGCGCGTGCACCGCCAGCACATCGGCCTCGGTGCCGCCGGAGGTGAACACCAGGTCCGACGGCCGTCCCCCGAAACGCGCCGCGATCGTCTCCCGCGCCTCCTCCAGCAGGCGCCGCGCGCTCCGCCCGGCGGCATGCACCGACGAAGGGTTGCCCCCGCCGTCCAGCGCCGCCAGCACCGCCGCGCGCGCCTCGGGGCGCAGCGTCTCGGTCGCGTTGGCGTCGAGATAGGTCATGTCTCCTCCGGCAGAAGCAGCCGGCCGGTATGCCCGGCGACCTGCCCTTGCACCACGTCGGCCAGGCTGACGGCGGACAGGAACAGCCTGATGTGCTGACCGAGTTCGCTCCACAACTCGTGCGTGCGGCAGTGCGTCTGGCCGCCGTCCGGGCTCGCCATGCAGCCGATGTCGCCGATGCAGCGGGTGGTGTGGATCGGCTCGTCCACGGCATCGATGATCTCCGCTACCGTCACCGTCGCCGCCGGCCGGCCGAGCCGGTAACCGCCACCGGGGCCGCGGGCCGACAGCACCAGCCCCGCCCGGCGCAGCCCGCCGAACAGTTGTTCCAGATAGCACAGGCTCAGTTGCTGGCTGGCGGCGATCTGCGCCAGGGTGACCGGGACGTTGCGCCCGGCCTGCTCGTGGCAGGCCAGTTCGACCATCGCCATCACCGCATAGCGGGTCCGGGTGGAAAGCTGCATGGCTCCTCCTACTCCGCCGCGGTCTGCTTGGCACCCGGGCGCGTCGGACGGGCCGGCGCCGCCGAGAGCCGTGCCACCCGCGCCTCGAGTTCGGTCAGTTCCACCCGCATCTGCACGATGTCGCGCAGCAGCGGGTCCAGCACGCCCTCCGCCGGGGTGCCGTAGGCGTCGAACGGCGGCGCCGGGTCGTGCGTCGGCTTGCGCTCCACCGGTCGGGCCGGGATGCCCACCACCGTGCTGCCCGGCGGCACCGGCTCCAGCACCACGGCGTTGGAGCCGACCCGGGCATCGGCGCCGACCGTGATGTTGCCCAACACCTTGGCGCCGGCGCCGATGATGACATTGTTGCCGATGGTCGGATGCCGCTTGCCGTGGGCCAGCGAGGTGCCGCCCAGCGTGACCTGGTGGTAGAGGGTGACATCGTCGCCGATTTCGGCGGTTTCGCCGATCACCACGCCCATGCCGTGGTCGATGACCAGCCGTCGCCCGATGCGCGCCGCCGGGTGAATCTCAATGCCTGTCAAAAACCGTCCCAGATGGGCAAACAGCCGTGCGGGCAAATACAAATGAGTCCGCCATATCGCATGGGCAATCCGGTGCCAGATCAGAGCATGCAACCCCGGGTAGCAAAGAAACACCGTCAGCGCAGAGCGGGCCGCCGGATCGCGCTCCTGATAGGCCTTGATGGATTCGCGCAAAAACATGAACCCCATACGACATTTCCGTTATGAAAGTTGAGGCGGACGACTTATAGTCCCGTCCGCTTCGGGTCCACCGACCAGCCCGGAGAGGTACCTGGATGTGTGGGTTGCATCCCTGCACGGCTCCTGGTGCAAGCAAGCATTCCCGAGTTCTTGGGTCAAGAAATTGCGTTTGGGACGCCTTGGACTCGTTTCCGACGAGGGTTGTGCCTATCTGGTGTTGGATGTCGTTGGTCGGGGAGCAATCGTGGGATCGGCAAGTTGTCGGTCGCCATGGGACGACAGTTTGCCCGGTCGGCAGCGGCGGACCGGTT
>JARLGS010000228.1 GCA_031292695.1 Mycobacterium sp. | reverse complement strand
GCTGCCTGCCAGACGCCTGCCGCCCACGGACCTCGCACCTCGCAGATCGACCCTCGACTCCGGCTTTACGCTGATGGAGCTGATGATTGTGATGTTGATTATCGGCATTCTGGCCACCATGGCCATCCCCATCTACACCCGCAACGTGCAGGCCGCCAAGGAGGCCGTGCTGCGCGAAGACCTGCAGGTGATGCGCACGGCCATCGGATCGTATACGGTGGACAAGCAGAAGGCGCCGCAATCGCTGGAGGACCTGGTCGGCGACGGCTACCTGAAGGTCGTCCCCAAAGACCCCATCACGGGCCGCACCGACACCTGGATCACCGCCCAGTCGGACACGCTGAGCTCCATCGACCAGACCGACTCCGGCGGCATCGACGACGTACACTCCGGCGCGCAGGTGACGGCGACCGACGGCAGCTCCTACAACACCTGGTAGCAGGGCGCGCCCGCCAACCCCAGGCGCGGCACGCGGCACAACAAAATGGCGCATACTACGTCTAACAGAGTGTGGGGGCGCGTCCGTTCGCAGGCAGCGCGGCCCCCTGCGGAGAACCTTATGCGTCCTGGAACCCAGATCGGTCTAGCCGTCCTGCTTGCCGCGGCCCTGCTTGCCGCCGCCACCGGCGTCAACGCGCAGCAACCCGCGCCTTCCTCGACGGCCCCTGCGGCCACCCCTGCGACGGCCACGCCATCGGATTCGACGACGAGCCAGCCCGCGGCAACCCCTCCGGCCGCAGCTCAGCCAGACACTAAGACCGACAGCAAGCCTGACACCGCATCCAAACCGCTGGCCGCCAAGAGCGCCGAGGCTGCAAAGACCGATGTTCTTCCCTCCCCCGGCGAGGCGCTCGACCCGCACATCAAGAAGGGCAGCGAGGACGACGTGGATGCCATCGGCACGCGCAACATCGGCGGGCGCGGCGTCACCAACTGGTACTCCACCAACTGGGAGATCGGCACCGGCAAGCAGTACTCCATGGAGATCGAAAAATCCGCCCACCTCATCACCGATCCGGTGGTGGTCGAGTACGTCAACCGCGTCGGCCAGAACATCGTGAAGAACTCCGACTGCAAGGTGCCGTTCACCATCAAGATCATCGACTCGGACGAGATC
>JARLGS010000227.1 GCA_031292695.1 Mycobacterium sp. | reverse complement strand
GCGATGGCCAGCACCCGGATACCCAGGCTGCCCAGATCGCGGGCCATCGTGAGGCACATGCCGGCGATGGCGGCCTTGGACGCGGTGTAGGCCACCTGCCCGATCTGCCCTTCGAACGCGGCGATCGACGCGGTGTTGATGATGACGCCACGCTCCTCGGCCTCGTCGTCGACCGGTTCCTGCTTGCTCATCTGCCAGGCCGCCAGGCGGCTGATGTTGAACGAGCCGATCAGGTTCAGATCGATGGTCGAACGGAACGAGTCCAGGCTGTGCGGGCCGTCCTTCTTCACGGTGCGCTCTCCGATGCCGCCGCCGGCGGTGGTGACGATGATGTGCAGCGCGCCGAGCTCGTCGACGGCCTGTTGCAATGCGGTCTCCGTGCCCGCGAAGTCGGTGACGTCGACCTCGTGGAAGGTGGCGCCGATCTCGGCGGCGACGGCCTTTCCGTCGGACTGCGGCCGGTCCAGGATGGCGACGCTGGCGCCGGCCTTGACGAGGGCCTCCGCGGTGGCCCGGCCGAAGCCCGACGCTCCGCCGACAACGATGGCCTTCTTGCCTGAGATTTCCATGGGGTCACCTTTGCAAATTCGACCAGAAATGTAAACCTCGTCCAGGTCGCGTCACACTTTCGTCAGCCCTTCCGAGCCGGTTGCGCAGTACCGTGGCGAGGTGGCACGCCGACTCGACCGACACCGACTCCTGGCCGGGCTGGCGGCGGCTGCCGTCGCGCTCGGGGTCGCCTTGCTGCTGGCGGTTCCGTTCGGGCCGCACGCCGATCCGCGCACGGCGGTCGGCTCCGCGATCATCGATCTGACGCCCGGGCCGGTCAAAGAGTGGGCGATCAGCAATTTCGGCACCAACGACAAGTTGTTCCTGTCCACGACGGTGCTCGCGGTCATCGCTGTGATCGCCGCTGTGACAGCACAATTCGAGACCAGGCGAATACCCGTCGGCACCATCGCGATCGGCCTGGCCGGGCTCATGGGCAGTGCCGCAGTACTGACCCGCACCGGCGCCCGGCCAGTCGACATCGTGCCGTCTATCGTCGGCGCCGCGGCCGGAATCGCTGTATTGCGCCTACTGACCTCCGAGCGCCATCGCGAACCTCCTACCGAGAGCCCCACACCTGATCCGGGCCGGCGGCACACCCTGACCGCGGTCGCGCTGCTGGCGGCGGGCACGGCCGCCGGAGTGGTCGGCACCGTCCTGGGCCGCGCGGTGTCATCCGTCGCCGGTGACCGCACCGCATACGTCCCCCCTGCCCCCAAAATGCCGGCGTCGCCGGTGCCCCCTGCAGTCCAACCGACCGGCGTCGACCTGCCGCCCTTCATCACGCCCACCGCCGACTTCTACCGGATCGACACCGCTCTGGCGGTCCCGCAACTGGATCGCCAGGACTGGCGATTGCGCATCCACGGCATGGTCGATCACGAAACCACTTATCACTTCGCCGATCTGGCGCAGTTCGAAGCGGTCGACAGGGTGGTCACCCTGACCTGCGTGTCAAACCCGGTGGGCGGCAACCTGATATCGAACGCCACCTGGACCGGCTACCGGGTACGGGACCTGCTGGCCCGGGCCGGTGTTCATCCCGATGCGGACATGGTGTTGTCCACTTCGGTGGACGGATTCACCGCTGGCACCCCGATCGAGGCACTGACCGACGATCGCGACTCACTGCTCGCCGTCGCCATGAACGGCGATCCGCTGCCGACCGAGCACGGTTACCCGGCCCGACTGGTGGTCCCCGGGCTGTACGGGTACGTGTCGGCCACCAAATGGCTCGTCGATCTGGAATTGACCAGATTCGATCGGGCCCAGGCCTATTGGACCAAGTTGGGTTGGTCGGCGCGTGGGCCGATCAAGACCGAATCGCGCATCGACGTACCCCGCGACGGCGCCCGGATAGCACGAGGCCCGGTGACCTTCGGCGGCGTGGCCTGGGCACAGCACCGCGGCGTCCGGGCGGTCGAGGTTCGCATTGACCCACCGGGTGGGACCGGCCAGTGGCAACCGGCACAGCTCGGGGCGAACTACTCCAACGACACCTGGCGGCTGTGGAGCCTGCCCTGGCAGGCGGAGCAGACAGGCTTGCACCACATCACGGTGCGCGCCACCGATGGCGCCGGCACGGTGCAGACGCCGGATCAGGCCGACGCGATGCCCGACGGCGCCACGGGCTGGCACTCCGTGTCCTTCACGGTCGCCTCCTGATCCCGAGAACTGTCGGACCCCCGTGCCAAGCTGATCTGGTGCTGCTCAACGACATCGCGATGGCCTCTGCCGCGGTCGGCGGCGAGTCGGCGCGGTCGGCGAAGATCGCGCGGATCGCAGCGCTGCTCGCCACCGCGGCCGACGATCGGCCCACCCTGCGGATCGTCGTCGATTGGCTGTCCGGCGATCTGCCTCAGCGGCAGATCGGTGTCGGCTGGGCCTCGCTGCGCTCGCTGCCCGCACCCGTCGCTGACGCCACACTGACCGTCGTCGACGTAGATGTCAGGCTGTCGGCCATCAAGGCGGTCGCCGGCCGCGGTTCGACTGCAAAGCGCACCGAGCTGCTCCACGAGCTGTTCGGCGCGACCACCGACACCGAGCAGACATTTCTGCGCAGGCTGCTCAGCGGCGGACTGCGTCAAGGTGCCCTGGCCGGGGTGATGGCCGATGCCGTGGCACGGGCCGCAGGCGTCCCCGCCGCCGACGTCCGCCGGGCCGCGATGCTCGGCGGCAGTCTCGCCGAGGTCGCGGCCACAGCGGTAGCCGAGGGCGCCGACGGTCTGGGGCGCTTTGCTCTCACCGTCGGCCGCCCGGTGGGCCCGATGCTCGCCCAGACTGCGACCAGTGTCGACGACGCCATCGAAAAGCTCGGTGGTACCGCGATATTCGAGACCAAGCTGGACGGAGTTCGGCTGCAGATTCACCGGGCCGGCACCGCGGTGTCGATCTACACCCGCAGCCTCGACGACGTCACCTCCCGGCTGCCGGACGTGGTCGATGCTGTGCTCGCGCTGCCCGTCACCGACCTGATCGCCGATGCCGAGGCCGTGGCCATGCGCCCGGATGGCCGCCCCCACCGATTCCAGGTGACCGCGTCCCGCATCGGTAAACGTTCCGGCGACGCAGCCCAGCCGTTGTCAGTGTTCTTCTTTGACATCCTGCACCGCGACGGCACCGATCTGCTGGACCAACCGGCCACCCAGCGTCTGGCCGTGCTGGACGGCATAGTCCCAGCTGAACTCCGCGTACAGCGCACCATCACCGCCGATCCGCTTGTGGCCCAACACTTCCTGGGCGCGACGCTGACCGCCGGGCACGAAGGCGTGATGGCCAAGAGTCCTGCGGCACCGTATGAGGCGGGCCGGCGTGGCGCCGGGTGGCTGAAGATCAAGCCGGTGCACACCCTGGATCTGGTGGTACTCGCCGACGCATGGGGGTCCGG
>JARLGS010000226.1 GCA_031292695.1 Mycobacterium sp. | reverse complement strand
TGATCTTCGGCCTGTTGGTGGTCGCTGCCATCCGCAGCACCGTCAGCAGTGCGCGAGGTTTTGGCGGCCGGGCGGCACTGGCCGTCGCGATCGGCCTCCTGGTCGGTGAGCTCGCCGCGATGACCTTGTTCAGCAATGCGATCTCCCTGCGCATGGACACCGAGGCAGCGGCCCGCTCCGCGACCGTACCGGCAGTGGCTGCGGCCCAGACTCAGCTCAATGCCCTGCGCGCGACGCGGGGTGCACTGGACACGACCGTTGACGCGGCCCGCGGGCGGCGCGACGAGGCCCAGGTGGTGGCCCGGTGCGAATACCACCCGACGCCGTCGTGCCCCCAGCAGCCGATCACCGGGGTGCCCGGTGACGGCCAAATCACCCGGAACACCCAGGACATCCTCGAGCAGAACCAGCACGAGCTTGATGCGGCGCTGGCCACCCGGGACCAGCAGGCCCCGGCTCTCGACGCCCAGATCGCCGGTGCCGAGCATGCGGTCACGGCCGCCCGGGACGCCGCCGGCGTCGGCTCCGACCGCGGATTCGGCGCCCGCTGGATGGCGATGACCGGCTACACGACCGAGACGCCCGCAGCCCTGGTCGCCCGGATCGCGGTCGTCGGTGTCTGTGTCCTGCTGTACCTCCTGCCGATGCTGCTGCACGCCCGGCAGGATCGGACGATCCGCGAGCGCCACGACGAATCCCGGCTCCGGGCCGAGCTGCGCGCCGAGACTGCGATCGCCGTCAAGCAGGCCGAGGTGCGTGCCCAAGCCGAGATCATGAAGGCCGAACACCAGTTGGCGGCCATGCGCCTCGCGTTGGAGTCCGACGCGGAGATCAACCGCCAGTACCACCGCCAGCGGGTGGCCGAAGCCCTCACCGGTGAACCCGTGCAGCCGGCGATTCCGGCCCCGGCCACCGAGGTACTGAGGCCGTCCGCTCCGCGGGCGCTGCCGACGTACTCGGATTGGGATGAGCTGATGACATTTCCGGACGCGGAGTCACGCTCGCTGACCGCCGGCGCCGCGCCGGCAACCGAAACAGACAGCGCCACAGCCGATCCGGTCGTCTCTGCAGAGATTGTTCCCGTGGCAGCCACCACGACCGAGAACCTGCCGGTGCCGGCGTCGTCGGAGCCGGCCGGCGGCTTGTCATTTCCTGGGCTGCCGGATCTCGGCAAGGTTGCGGCCCGCCTACTGCGTCCGCTGGTAGCGCCAGTGGCACCGGTGGTCGACCGCGTGATCGACACGTCGGTTCAGCAATTTCGCTCGGCGCAGAAGGTCATCGAGGAATTCGAGGAGATCACCTTCACGCTGCGCCGCACGGCGCGGACCACCGTGCACGACACCGAACAGGCCCAGTCGTCGGGGCCCGCTCAGAACATCAACCCGAGCCTGAACCAGGGCGCCGGCCCGGTTGTCGACCTGCACCGCATCCCACCGCAGATGAACCAGCCGCACTCCGCACCGACGGCGACCCTCGGGACCGTCGACCACACCGCGCTCAGCGGCAGCAGCAACGCCACGCTCGACGCCGCGGACGACCGCCGTCAACTCGGCCCCGGCCGCCGCGCCATCGAGCAGTAGCCGCTAGGGCAGCGAGCGGTTCAGCCGTTCGGTGGCGGACAGGTAGTCCTCGATGAACTCGCGCACCACCTCGCGGGCCGGCTTGACCTTGTTCATCAGCCCGACGCCCTGACCGACGAAGTACGTGGCCAGCTGCTGCGCACCTGGATGCCCTTGTGCGGCAAGCCGATCGACTCGGCGTAGCACCGGTTCACTCAGCATGTTCTGCAGCGGCAACGGAAGTGGCTTGCGGCCGCCGTCTTTCGGCGTCCACGCGTCGGTCCAGTCCGAAACCAATTGCCGTGACGGCTTTCCGGTCCGGCCTGCCGACCGCACGGTGTCGCGCGAAGTGGCGGCCAGCATCTTCTGTTTGGTAGCCGGCGCGGTCTCGGCCTCCTCGGTGGTCAGCCACACCGAGCCCGTCCACGCTCCGGCGGCGCCCAACGCGACCGCGGCCGCCATCTGCCGTCCGGTGACGATGCCTCCGGCGGCCAGCACCGGGACCGCGTCATTGATTGCCTCGATGACCTCAGGGACCACCACCAGCGTCGACACCTCACCGCAGTGCCCACCGGCCTCGGTGCCCTGTGCAACGATCAGGTCCACTCCGGCGGCGACCTGTTTGACCGCGTGCTCCTTCGCGCCCACCAGGGCGGCCACCGGAATCCCCCGCGCACGCCCCGCGTCGATCATGTAGTCCGGCGGCACGCCAAGTGCATTGGCGATCAGCTTGATCGGGTGGCTCATCGCCACTTCGAGTAGCTCGGGGCCGGTGTTACCGGACAGCACCGACCCGCCGGTGCGCGGCCTGACCTCGGGCTCGATGCCGTGGTCGACCAGCAGTTGGGTGACGAATTCCCGGTATTCCGAAGGGATTCGGTCGGCGAGCTGGCCGTCGGAGAGGTTCTCGCCCTTGCCCTCGAATTTGGCCGGCACGATGATGTCCGCGCCGTACGGCCGGCCGCCGACGTGATCGTCGATCCACGCCAGTTCCCGGTCCAATTGGTCAGGGGTGTACGCGGTGGCACCCAGCACGCCGAACCCACCGGCGTTGGTCACCGCGGCGACCACGTCGCGGCAGTGGCTGAAGGCGAAGAGCGGAAAGTCGATGCCGAGCTGTTCGCAGATGCGGGAAGTCACCCTGTCAGTATTGACACCCCGACTTGACGCGTGTCAAGTGGCTACCCGATCAGGGCAGCTCGAACGGCAACTTCACCCCGGCGTGGGCCAGACAGTGGGTGCAGGTGCGCTCGGCCGGGACCCGCGCCACCGCCTGCTGCACCAGAGCCTTGAACATGGGTAGGTTCCGCTCGAACTCGGCGAACACGTCGACCGCCGTCACACCCTCCCCCGCATCGATCCCCGAATCCAGATCGGTCACCAAAGCTACTGCCGCATAACACATCTCAAGTTCGCGGGCCAGGACCGCCTCGGGGTAACCGGTCATGTTCACCAAGGTGAACCCCTGTCCGGCGTACCACCGGCTCTCGGCCCGCGTGGAGAACCGTGGCCCCTGGATCACCACCATGGTGCCACCGTCGACGACACCGGGCTGCTCGGCGGCCGCGGCACGCAAGGTCGGGCAGTACGGGTCGGCGAACCCGACGTGGATGCCACTCGAATCGAAGTACGTGTCCTCCCGGCTGCGGGTGCGGTCGACCAGCTGATCAGGCACCACCACCGAGCCGGGGCCGAGGTCGGCGGTCAGGCTACCCACGGCACACGGCGCGAAAATCCGGCGTACCCCCAACGACCGCAGCGCCCACATGTTGGCCCGGTACGGCACGGTGTGCGGTGAGAACTCGTGGTTGACCCCGTGCCGCGGCAGGAACGCCACCTCGTGCCCGCCCACTGCCCCGACGGTGATCGGTGCACTCGGAGCGCCATAGGGCGTCTCCACCGTGACGGTGCGCGCGTCGTCGCCGAAGAACGTGTAGAAACCGCTGCCCCCGATGACTCCGAGCATGCAGCGATTATTCGGCGTCGGTCGCGGGCACATCCCCGGCCGGCGCGGCCGGCTCCGGGTCAGC
>JARLGS010000225.1 GCA_031292695.1 Mycobacterium sp. | reverse complement strand
TGAACCTTGAGGTACTGGCGAGCGCGAGTCCGACGGGTCCGTTCACGAGTAGCCTGCAGGTGACGGCTTCGGAGACGGTCTACTACGAAGTGGTGGGGCAGCTCGCGCCGGTGGGTACGGTGGACGGCAGCCACACGATCACGAGCCTGACGGCTTCGGACGGTATCAGCAGTCTGTCGTTTACGTTGTTGTCGGCAGGTTCGAGCACGTTGCCGATCAGTTTCGTGTCGTCGACGCTGGCGACGCCGTCGACGAGTCCGTCGGCCGCGTACAGTTGGAGCGCGGGGACAGGTGCGAGCAACGGTGCGCTGCAAAGCGTGAGTGGTGGAACGAACAACGAGGTGTCGAACGTGCGTCCGATCCACGTTCCGGGTGCGTACTCGGCAGCGCTTGCTTTGGACGCGATCGACTTCGGCAGTTTCACGGTGTCATCGGGCGTGTCGGCAGGGGGCACGTCGCAGGTGATCGGTATGTTCGGTGGGGTGACGTCCGGCATCCGGATCAACAACGGGGCGTCACCGATTGTGATATCGAGCAGCACGGAGAGCAGCAGCAACCCGATTCTGGGGATAACGCCGCTGACGCTGACGGTGGCGTCTCAGCCGTCGTGGTTGGCACCAGGGAGTGCTGCGACGTGGAACGCGAGCACGAAGACGCTTTCGGTGACGGGTTCGGCGACGATCATCGGCGATCCAGGCAGTGACTCGCCGACGATCGTGGCGAGCGGCGTGTCTGCGCAGTTGACGATCCAGCCGGCGACGGTGGGCTTCGTGCATCTTGGCGGCATCAGGCTGACGGCCGGCGCGAGCATCACGGTACCGAGCGTGGGCACTGGTCGGACGCACACGAACCACAACGTGATCGTGCTCGACTCGTTGGGTGGATCGGTTCCGACGTTCTCGATCGACGGTACGAGCAAGTTCGACCTGGTCGATAACGACCTGATCATTCAGAACGGTGGTAGCGAGTTGTCGACGATCCAGGTCGCGGCCAACGCGGCTCGTGACGTGGCCGCGGGGGGCGGCGCCGGCGGCACGTGGGACGGGACCAGCGGGCTGACCAGCTCCGCCGCGGCCGCGGCGGCGGCGAGCAACGGTTACGAGTACACGACGCTGGGAATCGCCGTGAACGGGAACCTGCCGAACGGGTCTTACGCGACCTGGCCGGCCGGGACCAGCACACTGACGCTGGGCGCCAACGATGTGATTGTGAAATACACCTACAACGGTGACTTCACGCTGGACGGTACGGTCGACGACAACGGGGCGGGCATTTTGGCGTTGGACTACGCGCCAGCCCAGTCCGGTCAGGACTTCAGCGGGGGGGACATGAACGGCGACGGTTACGTTGACGACACCGACGCCGGACTCTTCGCGCTGCAATACGGTCTCGGGACCGGTGGTACCAACGGTAACGCACTTTGATGAGTTGATCGCGTTGAAACCTCGCCACGCTTGCGGCGGCGACGTTTTCGATAATCTTCAACGGCGAGATCGGCGTCCACGAATTCAGACCATCGATCAATGGCGCATTCGTCGTTATCACTTGGCATTCAATGACATCGGCCGCTTGTCGCTGAACGCGAACAGCGGCGCAGCACCGCGATTCGAGGTTCCCTGACCAGCTCCAGGTTCACGACTGACACAGGATTTCACGATGCCCCTTTTTTCGGTTCGTTTGCGCCGATCCACGCGTCGCGCCCTGCGGTCCTTCAGCCTCGAGACGCTGGAGGAACGGT
>JARLGS010000224.1 GCA_031292695.1 Mycobacterium sp. | reverse complement strand
GCTACTGGCCTCAGGCGCGTAAGCAAGGCGCTTCAGGCGTCCTCGGGACCACGCACGCAGCCGCGCACATCGTATCGCATCGCGCATCTTTCTAGCTGCATTGCATTTGTCGCGTTCGCTTCGCTTTTGTCAATGCCTGTTGCTTCCGCAGCTTCAAACAGACAAAGAACAAATGGGCGGCCCACGAGACAGCGAATACGGCATGAGCAACAGGAGCGCGGCCCGTGGCGCCGGCTGGGTGTGCGGCCGACTCTCTCCACTCGCACGTGTCCGTTTCGTTCTGTCGATGTCGGTTCGTACCTCGGCGTGATGAAGTTGGCCGTCTCGGGCGACGACGGACTCGGCGTGAACGTGCACGTGACATTGCCCGGCTGAGTGGCGGTGACCGTCGGCCCACTGTTCTCCGTGCTCGGCGACGCGCCTGAGCCCAGGACCAGCTGATTCGTATCCCACGTGACCGCGGCCGCCGGGTTGGTGCTGACACAGGCGACCGTCCACACGCAAGTGGACTCGGCTGGCAGGCTGATGGGCGCGACCAGTACCTGGGGCGACGAGGCGCCGGTGAAGATGTTCGTCGCGTCGCCATCGACCCACACGCGGATCGCCACAGCCTCGCCGACGGTCCACGCGTACGTCGCCGGGTCGTACATGCCGGCCACACCGCTGCTGAAGTGGCAGACGGTGGTCACCACCGCCGGGCCAACGTTGGGTCGCTGCACGGTCACCGGGAAGATGCCGCTCTCGGTCGTGTCGGCATTGAACTGGACGAACGCACAGTAGCCGCCGATGTCATCGCAGTACGGCGGCAGCGGATTCGGAGCCGGATCGCCGTTGCTCGCAGTGGCGGCACCAGTCGCCGGGATGTCGAATCGAAAGGTCTGCGCGTTGTTTCGGAAGCAGATGAGACCGAGCAGACTCTCCCGACCGGGCGCCGCCACTTGAAAGTTGAACGTCATGCTCTGGGCATTGGGCGACCAGGGCAGGAGCGCCGGCTGCGACACCACCGCATTGCCGCCGGTCGACACCGGCACCGGCGTGAGGCCGCCATCGGCGGTAATCGTGAAGCTCAACACCGGCAGCACCGTCAGCGTGAACGGAGCCGGCATGAGGAAATGCTTCGGGTCGGCCGACGAGGGATCCAGTCGGAACGAGCACTCGACCGTGCCGGCCGAGACACCCTGGATCCATATCTGGTCGGACGGGAAGTGGTTGACGGCCAGATAGTCCTCCTGGTTCACGGCCACGGACGCCTGCGAGCACGTCGCCGGCAGACAATCCACGTAGACCTTCAAGCCATCGGTGGACATTGTCTTCTCCGCTCTCTTGCGGTCGCCTGCAGGCGCTCGGCCCGACGCACCCGTGGCACTCTCCGTGTGCATCGTCGGTGCGACCGACCAGTCGCGCGGATCGGGCAGGTCGCCGAACTCGCGCTGGTTGACGACGACAGTCGCGGTGGTCGTCAGGCTGACGCCCACTTGCTGATCGATCACCACCTGGCTGCTGGTGAGCACCATGCCGAGCTGGACCTGGGCGGTAGAGTCGACGAAGAACACGTCCGGCAGCGAGTACTGCGGGAGCGTGTTGCCATCGACATCGTTGACGGCCGGCAGGCAGAACGTGCGCTGGCTGGTCGTGTTGCCATCGAAGCCGAGGATCTTGACCTCGAACGTCGTCGTCTGGCCGACGGTGGTCCAAGTGACGGAGGACAAGTCGATGTACTGGGCAGCGCCCAACACGCGTGTCTGCGCGATCACATTGCCGGGCTGAGTGGCCGTGCACCCGATGGAGAAGACGACCTGGTTGGTCGCGGAGGCATCCGCCGGCGCCGTCGCCGTCACCTGGAAGGACTCCGTCCCAATCGGCAGGACGTCGGTCGGGTACGCCAGTACGATCGGCGTTGGCGCGACGACGGTGAACTCGACGTCCGCGATCGGCAGGAAGCGAAAGGCGTCGGTCGACGGGCGATCCCCATACGGCGTGAGGAAGATGTGCAGCTTCGCCTGGCCGACGTACGGGGGTGCTATTGCGCTGAACGTGGATTCACCACTCAGCCGATCATCGGTGTACCAGTAGACCGTCGACCCGATCGACATCTCGAAGTGGAGCTGAGGCCAGTAGTAGTCGGCATCATTCGCCACCCAAGTCTCGCCCTCCGCCGCTGCCAGGGCGAACGACAGCGAAGTGCCGGCGATGATGGTGGTGGTCGGGTTCGTCAGTCGAGCCGCCAACTGGATCGGGCGACCGATCAGGATCGGGAAGGACGTGTCTTCGCCGGATTGGAATTGAGACGACAATGAGCCCGACAGAGTGTAGCTGCACATGCCCAGGCCAGCCGCGCCGTCGGCCACTGGTGGCGCTTGAATCGTGAACACAGCCGGATCCGTGTTCGCATTCGTGAAGGTGACCGTCAGCGCCGTCGGGTCGTTGGTGACACCGCCCGACACGCCGGTCACCGTGGGTACCTGGCTCGTGGCGCCGTCGCAGGTGAGGGACACGACGAGATCATCGCCGGCGGTGGTGACTGGGTTGGTGATGTTGACCGTGAACAACGTCGGCTCGGTGGTGGTGTTCATCACCGGCTTCGGGAGGTCGCCGATG
Organism: Mycobacterium sp.; assembly: GCA_031292695.1. Lineage (GTDB taxonomy): Bacteria > Actinomycetota > Actinomycetes > Mycobacteriales > Mycobacteriaceae > Mycobacterium. Next base: position 516 of record JARLGS010000224.1, on the reverse strand, counting down.
ACCTTCAGCGCGCGCAGCGGGACGACGCGCACGTAGATCGGCGGAATGTCGGCGTAGAAGCCCGTGTCGGCCGCGTTCGCGTACCTCGGCGTAAAGCGGCAGGTGTAAAGGACGAGGTCACTCGAGTCGGTTTCAAGCGAGAAATGCTTGGTGACGTCGCTCGAGGTGAACCCGGCCGAGAACTGGAATGGCAGGCCTCCGTTGCCCCCGGCACAGACGGATGTGAAGGTGATGGTGCCTTGCTGTGCCCCGGCAGTGAGCGCCGGGCGAGTGAAGTCGAGGGTCAGCAAGTTCCCGACGGCGAACATCTGCAGCGGCGCCGTGGGTGTCGACGTCGGCGTGATGAGCATCTCCAACTGCTTGACGACTGGTACGGAGCCCATCTGGATGACGTTGAATTGATCCTTCTCGAGTCCGATGACCGCGCCCGTGCACACGACGGCGGTGCTGCCGACTTGGGCCGTCACCGAGAAGGTGCCGCCGGTGTTCGACGCCAGGCAGGCAGACGACGGACTC
>JARLGS010000223.1 GCA_031292695.1 Mycobacterium sp. | reverse complement strand
GTGGGGCCATCGTGGACGGCGGCCGGTTCCCGTGGGCCGACCATCCCGACCGCTTCCCCATGTTCAACCAGCCCGAGCCGGCCTTCCACGGCGTCGTTTTCGCCCGCGACTTTCCCGAGCGGCCCTTCACCGTGCGGGCCCGCTCCACTCAGCTGCGCAACAGCGGCGCCACCCTCTCGCCCTTCAACGCCTTCCTGCTCCTGCAGGGCCTCGAAACGATGGCCGTGCGGCTCGAGCGCCACGAGGCCAACGCCCGGGCCGTGGCCGACTACCTGGCCAACGACGCCCGGGTGGCCTGGGTGAGCTTCGCCGGCTTCCCCGACCATCCCTATCACCACCTGGTCGAGCGCTACCTGCACGGGCGCGTGCCGTCCATCGTCACCTTCGGGGCCGAGGGGGGCTACGAGGCGGGACTGGCCTTCTTCGATTCGCTGCAGCTCGTCAAGCGGCTGCTCAATCTGGGGGACGCCAAGACCCTGGCCATCCATCCGGCCTCCACCACCCACCGCCAGCTGTCCGACGAGGAGCTGGTGAAGGCCGGTATCCGGCCGGAGACGATCCGCCTTTCCATCGGGATCGAGCACATCGACGACATCATCGCCGACATCGACCAGGCCCTGGACAAGGCCATGGCCGGCCGAGCCGGCTGAGCCACCCGCAGGGGTGTGCGGCCCGCTAGATTACCTGGCGTCGAACTGCTTCGACTTTCCCGACCACAGCCGGTCTATAGAACCGACCTCGTGCACACCGACGTCCGACTCCGGTCCGCCGTGCCGGCGGAGCACTTCGATCAGTTTCATCCGCAGATGCTGGAGGTCGCATGAACCGTCGGTCACCACGGACAGGTCGACACCACGTTGCGTCTTGCCCACGAAGAAGTCGGCGACGCCGGGGGTGGCAAGGACAGTCTGCTCGAAGGCCGCCCGGGGCACCAGAGCACCGCTTTCGTACTCGAAGGCTCCGTCGATCCGACCGCTGACCGCTGTGATGCGGCGATGAGCACACCCGCATGGACACGGCTCGTCGGAGATCGTCACCGCGTCTACGAGGTCATAGCGGATCAGCGGCTGCGCCAGGTTGTACAGGTTGGTCAACAGCAGCCGATCCGCAGGTTGCCCATACGGCACGACGTTGCCATCAGCATCCGCCGGCTCGAGGATTACCAGATCGTCGGCGATGTGCATGCCTTCTCCAACGCCGCATGGAAAGGCATAGGTCCCCTCTGAGCAGCCCCAGAACTCCGAAGCCTCGACCCCCCACGCGGACCGAACTGCCTCTCGCACGGGCGCGGTGCAGACCTCTCCCGCGACGCTAACCCAGGTCGGTTTTATGGTCAGTCGTCCTTGTGCCGCCTCTAAAGCTAGCTCCCGCATGAGGCTCGGCCACGCTTGGAGAGCCTGCACCGGAGGACGGGCGTTATTGAGACCGTCGACAATCTCGTCCAGGGGGAGCGTGCCGGCGAAGCAGTGCGATGCTGGCCCTCCGCTTTCGAAGGTGCTAAAGGCGTGAAACACCCCCGATTCATGCCTGGCGCTGCAAGCGAAGGCCTGCGCCAGCACCGCGTCCGGGTCTTCGCCGCGTCGCCCGGTCCAGCGCGAGCCCTGCATCACGAAGGTGACGAACGCGTCCCAGCCGTAGACATGGAATGCTTCGGTTCCTGTATATCCAGACGTGACGATTGCCCGGTACTCGTCGTCCAGGTACCGGTCTTCTCCGTTCAACTGATCGATGTGTTGTTGGACCCGGGCAAGTGTTAACCCGGGGACCGTGACCACCCGGTCGAACTCCTCCATCATCTCGGCTCTGGTCAGGACCGGCAGAGAGGGGAGGTCGGACTCGGTGAAACTCGCCAGATCGCGGCCTGCCAGTCGTTCCCGCCAGAACGGCGAACGATCGGCGGCCCACACCAGCAGCTCCCGAAGACGCCGTTCGCGTTCTGCGGCGAGACGCCCTGCGTCCCATCGCAGCCGGCGCACCCCCTTCAAGTACGCATCTTGCAATTCGGCACGCTGGCGCCGGACCAGCTGCTCGTAATGTCCCCCCGACGTCGCGCCGGTTGCCCTCGCTTGCACCCAGCGATCGTAGCCTAGGCACCGCGCCCTCACCGGCGATTCCTACCGCACGCGTGCCCGCCGTGAACTGCTTGTCAAAGGCCGAGCCGGAACCAGCTAACCCGTCCTCAGGTGACCGCGGCAACGCGAGGTTGGGGAGTTGCGTGCGGGCCATCATTAAGGAGCGAAATCGATCTCATGCCGTTCGCGCTCGCTGCACCGCTTGGGCTGCGTCTTCGTGTCCGTTGGTGATTAATCCTGAGATCACGCCATCGACGTCAGCGGCTGGTCGATTCTGGCTGAGCTTGAACTTGGCCTCGATGCGGGTGATCAGCAATTCCACTCCCACAATGGCGCGTAGTTGACCTTCGATGAACTGTGGCGGCGCGTCGTCGACGGACCATGATTGCGGTCGCCCAGCCTCATGGCGTCCGGTTAGATCACGCACATTCTGTTCGACCCAGGCCGGGTCATCGTGCACTGCGAGTCGCCCATAGACGTGCGCAGTGACGTAGTTCCAAGTGGGCACCACACGTCCGTGCTCGGCCTTGCTCGGATACCATGCCGGGGAAATGTACGCATCTGGTCCCCGCACGATGACCAGAGCCTCGCCAACCACCGGGCGCCGCCACTGGTCATTGTTGCGGGCGAGATGACCACGAAGGGTCCTCATGCCCGGGTCATAGACGAACGGCAGCATAGTAGCGACCACGCCCTCCGGTGTTGCAGTGATCAGGTCAGCGGCACCGTGGTGAGTGAGCAGGTCGTCGACGGCCTGCTCGTCGGCGGCGAAATGGGCGGGAATGTACACAGCGAGTCGATCTCCATATAACTGAGTTGCAACGACACTGACGGCTCAGGCCCCTTCGTCCGGCGGAGACAAGCCAGCCTCCTTCAGCAGCCGTCGCTCGTCGACCTTGCTGGAAGGCGTCAAGGGCAAGTTGGCCACTAAGACGAATTGATCGGGCAGCATCGTTTCCGGGAGCCGTTCGCTGGCGGCCTGGCGGACGGCGACAGGGGTGAGCTCGCCGTCCGGCACCACGAATGCGACGACCCCCAGATCGCCCTCCAGGTCGAAGGTCGTGCACGCCGCGGATGCGACCCCGTCGATACCACCGAGCGCCTCGGTCACCTCGACCAGCGACATCCTCACACCATGTCGCTTGATGACGCGGTCCGAACGCCCCACGTATATGTAGTTGCCCCGGTCGTCGCGGAAGACGAGGTCACCAGTGCGGTAGAGGGTGGTTCCTTCGACGACGTCCGTCCGCAGCACAGCTGCGCTCAGCGCCGGGTCGTTCAGATATCCAGCCATGAGCTGCAGTCCGCCGATGTACAGCTCGCCGACCACTCCAGGACGATCCACCAGCCTTCCGTGCTCATCAACGAGGTGGAACGAGCTCCAGGGATGAGGATGACCGATCGGTACCAGCCCCGCATCGAGCAACTCGGGCGTCAGTTCCAGGTGGGCGACGGCGATGGTCGTCTCGGTCGGGCCGTACCGGTTCACCACCCGCAGTCCCGGACTGGCGGCCCACACCGCCCTGATATCGGCCGTGGACGGCGCTTCGCCGCCCAGGGCCATCACTCTCAGCGGGGTGTCAGCCAACCGCGCCAGACAGCCGCTGGCCCGGAGCAACCGGAGGTAGCTGGGAGAGAAGCTGGTCGCCGTGATCCCCTCGCTGACGACAATCGAGAAGAACCTGCGTGGGAACAGGAGCGCTTCACGGTCGGGGATGACGAGGGGGACTCCGCGCACGAGCGGAGGAAAGATGGCCGAGAAGGACCCGTCAAAGTGCACGGGCGAAACGCATAGGCCCCGGTCGTCCGCGGTAAGTCCCACGGCGTCGGCGCATGCTTCGACTGCGGTGAAAAAGGCCTCCGGGGAAATCTGCACCCCCTTGGGGATACCGGTCGTCCCCGACGTGTAAATGACGTAGGAGATGGGGCCCGTTACGGGTG
>JARLGS010000222.1 GCA_031292695.1 Mycobacterium sp. | reverse complement strand
GGCGGGACGCAGGTTCGGCGTCGGCGACTCGGTGACCAGCTCGGCCTGCCGCTGGAACGCCCGCGCGAACTTCGTGCAGGAATCGAATCGATCGTCCGGCGACTTGCCCATGGCCTTGACCAACACGTCATCGAGCGGCTCCAGCCACGGCTTGAGGTCACTGGCCCGGGGCGGTGTCGCACTGAGGTGCTGACTGATCACCGCGATCTGGTTGGTGTCCTGGTACGGCGTCTGGCCGGTGAGCAACCGGTAGGCGGTCGCGGCGAGTGCGTACTGGTCGGCGCGACCGTCGATCTCGCCGCCCATCAGCTGCTCGGGCGCCGAATACGACACGGTGCCGATCGCCAGGTTCGCCGACGTCAGCCCCGTCACCTCGCCGATCTGGCGGGCGATACCGAAGTCGCTCAGCAGGATTCGGCGGTCGTCACCGTCGATGTCGCTCAGCAGGATGTTGGCGGGCTTGATGTCGCGGTGCAGCAGCCCGCGTTGGTGCGCGTAGTCCAGGGCCGAGCTCATGGCCTTGACGATGTCGACCACCAGTTCCAGCGGCAGCCCGTTCGTGTACTGGTACTTGACCAGTTGGGCCGCATCGGTGCCGTCGACGTAGTCCATGGTGATCCACAGCCGGCCCTCGAATTCGCCACGGTCGTGCAAGCCGACGATGTGCGGGTGCCACAGTCCGGCGGCGATGTTGGCTTCCCGTTCGAACCGGGTGCGGAATTCGTCGTTGGCAGAGGCGGTCTCCCGCAACACCTTCATGGCGTCGAGCCGGGGCAGCCTGGGGTGCTGGACGAGGTACACATCGCCCATTCCCCCGGAGCCCAGCAACCGAAGCACGGTATACCCGGCGAAGGTTGCGCCTGTGTCCAGCGACATCAGCGCATCCTACTCAAGCCCGCATGTCGGGCGACCCAACTGTCCGTCGGCACGTCGCTCCCACCAATAGCCTCGTCGTAGCTCATCGCCGGATGCGTCAGGCCCCATCGCGGTGCCCCGACGTTCTTTGATGAACGCCGACGAGGTTACCGGTGTCCACGCCCGGCGGGGCTCGAAGGGATCAGTCGAACTCCGGGGCCTCGCCACGAGTGCGCTTGAGCTCCCAAAAGTGCGGGTAGGACGCGAATATCACCGACGCGTCCCATAACTTGCCGGCGTCCTCGCCGCGCGGGATGCGCGACAGGACCGGACCGAAGAAAGCCACCCCGTTCACGTGGATGGTCGGGGTTCCCACGTCCGGACCGACCGCGTCCATCCCGGCGTGGTGACTCGCGCGCAACGCTTCGTCGAACTTGTCGCTGGTGGCCGCCTCGGCCAGCTCGGCGGGCAGCCCGACCGCGTCCAGGGACTGAGCGATAACCTCCGGCAGGTTCTTGTTGCCCTCGTTGTGAATCCGGGTGCCCATCGCCGTGTACAACGGCGCCAGCACCTGCGAGCCCAGGGCCTGCTCGGCCGCGATGGCGACCCGGACCGGTCCCCAGGCGTGCTTCATCAGTTCCGCGTACTGCTCGGGCAGGTCCCTGCCCTCGTTCAGCACCGCCAGGCTCATCACGTGGAACTGCACGTCGACATCGCGAACCTGCTCGACCTCCAGCATCCATCGGGAGGTGATCCAGGCCCACGGGCACAGCGGATCGAACCAGAAGCCTGCAACGTCTTTGGTGGTGGCAGCGGCGGCCATTCCTCATCCTCTCCGGTGGGGCAGGGGTCTCTTGTCGACAACTATGCCCGGGAGCCCGATGTTCCCGGCCGAAGCCACCAGTTGTCCCCTAAGTTGGTGTCGTGGCACTTCCGAACCTGACCCGCGACCAGGCCGCCGAGCGCGCCGCACTGGTCACCGTCGACAACTACCGCATCGATCTGGACCTGACCGACGGGAACGGCGCTCCGGGCGAGCGCACCTTCCGGTCGGTGACCACCGTGACCTTCAGTGCTCTCCCCGGCGCCGACACCGTCATCGACATCGCGGCCGATACCGTTCGCAGTGCGACCCTCAACGGGCTGCCGATCGACGTGTCGGCGTACGACGAATCGACCGGCGTGCCGCTGGCCGGTCTGGCCGCGCAGAACGTTGTCGTGGTCGACGCCGACTGCCGGTATTCGAATACCGGCGAGGGGCTGCACCGATTCGTCGACCCGGTCGACAGCGAGGTGTACCTGTACTCGCAGTTCGAAACCGCGGACGCCAAGCGGATGTTCGCCTGTTTCGATCAGCCGGACCTCAAGGCCACCTTCGACGTCACGGTGGCCGCGCCCGCACATTGGCAGGTGATCTCCAACGGCGCAACGGTTTCGGCGCAAGATGGCAAGCACACCTTCGTCACCACCCCGAAGATGAGCACCTACCTGGCCGCGTTGATCGCCGGCCCCTACGCCCGGTGGGACGACGTGTACACCGACGAGCACGGTGACATTCCGCTGGGCATCTTCTGCCGCGCCTCACTGGGCGAGTTCATGGACGCCGACCGCTTGTTCACCGAGACCAAGCAGGGTTTCGACTTCTACCACAAGAACTTTGGGGTGCCGTACGCGTTCGGCAAGTACGACCAGCTGTTCGTGCCCGAGTTCAACGCCGGCGCCATGGAGAACGCCGGGGCGGTCACGTTCCTGGAGGACTACGTCTTCCGGTCCAAGGTCACCCGATACTCCTACGAGCGCCGCGCCGAGACGGTGCTGCACGAGATGGCCCACATGTGGTTCGGCGATCTGGTGACCATGCGGTGGTGGGATGACCTGTGGCTCAACGAGTCTTTCGCCACCTTCGCCTCGGTGCTGTGCCAGGCCGGGGCCACCGAGTACAAGCAGGCCTGGACCACCTTCGCCAACGTGGAGAAGTCGTGGGCCTACCGCCAGGACCAGCTGCCGTCCACCCACCCCGTGGCCGCCGACATCCCCGACCTGGCTGCCGTCGAGGTGAACTTCGACGGCATCACCTACGCCAAGGGCGCCAGCGTGCTCAAGCAGTTGGTGGCCTACGTCGGGCTGGAGCCGTTCCTGTCCGGGCTGCGCGACTACTTCCGCGACCACGCGTACGACAACGCGACCTTCGGGGATCTGCTTGGCGCACTGGAGAAGTCGTCGGGGCGCGACCTGTCCGGATGGGGACAGCAGTGGCTGAAGACCACCGGGCTGAACACATTGCGTGCCGATTTCGAGGTCGACGGGGACGGCAGGTTCACCCGGTTCGCGATCGATCAGAGCGGGGCCGCCCCGGGCGCAGGCGAGACCCGGGTGCACCGGCTGGCGGTCGGGATCTACGAAGACGATGGCTCCGGCAAGTTGGTGCGCGTGCACCGCGAGGAGCTCGACGTCGACGGCCCGGTGACGGATGTTCCTGCCCTGGTGGGGATTTCGCGAGGCAAGCTGATCCTGGTCAACGATGACGACTTGACCTACTGCTCGCTGCGGCTCGATCCCGAATCGCTCCGGACCGTGCTGAGCCGGATCGCCGACATCGCCGACCCGCTCCCCCGCACCCTGGCCTGGTCAGCGGCGTGGGAGATGACCCGCGAGGCCGAGATGAAGGCGCGCGAGTTCGTCGCGCTGGTGATGAGCGGCCTGCACGCCGAAACGGAGGTGGGTGTCGCCCAGCGGCTGGTGCTGCAGGCGCAGACCGCGTTGATCTCCTATGCCGATCCCGCCTGGTCGGCCGAAATCGGTTGGCCGGCCTTCGGAGACGCGTTGCTGGACCTCGCTCGGGACTCGTCTCCGGGATCGGACCACCAGTTGGCGTTCGTGAACGCGCTGTGCACCTCGGTGCTGTCGCCCAACCACATCGCCGTGCTCTCGACGCTCCTGGACAACGAGCCCGCCGCGGTGAACATGTCGGGCCTGGCGATCGACACCGATCTGCGCTGGCGCATCGTCACCGCGCTGGCGCGCGCCGGTGTCATCGACGCCGACGGCACCCAGACGCCGCTCATCGACGGCGAGGCGAAAGCCGACCCGACCGCGGCGGGTCAGCGCAATGCCGCTGCAGCAGCCGCCGCCCGCCCCCAGGAGGCGGTGAAAGAGGCCGCGTGGCAACAGGTCATCGAGGACGACACGCTGGCCAACATCACCACCCGGGCCATCGTCGGCGGCCTGGTGCAGCCCGGACAGGCCGACCTGATGGCCCCGTTCCGGGACCGCTACTTCGACGCGATCTCCGGACTGTGGGAACGCCGCTCCAGCGAGGTGGCACAGACCGTCGTCATCGGGCTGTACCCGTCGTGGGACATCAGCCAGGCCGGACTCGACGCCGCAGACCGGTTCCTGTCCAACCCCGAAATTCCGCCGGCGCTCCGCCGGCTGGTACTGGAAGGCCGTGCGGGCGTGGAACGTTCACTGCGCGCCCGCGCATTCGATATCAGCTGACGCCGCCCATCAGGAGCCGTACCCGGCCGGGAACCCCGGTCAGGTACGGCCCTGCAGGATTCCTTCGATGTTGCGCTCGGCCAGCGCAGTGATCGTCATGTACGGGTTGCAGCCGAGGTGTCCGGGCAGCAGCGACCCGTCGTTGACGAACAGGTTGCGGTGCCCGTTCACCCGACCGAAAGCGTCGGTGGCCTTGCCGCGCACGCAACCACCCATCGGATGAACCGTGTTCTGCGCGAAGGTCTTTCCCTCGAACAGGTCGGTGCGATACTCGACGCCGTTAGCCTGGACGATCTTGTCGAACACCACTTTCGCCTTGGCCACATTGTTGCCGGCGAACGTGTCCGTCCACTGGATCGTCGCGGTGTCGGTCTTGCGGTCATAGGTGATGTCGGCGCGGTCCCCCGTGTCAACCATGACGTAGTACCCCAACGCATAGGTCTCGACCGGCAACGGCATCGAAAACATGCTGGCGTAAACCGGATTCACCGGATCGTTGCGGCCGTCGATGTTGATCATCCCCAGCAGCGACTGGGTGGTGCCCGCAGGATCGCTCTTCTTCAGCATGTGCGCAACCATGACGTCGCCGTTGTTGCCGTAGCCGCGGCCGACGTCGTCGTTCAGGTGCGGCAGGTCGCCGGTTTCCCGCGCCTTCAGCAAGAGCTTCGTGGTACCCAGCACACCGGCGGCGAGATACAGCTGGTCGCAACCGAATTCGTCTTTCGCGAGCTCTTTGCCCCACCGGTCGATCTCGCGGGTGGACACTACGAACTCACCGGAGCGTTCCTGCCGGATCGCCGTCACCTCGGTCAACGGGCGAAGCGTCACATGCCCGGTCTTGAGCGCTTCGGCGATGTAGGTCTGGTCGACGCTGCCGAACCGGCCGTAGTTGTTGCCGAATTCCTGTTCCAGGGCCAGCGCCGACTTCGGCACCTGCTCGGCCGCTTCCTTGACCAGGTAGTCGAAGGAGTAGGCGCTGCCGTTGTAGTCGACGGGATACCCAGCGGCGGCGGCGTACTTGCGACCGACCCGGGCGTACTGGAAACACGGGGTCTGCTCGAACCAGCCCATGTTGCGGTAGCTGATCTTCAGCGAGGACTTGGCGCGTTCGATGTAGGTGCCCAGAAATTCGTCGGTGCCGATGTCGGGGAACGACGTCTTCAACTGGCCGACCGTCGGGATGGCGGCGATCGCGGCGTTGACCATCGAACCGCCGCCGACCGCGATGCCCCGGAACACGTCGTGGGCGCCGTGGGTGACCTTCTGACAGATGCCGGCCTGAATGGGCTGTGGCGACGGCGCGTGCTCGACCACCTGCTCGACCGTGAACCCGCCATAGGAGGTGACCAGCACCGGTGGCACCTTGGTGAACCAACCCGCGCGGGTGTCTGCGGGGAGCATCTTCGAGAACCGCTTGCCGTCGTTGTCAGGCTTGTCCCACAGCCGACCCTGCTCGATGACCAGCGTTTCCACGCCGGCCTGCCCGAGCCGTAGCGCGGAGACGCCGCCGCCGTACCCGCTGCCGATCACGATGGCCGAATAGTGCTTGCGGGATTCGGTGCGGTCGCGCGTGCGTTCGACGAGTGCCGTGACACCGACGCCGGTGGCGCCAAGAGCCACCGCCGCACCCAAAAACTGCCGTCGGGAAACCGGACTCATCTACCCGCCCCAGATGGCCGGACGGCGCGTCCCGCGTCTTCTGCGACCCGGTACCGACGCCAGGTGTGACTACCCGGGCCCTGCACGACCGCCAAGATGTTCCTTCCGTCCAACCGCCCAGCTAACCCACGGACCCGCGATAGCGGGTGCCATGAACAAGCCGTACCACTCAGAAATTACACGATCTGCGCGGGCCCGGAATTTTTCGCAACGTCTGAAGGCGACTTCGTGGCCCGTCTGCACGACGCACGGTATGTCGAAGGTCACACGTCCGCACCACGGCACCTTACCCGTATTTTGTCGATACCGGCCGCGACCTGGAGACACCCGCCCGACGGCTGGGAAATGCCCAGGACAATCCACCTGACAGAGCGCTTACCGACCCTCGAGATAATTAGCTGGATACCACCGATTGCCGAGAACAAGCTGGGTTTGGTTGCCGCGCGGCAATTTGCGCGAACCAATCCAGACGGGTACGAATACGGGGTGTTGTCGGCATTGCGCATGCAGGAGAAGGCGGAGCCCTACCTGTCCGACAAACGCGCCAACGCCTGGCGCGATGCCAAACGCTATCTCTGGCTGCTGGGCCCCGTCACGCCGGGCATGGTCGGGTTGTCCTGGCTCCTTGTTCAACTGACGGGCCTCAATGCGTTCTGGTGGACCGGACCGATATTGACGTTCGGGCTGATTCCCCTGCTCGACCACGCCGTCGGAGCCGACCCGCAAACCGCGCCCGAAGACGCCATCAGCCGCCTCGAGGACGATCCGTTCTACCGGCTGGCCACCCATCTGTTCCTGCCTGCCCAATATCTGTCAGTGATCTTCACGTGCTGGCTGTGGGTCGGCGGTGGCTGGGTGACCATGACGTTCCTCGACAAGCTGGGCCTGATGGCCGCCGTCGGAACGGTGGGCGGGATCGCGATCAATGCCGCGCACGAACTCGGCCACAAGCGCGCCACGTCCGAGCGCCTGCTCAGCAAGATCGCCCTGGCGCAGACGTGTTACGGCCACTTCTTCGTCGAGCACAACCGCGGCCACCACGTGCGTGTCGCCACCCCGGAGGATCCGGCCAGTTCACGTCTCGGCGAAAGCTTGTACGCCTTCGTCGGCCGGTCGGTGATCGGCAGCCTGCGCTCCGCGTGGCAGCTGGAAAGCGACCGCCTGGCGCGGGTCCGCAAGCCAAAGTGGTCGCTCCACAACGAGGTACTGAACGCCTGGCTGCTGAGCGTCGTAATGTTCGCCATCCTGGTGGCCTGGTTCGGCGTTGTCGTGCTGCCGTGGCTGCTCGGCCAGGCCGTCATCGGCGTCTTCCTGCTGGAGACGGTCAACTACCTGGAGCATTACGGGCTGCGCCGGCAGAAGCTGCCGACCGGCCGCTACGAACGGGTGCGGGCCGGCCACAGTTGGAACAGCAACACGATCATCGCCAACGTGTTCCTGTTCCACCTGCAGCGCCACTCTGACCACCACGCCAACCCGATGCGCCGGTATCAGGCCCTGGCCCACGCCGATGAGGCTCCGCAGCTGCCCGGCGGTTACGGCACCATGCTGCTGCTCGCCATCTGCCCGCCGCTGTGGCGTCGGGTAATGGACCCGCGGGTGCTGGCCCACTACAACGGCGATATCAGCCTGACCGCCCTGCAGCCGGGCTACGAGGCCCGACTGCGCAAGCGCTACCCGGCCGCGCGCTAGCCCGTCGCGCCCCATTCATTAGTCCTGCGTCAGCGCACCTCTCGCGACGATCTGGCCCCGGACAGCACGCTGCCGGGTGCGAACCCTCGGTTCACACCCGGCAGCGGTTATTGAGAAGTCAGGCGCGCGAGACGCCGGCGCTCAGCACGCGGACCGCGCTGATCAGCCCGTCCATCAGGTTGCCCTGCTTGAACGACGCAGCCGCGGCGGACACGCCCAGCGGGGCGGCCTCTTCGATACCGCGGCCGCGGACCTCCGAGCCGTACACCACCTCGATGGCCTTCTGGTTCGGCGAGACCGCCAGCAGCACAGCGTTGTTCGGCGTCGGCACCGTGGCCAGCACCTCGCGGGCGGTGGCGGCGGTATCCGCACCCAGGTCGCCGATGTACACCGCGAAACGGGCGCCGGCAGCACGCGAACCGTACTTCAGCGCATCGTCGAGGAACACCAGGTCCTTGACCGGGAACGGGTAGTGCACCGACACCTCACCGGGCTCGGTGACCCCGGAGATGCGGCCGCTGTACGTAACCGCATAGCCGTGCGGCAGGTTGGCCGGGTCGATGTTGGCGATCTCGGTCTGGCTACCACTTGCCACTTGCGCCACCTCCCACAGTCAGGTGCGAGTCATGGCCACCGTGGCCGTGATCCGCGGGTTCCTCGGCCGCCCAGAGGATCGGCGCGTGGGTCCATTTGTCGGTCATCTTGTAGGTGTCCGGATGCGGACCCTTGCGCAGCAAGAACAGCGCGGCCAGCACCAGCAGCAGCGCCAGCGGCACCCCGCCGAGCAGCGAATGAGTAAGTGCAATGCTCACGCGCAAACCGTATCAGCACCGGCCCGGCTGCTGCGGGCGACAGGGCAATCCCACGCAGGACGGGTGCTCAAGCCGCGCCTTCGCCGAGATACCGCACCCATGCCGGGTCGAGCTCTTTGACTGTGGACAGCAGCCGCCAGTGTTGTCCCTTGGGCGGCAGCGGCGCCGAACGCAGCGTCCAGCCCAGTTCGACGAGCAGTCGGTCGGCCTTGCGGTGATTGCACGGACCGCAGGCCGCGACGCAGTTTTCCCAGGAATGCTCGCCGCCGCGACTACGCGGCACGACATGGTCAACGGTGTCGGCCTTGCCGCCGCAGTACGCGCAGCGAAACCGGTCGCGGTGCATCAGTGCAGCCCTGGTCATCGGGACCCGGGCCCGGTAGGGCACCCGCACAAAGCTCCGTAACCGGATGACCGAAGGCACGGCGACCGTGCGGGTTGCCGAGTGGATGATCGGGCCGGACGGATCGTCGTGCACCACATCGGCTTTGCCGCAGAGCACCATGACCACCGCGCGGCGCATCGGCAGCGCGGTCAGCGGTTCGTAGGTCGAGTTCAGCAGCAGGACGCGGCGGCGGCCCCAGAGTGAGCCTTCGGCAGCAGTCGACTCGACGGCGTGCAGGGGCGATGGCAGTACTGGGCTCGATACAGGCCCAATCGAGCCCGCCGCGGCACCGTGAAGTCTGTGGCCGCGGCTTTTCCTCCGTTGCGACATACGCCCTCCGTGCAGACAGTCCACCATGGATCGGCACAGAGTGCACGAAAATTTCTGCAGTGTTAGCTGGACCGTCTAATGAACATCGGGTGACGGAAGTGCCCGGTGTTGCGGTTCCGGACTGCGGCAGCGGCCGACCGGTGGCACCGGGCACTGGTGGACAATGGGCACCGTGACAGAGGCGCAACGGTCGTTCTACGACGAAGTCGGCGGAGCGGAAACCTTCCAACTCCTGGTGTCGCGGTTCTACCAACTGGTCCGCGACGACGAAATTCTGCGCCCGCTGTACCCCGAGGACGACCTCGACGGAGCCGAGCACCGGCTGCGGATGTTCCTCGAGCAATATTGGGGCGGGCCTCGCACGTACTCGGTGGAACGCGGGCATCCGCGGCTGCGCATGCGGCACGCACCTTTCCGGATCGGTTTCCTCGAGCGGGACGCCTGGCTGCGCTGCATGCATACCGCGCTCGCCTCGATCGACACCGACACCGTCGACGCCGCGCATCGCCAGGCCCTGCTCGACTACTTCGACATGGCCGCCCAGCACATGGTCAACTCGGCGTTCTGATGGCCGACGCGCCGTGGTGGTCACGCGCGGTCTTCTACCAGCTCTACCCCCGCTCGTTCGCGGACAGCGACGGTGACGGCGTCGGCGACCTGGACGGCGTCACCGACCACCTGGACTACCTGCGGGCCCTCGGCGTCAACGCCTTGTGGCTCAACCCCGTCATGGTCTCCCCCATGGCCGATCACGGTTACGACGTCGCCGACCCACGTGACGTCGATCCTCTGTTCGGCGGAATGGCGGCACTTGACCGGTTGATCGCCGCCGCGCACGCCGCCGGCATCAAGGTCACCATGGACCTGGTGCCCAATCACACCAGCTCTCAGCATCCGTGGTTCCAGGCGGCGCTCGCCGCCGGTGCAGGCAGCCCCGAGCGGTCCCGCTACCTGTTCCGGGACGGCCGCGGCCCCAAGGGTGCAATACCGCCGAACAACTGGAGGTCGGTGTTCAGCGGGCCGGCGTGGACGCGGGTTTCTGTGGCCGACAGCACTACTTCCGATGGCGCCTCCGGCACCGAAGGCCAGTGGTACCTGCATCTGTTCGACGCGCAGCAGCCGGATTTGAACTGGGACAACCCGGATGTCGCCACCGATCTGCAGCAGACACTGCGGTTCTGGCTGGACCGTGGGGTGGACGGGTTCCGGATCGACGTCGCGCACGGTATGGCCAAGCCGTCCGACCTGCCCGACATGACGATGCCCGACCCCGAATCCGACACCGCCATGCTGACGACCGGCGCCGATGATCCGCGGTTCAACAACGACGGTGTGCACGCCATCCACCGCGACATCCGGGCCGTGCTCGACGACTATCCCGACGCGGTCACCGTCGGCGAGGTCTGGGTATTCGACAACGCCGACTTCGCCAAGTACCTGCGCCCCGACGAACTGCACCTCGGCTTCAATTTCCGTTTGGTCCGAGCAGCTTTCACCGCCGATGCCGTCCGCGGCGCGATCGAGAATTCGCTGATCGCCGCCGACCTGGCCGATTCACCGCCCACCTGGACCCTGTCCAACCACGACGTGGAACGCGAGGTCAGTCGCTACGGCGGTGGGGCCCAGGGCCTTTCGAGGGCCCGAGCAATGGCGCTGGTGATGCTGGCCCTGCCCGGTGCGGCATTCGTCTACAACGGCGAGGAACTCGGCCTGCCCAACATCGAGCTGCCCGACGCCGCACTACAGGACCCGGTATGGGAGCGCTCCGGCCACACCGAGCGGGGCCGAGACGGCTGCCGGGTGCCGCTGCCCTGGTCCGGCGACGCCGCTCCGTACGGCTTCTCCGCCACCGACGACACGTGGCTACCCATGCCGCCGGACTGGGGACCGCTGACCGTGCAAGCCCAGTCCGAGGACCCGGACTCCACGCTGTCGCTATTCCGCCGGGCGATCGAATTACGCCGGAGCCGAACAGCTTTGGGCCGCTCAGTGCGGTGGCTGCCGACCGCGCCGGAGCTACTGGCCTTCCAGGGCGACGACGGACTGGTGTGCTTGTTGAATGCCGGCAGCAGAGCAGTCGGACGGCCGCCGGGCACTGTGTTGCTGTCCAGCGGCGCACTGCGCGATGGCCAGATACCGCCTGACACCGCCGTCTGGCTGAAGCCAGCCCCCTAGGGCAACAACAGGATCGGGCCGCCGCGACGACGGTACACCGAGCCGAACCGGGCGTCGATACGCAGCCACGTCGGATGTACGCGGACCCGAACCACCTCGTCCTGTGGCAGCGGCTCGGGGACGAAACCCATGGCCCGCAAAGCGAACACGCACCGCATCGGAATTCCCACCTCGACATCACCAGCGCCGACCGTGACGACATCCTGGTCCAGCAGCGATGGCGGCGGGCCCTGAGCCCCGCTGTGTTCGCGCGCCAGATCCGCACCGCGCTGGGCCAACTCAAGAATGGTGCTGGCCGGCACATCGTCGAGATGACTGAAGCCGGAGTCCGGGGGCAGCGCTCCCCGCCACGCCGAATCCATGGCGAAGCCCGGATCGACCCGGCCCGACCCCACCAGCTCCCGGCTCAGCGCGTCGGCGCCGGCACACAGGTCCGCCGGCGCCACGCGGCCAGTCACCACGCGGGCCGCCAGTACCTCGAAACCCGTTGCTGCCCAAGCAACAACAACGCCATCGCCCCGCGCCCGCAGCCGCACCACCGCGGCGTCGTCGAGCCGCAGCACCCGGTCGACGAAGGTGGCCAGGTTCTCGCGCTGCGCGGTGTCCGCGAGCCAGATGCCGCGTTCGGCCGCGTCACTCATCGGGCAAAGCGCTGCAGATACTCGCGCTGGTGCGATGCAATCCGCACCAGCATCTGCCGCTCGATGTTGAAGGTCGCCAACTGGGTTTCACCGATCACGGCCGGCTTGGATTCTGGATCCGCATGCACTGACCGCACCTCATAACCCAAGGTGAAATCGCAGGCCCGCAGCCGGTTGGTCCAGATGGTCACTTGCAACGGCGAATCGGCAAGCCGTAGTTGGTCTTTGTACTTCACGTTGACTTCGGCGATCAGCAGACCGGTGGTCGCGACATCCTCGGCGAACGGTTCAGTCAGAAACGGAACCCGGGCCTCCTCGAGAATGGTCACCATGGTGGCGTGGTTGACATGCTGATACATGTCGATGTCGGACCAGCGCACCGGCACCGGCGTCGTGAATCGTTCTGTCACCCTTGATTACCCGTTCCCGTCGTTCTCCTGGTCATGCTACGCAGCTGCCGCGCCGCGACCGACAGGGTGGCCAGGTCCCGCTCCTCGTCACCCAGGATCTCGGTGAGGGTCCGGCGGGCCCGCGTAACCCGGGAACTGTTGGTCGACTCCCATTCGTGAATCTTCTGCTCACCGGTCTCGTCGGTCTCGCCGACGGCGAGCACATCGAGGCACAGCGCCCGCACCGAACCGTAGATGTCGTCCCGAATCGCCAAGCGCGCCAACGAATGCCACCGGTCATTGCGACTCAGCTCGGACACCGCGGTGAGCAGGTTATCGATACCCAGGTGGTCAGTCAGCGCGAAGTAGGTGTCGGCCACCTCGGCCGGCTCACGGTCAGCGATGTCGGCGATGTCGATGATGTCCAACAGGCTGTACTGGTACAGCCCGGTGGCCACCATGTAGGCCAGATCCTGCGGTACGCCGGCCGCCGCGAACTGCCCGGCTTCAGTCTCCGCGATCGCCTTGTCGTCGCCACGCAGCCAGTGCGACATCTGCGGCGTCAGCGCCGCCACCTTCGCGGCGAACCGGTTGGCCTCCGCGCCCACGGCGAGCGGCTGGGGCCGGTAGTTCAGCAGCCACCGGCCCGCCCGGTCGATCAGCCGCCGCAGGTCCAGGGTCATCCGGTCGGTGATATCGACCGGAACGCCCGCGATGCCGGCCGCCCGAACGTCCCGCCACACCTGGCCGACCCGGAAAATCTTGTCCACCGCGACATAGCTGCGGACCGCGTCGACCGGCCCGACCCCAACGTCCTCCCCGACCCGGTAGGCGTACGTGATGCCGGCGGTGTCGACCAGATCGTTGACCAACATCGTGGTGATGATCTCCCGGCGCAGCTGATGCGACCGGATATCCGCGGTGAACCGGTCCTGCAGCTCCACCGGGAAATAGTCCGGCAGCCGCCCGGCGAACACTTCCTGCTCCGGCAGCTCACTGGCCAGCACGTCCTCCTTGAGCGCCAGCTTCACGTGCGCCATCAGGGTGGCCAACTCCGGTGAGGTCAGCCCCAGCCCGGCCTCGGTGCGGCGGCGGACCTCCTTGTCCGCCGGCAACGCCTCCAGTTCACGGTTCAGTCCGCGCTCGGCGGACAGATGGCGAATCTGTCTGGCGTGCACCGGCAGCAGGCTGGCGGCGTTGGCCCGGCTGGTGCCCATCAGGTCGTTCTGCGACTTGTTGTCGGCGAGGACCAGTCGGCCCACCTCGTCGGTCATCGACATCAACAACTCTGTGCGTTCGGCGGCTCCGACCTTCCCCGCGGTGACCAGTGCGTCGACCAGAATCTTGATGTTGACCTCGTGGTCCGAGCAGTCCACGCCGGCCGAGTTGTCCATCGCGTCGGTGTTGATCCGGCCGCCGGCCAGGTCGAATTCAATCCGGCCGCGCTGGGTCACGCCGAGGTTGCCGCCCTCGCCGACGACCCTGGCGCGCACCTGATTTCCGTTGACCCGGATCGCGTCGTTGGCCCGGTCGCCGACGTCGGCGTCGGACTCGGTCTCGGCCTTGATGTAGGTACCGATGCCGCCGTTCCAGAACAGGTCGACCGGCGCCAGCAGGATCGACTTCATCAGCGCGGGCGGGGTCAGCTCCGTGACACCGGCGGCCAGCCCCAGCACGTCACGTACCTGGTCGCTGATCGGGATCGACTTCTGTTCCCGGCTGTACACCCCGCCCCCGGCACTGATCAGCGACTTGTCGTAGTCATCCCAGCTCGACCGCGGCAGTGCGAACATGCGCTCCCGTTCAACCCATGAGCGGGCCGAATCCGGGTCGGGATCCAGGAAGATGTGCCGGTGGTCGAAGGCGGCGACCAGCCGAATGTGCTTGGACAGCAACATGCCGTTGCCGAACACGTCGCCGCTCATGTCGCCGACGCCGACGACGGTGAAGTCCGTGGTCTGGGTGTCGTGGCCCGTCTCCCGGAAGTGCCGCATGACCGACTCCCACGCACCCTTTGCGGTGATGCCCATCGCCTTGTGGTCGTAGCCCACCGATCCGCCAGAGGCGAAGGCGTCGCCGAGCCAGAAGCCGTACGACTTGGCGACATCGTTGGCGATGTCGGAGAACGTGGCGGTGCCCTTGTCGGCGGCGACCACCAGGTAGGCGTCGTCGCCGTCGCGGCGCACCACCTGCTGGGGCGGCACGACCGCACCGGTGACCATGTCGACGTTGTCGGTGATGTCGAGCAAACCCGCGATGAACAGGCGGTAGCAGGCCACACCTTCGTTGCGCAGGGCCTCGCGATCTGCGGCCGGATCACCGGTCGGCACCGGCGGCGACTTGAGGACGAACCCGCCCTTGGCACCGACCGGCACGATGACGGCGTTCTTCACCGCCTGCGCCTTGACCAGACCCAGAATCTCGGTGGGGAAGTCCTCGCGCCGGTCGGACCAGCGCAGGCCGCCACGGGCCACATTGCCGAACCGCAGGTGTACGCCTTCCACCCGCGGCGAGTAGACGAAGATCTCGTATTTCGGCCTGGGCAAGGGCAACTCGTCGATCAGCTCGGGATTCAGCTTGAACGACACGGCGTTTCGCTGCCGGGCTGAGCCCTCGGCGGTGACGAAGTAATTGGTGCGCAGGGTGGCCTGCACCAACGAGGCGACTGCCCGCAGCACCCTGTCGGTGTCCAGGCTGACCAGGGCGTCGATGTCGGCCGCGACGGCGGCCGCCGCGGCCTGGGCCCGATCCGTGGCGGCAGCCTTGGCGGGGTCGAACACTGCCTCGAACAATTCGACCAGCGACCGTGCGGTGCCGGGGTTGTCCCTCAGCACCGTCTCGATGTGGTACTGGCTGTACGGAAAGCCGGCCTGACGCAAGTATTTTGCGTACGCCCTCAGGATCGTGACCTGCTGCCAGGTCAGTCCCGCGCCCAGCACCAGCTCGTTGAACCGGTCGATCTCCACCTTGCCGTGCCAGATGGCGGTCACCGCGTCGGCGAACCGATCGGCGGTAGCGTCCCGTTCCGCCGGCCCCGCCGCGAGCGTGGCCTCCTGCAGGGAGATCTTGAACTGATAGATCCACACCGGTATCCCGTCGGGCCGGACCACGTTGAACGGCTGCTCCTCCAGTACCACCACACCGGTGGACTGCAGCATCGGCAGCAGCTCACTCAGTGAGGCCGACCGCCCGGCGAGATACCAGGTGAGTTGCGCAACGTGTTCGGGCCCGGCGCCGGATTCCGGGTAGTCGAGCACCAGTTTGACGCTGTTGTCCCGCAGGCCACTAATGATGCCGATGGCGCCGATGGCGCCGGCCGGCGTGAACGCCTGCTTGTACACCGCGGGAAACGCCACCGCGTAGTGCTCGGCGTCAGCGCGGCTGATCGAGCCCGGCGGCACCGAGCCGATCAGCCGGTCCCCCCAGGTGCGGGCGGCCTCGGTGAGCAGGGCCTGGATCCGGGTTTGGTTCTCCACGGAGGTGTCGACGCCCGCCGGGCTGGCGGCGTCACCGAGCCGAACAGTGAAATGCACTACAGCCCAGGGTGATTCGCTGACCCTCGCGGTGTACTCGATACTTTCGCCGCCGAGCTCCCGGACCAGGATGTCCTGCATGGCGAGCCGGACGTCGGTGGTGTACCGGTCCCGGGGCAGATAGACCAGGCATGACACGAAGTGAGCGAGTTTGTCGGCGCGCAGGAACAGCAGGGTGCGCCGGCGTGACCCGAGGTCCATCACCGACTTACCCATGTCCACCAGGTCCCGCGCGGTCAGCGAGAACAGTTCGGACCGCGGAATGGTCTGGATGATGTCCAGCATCAACTGGCCGGGCCGGCTCGGGTCGCCGTTGGACAGCGCCAGCGCCTCGTTCACCCGACGTGAGATCAGCGGTATCTCAAGCACATTCGCATTGCCCGCGGCGACGGTGAACTGCCCGATGAAGCGGTGCTCGCGAGCCGGCCCGTGGGACCCGGCGCTCTCGCGCACCACGACGATGTAGGGGTAGGCGCCGTGGCGCAGGTAGCTGGGCATGGTGGCCTGGGCCAGCGCCAGCAGTTCGTCGCCGCCGGCCAGCGGCGGCAGCACGTCGGTGCGCAGCTTGGCCACCCCCAGCCGGGTAGCGGGGTCCACCTCGGCATGCCCGCCCTGCACTGTGCACTGCTGGTAACCGAGCAGGACGAAGTGCCCGTCGGCCAGCCAGCGCAGCAGCGCCGCGACGTCGCGCCGGTCGTATCCGGGAAAGCGACCATTGTGGTCGGCGTCGAGTGCGTTGGCCAGCCCGACGAGTGCAGCGTGCATCGCGGCGGTGTCGAGTTCGACCGCCCGGGTGTCGGTGAGCGCGGTGGGCAACAGCGCCGCGGCTTCGGCGACGGCCTTGCCGTCGCCGGCGGTCGCCAGTTGGACGTGAATCCACGTCTCGTCGATGCCGTCGGTTGGCGCACTGGGGTCGCCAGCCGGCCCCATAGCAACGATCTCGCCGGCCAAATCACGCCGCACGCGGAACTCTGGAGTCATGATCGCCGTGTAGCCGACACCGAGGCGATGCAGGAGCACCGTGACCGAATCGATCAACAGCGCACTGTGATCGGTGACGATCTGCATCGCCGGGCCGAAGCCACCCGGGTCCTCAGCCGGATGAATCGCCACCAACGTCTCACCGGTCGACCGACGGTGGCCGAGCCGGTAGTGCGCCGCCAACAATGCCGGGGACACCCGGGTGGCCAAGGCCACGTCGACCGGTGCGGTGATGCCGCTGTCAGCCGCGGTCCTGTCGTTCGGGCCGCGGTACGTCATCAGATATGCCCGCGCGAATCCGGCGTTCAGCCCCGCAGGATTCGTTCCCATCGCGGGCATCGTCTGACTACCGCTGCCACCCGGACTCACCGTCATCCGACTGCTCCTGACCTCGCACCTGTGTGCCTCGCTCGGCACGTAGGTGCGACGTTAGTCGCGTGTCAGCTTCCGGTGGGTCACTCTGTGTGGACGAGCTGCTTCGATGCCGAGTCGTTCCACTTTGTTCTCCTCATAGGCACCGAAGTTGCCTTCGAACCAGAACCACTTGGCCTCGTCCTCGTCGTCGCCCTCCCACGCCAGGATGTGGGTGCAGGTGCGATCCAGGAACCAGCGATCGTGACTGATCACCACGGCGCAGCCGGGGAACAGCTCGAGCGCGTTCTCCAGCGACGACAGGGTTTCCACGTCCAGGTCGTTGGTCGGCTCGTCGAGCAGGATCAGGTTGCCGCCCTCTTTGAGGGTCAGCGCCAGGTTCAGCCGGTTGCGCTCACCACCGGACAGCACACCCGCCGGCTTTTGCTGGTCGGGCCCCTTGAAGCCGAACGCCGACACGTACGCGCGGGACGGGATCTCGTTCTGCCCGACCTCGATGTAGTCGAGCTTGTCGGAGACGACCTCCCAGACTGTCTTCTTCGGGTCGATACCCGCCCGGCTCTGGTCGACGTACGACAGCTTGACCGTCTCACCGACCTTGACGTTGCCGCCGTCCGGCTGTTCGAGGCCGACGATGGTCTTGAACAGCGTGGACTTACCCACACCGTTGGGGCCGATGACACCGACGATGCCGTTACGCGGCAGGGTGAACGACAGGTCCTTGATCAGCGTCCGGCCGTCGAAGCCCTTCTCCAGCTTGTCGACCTCCACCACGACGTTGCCCAGGCGTGGCGGCACCGGAATCTGAATTTCCTCGAAATCGAGCTTCCGGGTCTTCTCGGCCTCGGCAACCATCTCCTCGTAGCGGCCCAGACGCGCCTTGTTCTTGGCCTGCCGGGCCTTGGCCCCCGACCGGACCCACGCCAGCTCGTCCTTCAGCCGCTTCTGCAGCTTCTGGTCCTTCTTGCCCTGGACCTCGAGACGGTCGGCCTTCTTCTCCAGGTACGTCGAGTAGTTGCCCTCGTACGGATACGCCCGGCCGCGGTCGAGTTCCAGGATCCACTCGGCGACGTTGTCCAGGAAGTACCGGTCGTGGGTGACGGCCAGGATCGCACCCTTATATTCGGCGAGGTGCTGCTCGAGCCACAGCACGCTCTCGGCGTCCAGGTGGTTGGTGGGCTCGTCGAGCAGCAGCAGGTCGGGCTTGCTCAACAGCAGCCTGCACAGGGCGACGCGGCGGCGCTCACCACCGGACAGGTGGGTGACCGGCTCGTCCGGCGGCGGGCAGCGCAGCGCGTCCATAGCCTGCTCCAGCTGGGAGTCGATGTCCCAGGCGTCGGCGGCGTCGAGTTCTTCCTGGAGCTTGCCCATCTCCTCCATGAGCTCGTCGGAGTAGTCGGTGGCCATCAGCTCGGCGACCTCGTTGTACCGGTTGAGCTTGGCTTTGATCGGGACGCCGGATTCGACGTTCTCCCGGACCGTCTTGTCCTCGTCGAGGTGCGGCTCCTGCATGAGGATGCCGACGCTCGCGCCCGGTGCCAGGAAGGCATCGCCGTTGTTGGCCTGGTCGATGCCGGCCATGATCTTCAGGACGCTGGACTTACCGGCGCCGTTGGGGCCCACGACGCAGATCTTGGCGCCGGGCAGGAAGTTCAGGGTGACGTCGTCGAGGATGACCTTGTCGCCGTGCGCCTTGCGGACCTTGCGCATCGTGTAGATGAATTCGGCCATGCCGTCGTCATGCCTTTCGTTGGCTGTTCGTCCAGAGATGGACCGCGAAAACTCGCTGCCCATCCTAGGCAAGGAACCAAATCGTGCAGGCATCGTGTCCCAGGCCCGGCCGTTCCGCGCCCGGCCCGGCGCGGTGGTGTGGTCGGGGCGCTCGACGTCAACACCCCGACCAGGCCACTACGCCGACAACGCCAGGTCACCCGAATCCGTGGCCTCGGCCCGCTCGTCCTGCGCCGGCGCCCCGGGAGCCTCGGTCTCCGGGGCTTCAGCCTCTGACTCGGCGGAGGACTTGCGCGACGGGTCGATCTTCACCCGGCACCGGGTCAGGTCCGGGCCGACCGATGTCGCACGCACCTCCATCGAGGAGCGGCGGTTGCCGTCCTTGTCGAGGTACTCGTTGGTGTGGATGTAGCCGACCACCACCACCGGGTCGCCCTTGAACAAGACACCGGACACACCGTCGGCCACCCGGCCCCAGCAGGCCACCGTCACGTACAGCGAATTGCCCGCCTCCCAGGTGCCGTCCTCATTCCGCCGACGTGAATTGCTGGCCACCCGGAACCTGACGAAATTCTGCTCACCGACCCGACGTGGGATCACATCGGTCACGACGTTGCCGACCACGGTGAAGGGTGTCTCGAACATGTGCTTCTCCAATTCATCTCTTTGGTGCCGGCGATCTCGCCGGGCGGTGCGTCCATTGACCCGCGAGGCACCGACAAAAGAACCGGCGCCGCTCGAATGGCGGCGCCGGTTGTGGATGAATCGCGAACTGTGGATAAAGGTAAGGCGGGTCCGCCGCTACTTGGCCTTGATCGCCTTGCGGCGCTGCAACTCCCGTAGGTCGAACTTAAGCCGCCCGATCGTATCGACCGTGGTCAAATCCGCCAGGATCGCCCGCAGCTCGGCCAGGAACGCCGACCGTCGCTCTTCCAGATCGGGTGCCGCCTCAAGCAGCTTCTGGTCGGCGACCACCTGTCGGGCGGTCGTGAACAGCAGGGCTGACACCGACTCGTTGCTGCGAATCCGGCCTTGCGCGACGTATTGGCGGCCGACGCCGAGCGCCAGCTTCGTCAGCTCCTTCTCACCGATCCCGGCCGGGGCGCCGCGCAGCACGTCGGCGACCAACTCGTACGCCTCCAGGAACGGGCGCAACATGGCGCCCGCGATGATCGGGCGTTTGGCCCGCAGCACCGCGTAGATGGCCTCCCCACCCTCGGCCAGTTGCTGCTGCCAATCGTCCTGCCACGACATCTCTTCGACGATGTGTTGCCGGAACGACGCCGAGTGGGCGAAGTAGAACTCGAACTTGAGCAAGTCGCGCAACCGCATGACCTGCGACCAGAACGCCTCGAGCGGATCGGATTTCGCCTTCGCCGCATGTGCCAACGCCAGCTCGACGATGGCGGTTTCCAGGAACGCATCGATGGTGCTGTTGCGGTAGAACGCGGCCTCGTGCTCGTCCTGCGACGCGATGTACCAGACCGGCTGCCGGCCGCTGTCCACCGCGGTGACCGGATGCCCGCCGGACATCGCGTCGAGCGCAGCGCGCACCCCGTCGGCGGTACGCAGCCGCAGCGCCGAGTTGGTCATCGGAATCTGTTTGCGTTCAAGGTAATCCAGCGCGTCCTGCAACGTGTGGTGCAGCTGGTCCAGGGTCAGCGCCAAACCTTGACTGGTCAGCAGCAGCGCCGACACCAGGCCGTTCGCGTTGACCGGCGTGGCCCGCAGGATGCGCCAGGCCACCTCGAACGCCATCTTCTGCAGCGCCAGGCGTTTGACCGCCGGGTCGGTGGCCGCCTCACCGTCCGGTGGCCCCAGCTGTTCCCGCATCGACACTGCCTTGGGAAAGCGCACGTAAATCTTGCCGAAGTTCCGGTCGCCCTGGGCCTTGATGTAGTGGTACAGCCAGCTCAGACCTTCGGGGGTCTTCTCGCCGCCGCGGGCATAGGCGGCGTACTCGGCGGTCTCGTGCAGCTGATCGAAACTGATGGAGACGGGCTGCAGCAGGATGTCCTCGCTGCGGCCGTCGAGGTATGCGTCGGCGACATAGGCCAGCAGACCGAGCTTGGGCGGCAACATCTTTCCGGTTCGGGAGCGGGTGCCTTCGATGGACCAGTTCAGGTTGAAGCGCTTCTCCACGATGTACCCGACGTACTCCTTGAGCACGTACTTGTACAGCGGGTCGCCACTGATGTTGCGCCGGATGAAGATAACGCCGGAATGCCGGAACAGTGGACCCATCAGACCGAAGGCCAGATTGATCCCGGCGAAAGTGTGGACCGGTGGCAGCCGGTTCTCCTGCATGGCCACCGGGACGATCACCCCGTCCAGGTAGGACCGGTGCGAGAACAGCAGCACCGCGGGGTGCAGTTCCAGCGCGTGCCGCATCGCTTCGACCTGCTCGCGGTCATAGTCCACGTTGGGGTCGAAACCCCTACTGAAAATGGCGCGCCCGACCTTGGGAATGAAGTCTACGGAGAACCTGCTCCACCCCGTCGACAGTTCGTCGAGCATCTCGCCGGCCTTTTCGACCGTCGCGCCGGGGATCTTCTCCAGCCCGTCGCGGAACCGCGCCGACGCCAGCACCTCCGGCTTGACCAGCCGGGGTGATTTGTACTCGGGCCCGAGTAGCCGCAACTCCACGCGCTCGATGGCGAGCTGCGCGCGGCGTAGCACGAATCGCGCGAATTCCCTTGGGTTTTCGGCAACCGTGGTGGCTTTCCACTGCTGCCGCATTTGCGCCACGGTGGCTGGCTCACCGGCGACCACACGAGCCCGCAACGGGTCCTTGCGCAGGATGCGGCGCTGCAGCATTTCCGGTGGCCGGTACCGATCGCGGCCGGAGATCAGCGACACCACCTTGGAACGCGTCGGCAGACCCGCCGGCACCCAGAACACCCGAACGGGAACCACCGCGCGTCCGTCGTCGGCGCCGAGCAGTTCAACCAGGCGGGCCAGCGTGCCGGGGGACGGCTCGCCATCCGTCGGCAACCGGAGCACCTCGAGGCGGGTGTCCGGGTGCTGCTTGCGCTGGTGTGCCAGCCAATCGTTCAGCAGATCCCACTCGGCCGCGGAGCCCACCGCGGTCAGCACCAGTGCGTCGTCGGTCGGGTCGAAGCTGGCGAGGTCGTCAGCTGAGTGCTTCACCGTCGGCCCTTCGCGCTACGGGGTGCACTACCGCCATCTCCGGTCGAATCCGGTTCCTCGTCAGCCACTGCCTCTGCTGTCGATTCCCGGTGATACAGCGGGTAATCGGGCAATTCCTTGTGCGGCCATTTTCGGAGGGTGTCCAGATACAGCTGACGGACCTCGGCGATGCGCTCGGACAGATCGTCCAACGTCCAGTCGTCCACCGGGATCGGCGGGAACACCGCGACGTCGACGGTGCCCGCGTGGAAGGTCGACGAATCGCGCGCGGCGATCACTTCGGCATTGCGGATGACGATCGGCACGACGGGAACGCCGGCGGCCATGGCCATCCGGAACGGGCCCTTCTTGAACTCACCGACTTCGGTCGTGTCCAGCCGGGTCCCCTCCGGCGCGACCAGGATCGAAAGACCATTACGCGCAAGCTCTTCCATCTTGCGCAGGCTCTCGACGGCAGCCGCGGGGTCGTCGCGGTCGATGAACGCGGCGTCCATCACCTTGCCGATGGCACCCATCAGCGGATTGCTTTCCAGCTCTTTCTTGCCCACCGAGGTGAAGTTGTCGCTGACCAGAGCGCCGGCGATCATCGGGTCGGCCTGGTTGCGGTGGTTGAAGATGAATACCGCCGGCCGTTGAACCCGCAGGTTCTCGGCACCGAGCACGTTCAGGTTGATGCCGAGCGTGGTCATCAGTGCCTTGCTCCAGGCCGAGGTGAAGAAGTTGACCCCGGTGCGCCGGTTGCCGGTCAGCAGACCGACTCCGAGCGCGCCCGCCGCCACCGGCGCGATCGACGCGATTCCCGCCAGGGTGCGCAGTTGCGCGATAGGGCTGCTGCCGCTGCGGCTGGAGAATTTGAGCACCGGCCAACCACGTTTGACCGCAACCGATTCCAGCTTGGCAGCCGGATTCGTGGGCCGCGGGTTGCCGACCAGGTACATCAGGGCGACGTCCTCGTCACCGTCCGCATAGAAGTAGCTCCTGGCCAGGTCGACCCCGCTGCGGGCCGCGAAAGCCTGTGCCGCATTGGCTTTTCCGGGCCCCCACAGCACCGGCCGCACCACTTCCCCGGTGATCAAGCCGTCCTCATCGGTCTCGAACTTGTTGCACAACACATTCGGGATACCGAGGAACTTCGCCACCGGGTCCACCTGGACGGTCAGCGCCGACGAACTCAGCACCACCGTGTGCCCGCGGGCCATGTGAGCCCGGACCAGTTCGCGCATCTCGGGATAGATCCGCTTCTTGATGTGCTGGATGAACAGCCGCTCCCCCAGCTCGTCGAGATCGCTGAGTGAGTTGCCATTCAGCATCCGCGCGCCCCGGCCGATCAAGTCCTCGAACTCTGCACGCCCCAACTGATGGTTCACCGCGGCCTGCACCATGCCGATGAACTCGCCGACACCCATCTGGCGCCGGCGCAGCCGGTCCTGGGTCATGATCACGCCGGTGAATCCCGCCACCAGGGTGCCGTCCATGTCGAAGAACGCGCCGACCTGCGGCCCCTCCGGACCGGCCAGGATTTCGGCTACCGAACCCGGCAACCGGGCGTTACGGAACTCGCCCGAGTAGTCGGCCGGGTAATCGTCGTCCGAACTCATTGTGCGGCACCCCCATTCGCTGCCGGCTCGGCGTGATCAGACTCGACCGTGAAGGACGCCGGAATCGCCCGGCCGTCCCCACCCAACGCGAGAATCTCGTTGAATCCGTCAAGCAGACAGCGTGCCCAGAGGTCTGCGTCGTCGATCGAGGCCCGGTCATACCGGGTGCTGATGGTGACCCAACCGCTCCGCGAGATCAGCACCGCCATCATCGCCACCCCGGGCAGCGGGCCAATTCCGTAGTGCCGCGTGATCTTTGCACCGGCCATGAAGGTGTCGATCGGTGGTCCCGGCACATTGCTGGCCTGCACATCGGAGTTGACCACCGAGCCGGCCATGGACTCCAGCAGGTTGTCGGGCACCAGGTTCAGCAACGGCGCCATCACACCGACCACTTCGATCGCCCGCTCCTCCCGCTTGCGGGTCATCTGGGCGCGCACCTTCTGCATGCGCTTGCGCGGGTCGACGACGCCGACGGGTGCGGCGATGTTCACGCCGGCAAATCTGTTGCCGCCGGCTGGATCCGAGTCCGAACGCACATTAACCGGAACCGCCATCGGCAACGAGGCCACGGGGATGCCCTTGGCCTCGTGGTAACGACGCAGGGCACCGCACAACCCGGCCAGATAAGCGTCGTTGATGGAGCCCTCAGCAGCCTTGGACGCCTTGTGCAGATCGCTGAACTTGATGTCGATGGCCTCACTGCGCGAAGCCAGGCCACGCCGCCGCAGCACCGGTGAGTGCGGAGCCGCGGGCGTCATCACCCGCCGACTCGACCGGACGTAGTCGACCGCCCCACTGACCGCATCGACCGGGTCCCGCGCCATGCGCCCGACCAGTCCGGCGGCACCGCCCACCGCTTCCAACACGTTGTTGGCGATGCCCCTGGGCAACCGGTTGATCCCTTGGCGCATAAGGTCATTCGGCGACAGGTCTTCGGGGATCGGCAGCGGCGCAGCGGATCGGGGTGCCGGATCCCGCTCCAAGTCATACAGGTTGGCGAACATTTCCATGCTGCCGACCCCGTCGGTGACCGCATGGCTCATGTGGAGGATGTTGGCGGCCCCACCACCGGGCAGCCCTTCGACCAGGGTCGCCGTCCACAGTGGGCGCGAGATGTCCAGCGGTGACTGCAACGCCAGCTCCGCGAAATCGAATACCTCCCGCAGCGTGCCCGCGCCTGGCGCCCGCACCCGGCGCACGTGATAGTCCAGATTGAAGTCGGGGTCGACCACCCAGCGCGCCGCCGCGGTGGGCAGAGACGGCATCACCACCTTCTGCCGCAGCCGGTTCGCCTTACGCGAAGCCTGCTCGAACCCGGCCCGGTACCGATCCCAATCCGGGGTGGTGTCCAGCAACTCGACGCCCATGATGCCGGATCGCGTGCGCGGATTCGCCTCGCCCCGGTGCATCAACTGGTCGACCGCACTCAACTCTTCAGGCAAACCGGCCGTGTCAAAGTCCGGCACGTCGCTCATGGCCTGTCGCTTCCCTCCGTCGTCGCCCAGCGCTGGACCCTAACGCTAGTCCGCTGCCCGTCGCAGCGCGGCGCAATAGGGTTGTTGCCGTGACCGCGCCGAGAGGACGCCGGGATAGACTTCCGGGGCGTTGCCTCCGTAGCTCAGTTGGATAGAGCAAGGGCCTTCTAATCCCTAGGTCGCAGGTTCGATTCCTGCCGGGGGCGCTTAGTGTGTCGGCGCTTCATGCTGATGCCGCCGTGGTGGTTCGTCGGCGGTCTCCGACTCGATGACCGTGTCCGACGGCGCGTTCCGTTCCCACAGCACCGCTCCGACACAGGCCGTCACCACCCACCCGATGCCGCTGACCCCACACCAGGTGAGCACCGCCATCGCCACCCCGATCGGGCCGAAGTCGTCCCACCCTCGCAGCAACGGTGGAAACACCATGCGCGCCGCCAGCGGCAGGATGGTGCCGTCGATCACCACCCCGGCCAGGCCCGCGAGCAGGAGCGCTGAACGCCCCCGGCCACCGCCACGAACCAGCAGTGCAGGTGTGATCGTCCAGAAGATCCAGACCGGAATCAGGGACACGGCGAACAGCAGAAGTTTCGACGTTCCGTGGTGCACACCACCGAAGGCGATCCGTTCCCGCAGCCCGATCATGGTCAGATACAGCGCAAACCACGCGACGCCCCGCCACAGCTTGCCGCCCCAGCCGAACGGCTCACGACGCCAGGCTCTGGCGAAGATGCCGGCGATGGTCATCGACATCGGGACTCCCCACGCCAGAAAGCCGGCGACCCCGAAGAAGGTCCAGGTGGACCGAAGGCCCGATGCCCGGCCGAATGCTTCGCGGACATGCTCAGTCAACGGGTACGCCAGGCCCAGCTGGCGGCTTACGACGACGCCCGGGCTGGCGTTGTCGGCGAATCCGGTCAGGTAGCTGAAACCGATGATCGCCAGCGGGATCACGGTGGTGAACAGCTGGACCGACACCACCGTGCCCAACGTGCCACCGTCGATCTCGTTGAACCGCGCGACAACCGCCGTGATGGGCCTCAGTTGGCGCATCTCCGCCAGGCGCCGGTAACGGTCTTCGAGCCGTTGCCTCATCGCCGGCGAGTCGACGTCGTCGCTCATGCTCCCCTCCTACGGACCCGCGCATTGTGCACGCCGAGGAGCGACCGCCGCGCCGAAACGGCATTCCAGCCGGGAAAGTTCGAGAACAACCCTGCCGGAATGCAGTTTCGGCGCGCAGGCCCGGGTCAGACGGTCTTCGTCGCGCCGTAATACGCCACGATGTCGTCGGTGTCGCCGGTGGAGCTGATCAGCATCGCGTACGACCGCAGGAACGACTGGCCGACGCAGCCATCGACCTTGACGTGGACGTCCTTGAGCGTGACCCGCACCGGCGCGGCCTTGAACGCCTTCTTGTCGACCGGCACCTGGGTGACCTGCCCCGGCTTGGGGTGAATCTCAATGCTGCCGACCAGCGGGAAGGTGACGCTGGTGGGGATGGCGCCGGTGAACAGGTTTGCGGAACCGGTCGCCGCACCGGCCGAGCCCACCAGACGCACCTGACCCAGCTCGATACCGCAACCAATCTGGTAGCCGGCCTCCAGGGTGCCGCCGGTGAGGGTGGTCTTGCCCTTGCCCGTCACGGTGCCGGTGAACGTGCCGCCGACGAGGTATTCACGCGATGAAACGGCCGTGGTCAGCGGTGCCACGGGCAGCTCGGTCTCATCCTTCGCGACCACTGTCAAGGTCCAGCCGTCGGGTGTGGTCACGGTGGCCGGCTCGTCGGAGGCCACTACCCCGCTATCCGGCGGCGGGCCCTCCTGGCCGGCGGGCGCAGGGTCCGCGTAGGCGGTGGTCGCCACCCCCAACGGGAGCAACATCCCCACAACAGCGGCCACAGCAAAACGTTTCAACATGGAACTTCCAGACCTCTCATCACCAGCACCCAAAGCAATTTCACAGTTATGTCGCAGAAGACACCGCTGGTGAAGGGTTTGAATCAGGAGAGTCAAAACACCCGGTCTGCTCGCTGCAGCGACACCCCGAAAGTTCCCCGACGTCCCGCCGGTCTGTTCCTGAGGTCTTGCTGAAGATGCGGCCCGGACGATCGACGTGGCCGGGCGCCGGTTGTTACGGTCGGCTGTCAGCACATCACGAAAGGGCAGCTCAATGTATGTTTCCAAGCTCAAATTGTGGATCGTCGGCATCCTCACCGCGATCACGTTCACGGGCCTCGGGACGGGCGTGGCAGCGGCGGACCAGTGGCGGATGTTCGACGCCCGCGACAGCCTGTTGAACGCCAAGAACGCCCTGCAAGCTGCCGAGCCCGACAAAGGCGGGCACCGAGTGGATGCCATCAATCTGGTCCAGCAGGCGATCGATCAGGTCAACTTGGGCATCCAGGCCGGTCGCTGAGGACAGTGCTCCGGCCGGCCGGCTGACGCGCGTTGGAACGCTTCGGACGGCAAATGCCCGCCCGGAGCCGGCCCGGGGGATGTGGCACAGTCGAGTCGTGGCGGACTGCAGTGACGCGTACTGGAATCACAACGCCGCGTATCACCCCTGGCTGGTGACCATCGCCGAACAGCACCGCGGCGACGTCCTGGACGTCGGCTGCGGCGAAGGACTGCTGGCGCAGCGGCTGGCCGCGGTGAGCCGAGCCGTGACCGCCATCGACCCGGACGCCTCCGCCGTGCGGCGCGCCCACACCCGGCTGGGTGACCACCACCCACAAATCACGCTGTCGCAGAGCACCTTTGATGCTTTCGACGCCCGGGGCGGCCGTTTCGACCTGATCACCTTTGTCGCCAGCCTGCACCATATGGATTTGCGGTCGTCACTGCGCAAGGCCCGTCAATTGCTCACCGCGACAGGAGAAATCGCGGTCGTCGGCCTGTCCGCCAATCGCAGCCTGGCCGACTGGCTGGTCTCAGCGGCCTACCTGCCCGCGGTCCGGATCGCGTCGTTGCGCCATGCCGAACGCCGCGACATCGGGGTGGTGGTCAGCGACCCGCGTGAGTCCCTGGCCGAAATCCGGCGGACCGCCGACGACGTGCTGCCTGGCGTCCGCATCCGACGCGGGCTGTACTACCGGTACCTGCTGCGTTGGACCAACACCGAAGTCATAGGCTGAGACCTGTGTCCGATCTCGTACTGATGCACGTCGTCGACCGCGTCGCGCTCATCACGGTCAACGATCCCGACCGCCGCAATGCGGTGACCGCAGAAATGTCCGCCGGCTTGCGGGCCGCGATCAATTCGGCTGAGGCCAATCCCGACGTGCACGCCGTGGTTGTGACAGGCGCGGGCAAAGCATTCTGCGCCGGCGCCGACCTGACCGCGCTCGGTGCCGCGACAGTGAACGGGCTGCGGGTCATCTACGACGGCTTCCTCGCGGTGGCCGATTGCACGCTGCCGACGATCGCCGCGGTGAACGGCCCGGCCGTCGGAGCCGGGCTGAATCTCGCCCTGGCCGCCGACGTCCGCATCGCCGGTCCCGCGGCGCTGTTCGACCCCCGGTTCCAGAAGCTCGGGATTCACCCCGGCGGCGGCGCCACCTGGATGCTGCAGCGGGCAATCGGCCCGCAGGCCGCGCGGGCGGCGCTGTTGTTCGGCATGAAGTTCGACGCCGAGGCCTCGGTACGGCATGGCCTAGCGCTGGAGGTCGCCGACGATCCGGTCGCCGCCGCACTGGCGCTGGCCGCCGGCCCGGCCGGTGCACCGCGTGCGGTGGTGCTCGCGACCAAGGCGTCGATGCGGGCCACCGATCACCCCGGAGTGCTCGACAACGAGCAGCACGCGCTCGCGGTGGACATCGAGATCGTGCCGCAGGCCGCGTCGATCGAATCACCCGAATTCGCGGCGCGATTGGCCGCTGCCAAGCGCCGGTAGCCAGGCCGCTCAGGCGTCGAGCAGCGCCAGTTCGGGTGCTTCGATGAGCGCCCGCAGTTCACCGAGGAACGCCGCGACCCCGGCGCCGTCGGCAATCCGGTGGTCAAACGCACAGGTGAGGGTCATGGTTGGCCGGGCCACCACCGAACCGTCGCGCACCACGGCACGAGGTTTCAGCGTTCCCATCCCGAGAATCGCCGCCTCGGGGTAATTGATGACGGGCACCCCTTCGTCCAGACCCAGCGCCCCGAAGTTGGACACGGTGAACGTCGAACCTTGCAACTCAACGGGTTTCAGCGTGCCATCCCGGGCACACCGGATCAGCCCCTCCACCGCCCAGGCCAATTCCCGGGCAGACAGCCGTTCCGCGTTCCGCACCACCGGCACCAACAACCCACGCGAGGTAGCGACGCCGATACCCAGATGCACGGCGTTGTGCAAGTGGATCTGGGCATCGGGGTCGCCGCGTTCACCAGCAATCCAGGTCGCGTTGAACTCGCGGTGGTGCCGCAGTGCGACAGTGAGCAGACGCAACGTCAGCACGAACGGCGTGACGGTTTCGTCCGCACCGGCCAGGATGTCGTGAACCCGGAGCAATTCCGTGCAATCCACCTCCACCGAGGCATGCGCGTCCGGTATCTCCTTGCGCGACACAGCCATTCGACGCGCCATCTCAGCCTGCACCCCGCTGACCGGAACCAGACCGGAGTCGTCGGCCACCTGGTGCGCCGAGGCCAGCACGTCCTGGC
>JARLGS010000221.1 GCA_031292695.1 Mycobacterium sp. | reverse complement strand
CGGCTGGCAAAGGCGTCCTGGCCGGGGGCGGGCAGGGACAGGCGGTCCAGCTTGCCGTTGGGGGTCAGGGGCATGGCCTCCAGATGCACATAGGCACTTGGCACCATGTAATCCGGCAGCGCTTCCAGCAAGGCAGCACGCAGTTGCTCGACCGGCACCGGCTCACCGCACAGGTAGGCGATCAGGCGTTTGCTGTCGGACTGGCCGGGCTTGCTTTCGCGGGCCACCACCACGGCTTCGCGGACACCGGCACAGGCGGCGAGCACGGCCTCGATTTCGCCGAGTTCGACACGGAAACCACGGATCTTCACCTGGTCGTCGTTACGCCCCAGGTATTCCAGGGTGCCGTCCGCACGCCAGCGGCCGAGGTCGCCGGTCTTGTAAAGGCGGGCGTCCGGGTCGGTGGTGAACGGGTCGGCGATAAAGCGTTCGGCACTCAGTTCGGCGCGGTTGAGGTAGCCACGGGCCACGCCGACACCACCGATATGCAGTTCCCCGGCCACGCCCAGGGGCGCCAGGTGGCCGGCGGCATCCAGCACATGCAACTGGGTGTTGCGCACCGGCGTGCCGATGGAGCGGAAATCCTCGTTGTCAGGTTCCATCAGGCGGATCGAGGCGTTGACCGTGGCTTCGGTCGGACCATAGGCGTTGAACAGCGCCGGGCGGTGGCCCTCGCGGGCGAACCACTGGGCCACGGCCTGCTTGCCCACGGCTTCGCCGCCGATCATGAATTGACGCAGCGAGGTCGGCAGCGGCACATCGGCGTCGCGGCTCACCTGTTGCCAGAACACCGTCGGCAGGTTGGCCACGCTGATCGCGTACTGCTCGCACAGGGCGGCAAAGGCGGCGGTGCCGGCGATCCAGGCATCGCTGCGCAGCACCAGGGTGGCACCGGACAGCAACGCGCCGAAGATCTCTTCCACCGACATATCAAAGGTCATGGTGGCGAATTGCAGGACGCGATCCCGCGGATTGAGGCCGTAGCGCTCTTGCAGGGCGCCGATCTGGTTGCACACCGAACGGTGTTCGAGCATCACGCCTTTCGGCTTGCCGGTGGAACCGGAGGTGTACATCACATAGGCCAGGTGCCGTGAAGTCAGGCCGCTGACCCGTGGGTTGGCGTCGTTGCCCGGGGTGTCTTCCAGGTGCAGGTGGGTGAGCGACAACGCCGGCAGTTGTTCGGCCAGGTTACCCTGGCTCAGCAGGACCCGTGGCGAACTGTCGTCGAGCATATGTTGCAGGCGGTCCTGCGGGTAGTTCGGGTCGAGCGGCACGTAGGCGCCGCCGGCCTTGAGGATGGCTAGGATGCCGACGATCATTTCCGGGCTGCGTTCCACCAGCAATGCCACGCGTTCGTCCGGGTTCAGGCCGGCGGCGATCAGGCGATGGGCGATACGGTTGGCCCGGGCGTTGAGTTCGGCATAGCTGAGGGCGATGCCTTCGGCCTGTACGGCAATGGCCTCGGGGCGTGCCTTGACCTGCTGTTCGAAGACTTCCTGCAACAGCAGGCCTTCGGGGAATGGCACCAGGGCCGGGTTGAAATTGCCGAGCAGCTCGCGGCGTTGCTGGTTGTCCAGCAATGGCAGGCTTGCCAGCGGTTGCGTGGCATCTTCGAGCAGGGCATCGAGCAGGTGCAGCAGGTGACGGCTCCAGCGGGCGATGGTGCTTTCGTCGAACAGATCGGTGGCGTACTCGAACTGGCCGCGGATGCTTTCACCGTCGTCATTGAGCGACAGGCTCAGGTCGAACTGGGTGGTGCCGCTGACCTGGGGCAGCGGCGTCAGTTCCAGGCCGGG
>JARLGS010000220.1 GCA_031292695.1 Mycobacterium sp. | reverse complement strand
CTCCACCGGCGTGCACGCCCAGACCTTCTGCCTGGTGAAATCTGCATGAGCGCGCACAGCACTGACACCCCCACCGACACCATCCCCAAGGCGGAAAAGCCGCACCGGCCGCTGATCCCCCGCCTCCTCCGCACCCTCGCAGTGCCGGTGATCCTCGCCTGGATCGCCATCATCGTGGTGCTCAGCACCGCGGTGCCCTCGCTGGATGAGGTCGGCAAGATGCGCTCGGTGTCGATGTCGCCGGACCAGGCGCCCTCGGTGATCGCGATGAAGCACGTAGGCGAGGTGTTCCAGGAGTTCAAGTCGAACAGCTCGGTCATGATCGTGCTGGAGAGCGATCAACATCTCGGAGCAGAGGCGCACGCCTACTACGACCAGGTCGTCAAGAAGCTCGAGGCCGACACCGCGCACGTCGAGCACGTCCAGGACTTCTGGAGCGACCCACTGACCGCGGCCGGCTCACAGAGCAACGACGGCAAGGCCGCCTACGTGCAGGTCTACCTGCGCGGTAACCAGGGCGAATCGCTGGCCAACGAATCCGTTCAGGCCACGCAGGACATCATCCACAGCATCAAGGCGCCGCCGGGCTTGAAGGTCTACGTCACCGGTCCGGGAGCCCTGGTCGCCGATCAGCACATCGCCGGCGACCGCAGCGTCAAGATGATCGAGGCCGTCACCTTCGTCGTCATCATCGTCACCCTGCTGCTCGTGTACCGGTCCTTCATCACCGTGCTGCTGACATTGCTGATGGTGGTCTTGGAATTGTCCGCGGCCCGGGGCGTGGTGGCCGCCCTCGGCTTCTACAACATCATCGGCCTCTCGACCTTCGCCACCAACCTGCTGGTCACGCTCGCCATCGCGGCGGCCACCGACTACGCCATCTTCCTGATCGGCCGCTACCAGGAAGCCCGCGGTGCCGGCGAATCCCGCGAAGACTCGTACTACACGATGTTCCGTGGCACCGCCCACGTGGTCATGGGCTCGGGCCTGACCGTCGCGGGCGCCACGTTCTGTCTGCACTTCACCCGAATGCCCTACTTCATCTCACTGGGCGTTCCGCTGGCCATCGGCATGGTCACCGTGGTGTTCGCCGCGCTGTCCCTCGGCCCCGCGGTGATCTCGGTGGCCAGCCGGTTCCGCCGGACGCTCGAGCCGCGGCGGGTCATGCGCGTGCGCGGCTGGCGCAAGGTCGGTGCGGTAGTGGTCCGCTGGCCGGGGCCGGTGCTGGTCGGCACCATCGCGCTGTCCCTCGTGGGCCTGTTGACCCTGCCGGGTTATAAGCCTGGCTACAACGACCGCATCTACCTGCCTGCGGACATCCCCGCCAATGAGGGCTACGCTGCCGCCGACCGGCACTTCTCGCAGGCCCGGATGAGCCCGGAACTGATGATGGTCGAGAGCGACCACGACCTGCGCAACTCGGCCGACTTCCTGGTGATCGACAAGATCGCCAAGGCTGTGTTCCGGGTCCCGGGCATCGCGCGGTCGCAGACCATCACGCGTCCCGAGGGCAAGCCGATCGAACACACCACGATCCCGTTCCTGATGAGCATGAACGGCGTCTCGCAGAAGATGAACGAGAAATACTCGCAGGACATGATGGCCAACATGCTCAAGCAGGCCAACGACATGCAGGTCAACATCGACACGATGACCAAGATGCAGAGCATCACCACGCAGATGGCGGCCACCACGCACAGCATGGTCGCCAAGATGGTCAACATGACGCTGGACGTGGCCGACCTGCGGGACCACATCTCGGACTTCGACGACTTCTTCCGGCCGATCCGCAACTACCTGTACTGGGAACCGCACTGCTACGACATCCCGGTCTGCTGGTCGATGCGCTCGATCTTCGACACCCTCGACGGCTTCGACACCATGACCGAAGACATTCAGAAGCTGATGCCGGACATGTTGCGGCTGGACAAGCTGATGCCGCAGATGGTCGCCCTGATGCCCGACATGATCTCGACCATGTCGCACATGAAGCAGTACATGCTGACCATGTACCAGACCCAGAAGGGTTTGCAGGACCAGATGCAGGCGGCGCAGGACAACTCGTCTGCCATGGGTGAAGCGTTCGACAACGCCCGCAATGACGACTCGTTCTACCTGCCGCCCGAGGTCTTCGACAACGCCGAATTCAAACGTGGCATGAAGAACTTCATCTCGCCCGACGGCAAATCGGTGCGGTTCATCATCTCGCATGAGGGCGATCCGATGAGCGCCGAAGGCATTTCGCATATCGACGCGATCAAGGAGGCCGCCAAGGAGGCGATCAAGGGCACCCCACTGGAGGGCTCGAAGATCTACCTCGGCGGTACTGCCGCGACCTTCAAGGACCTGCAGGAGGGCGCCGACTACGATCTGCTGATCGCCGGAATCTCCGCCCTCGCACTGATTTTCGCGATCATGCTGATCATCACCCGGTCGGTGGTGGCGTCGGCAGTCATCGTCGGCACCGTGGTCCTGTCGCTGGGCGCGTCGTTCGGCTTGTCGGTCCTGGTGTGGCAACACCTGATCGGCCTGAACCTGCACTGGATGGTCATCGCGATGGCGGTCATCATCCTGCTGGCCGTCGGCGCCGACTACAACCTGCTATTGGTGGCCCGGTTCAAGGAAGAGATCCACGCTGGCCTCAACACCGGCATCATCCGGTCCATGGGTGGCACCGGCTCCGTGGTCACCTCCGCCGGCCTGGTGTTCGCCTTCACCATGATGTCCATGGCGGTCAGCCAGCTGCACGTCATCGGGCAGGTCGGCACCACGATCGGCCTGGGCCTGTTGTTCGACACCCTGATCATCCGCTCATTGATGACCCCGTCCATCGCGGCGCTGATGGGCAAGTGGTTCTGGTGGCCGCAGCAAGTGCGCCAGCGACCGGTGCCCGAACCGTGGCCGCAGCCCAAGCAGGCTAACGAGCTGCAACTGACCTCTGACAGCACAGGTATCTAGGAAACAGGAGTAAGGACTATGGTCCAGATCATGCGTAGCCTGAATCGCGGAATCGCACGCGGGGCCGTCGTCCTTGCGGCGTTCGGCACTGTAGCAACGGCTGTGGCCGGTCCGGCAGCCGCCGATGCCACCGACGATTACCCGATTCCACACCGGATCATCATCACCACGTGTGATGCCGAGCAGTACCTCGCCGCGGCGCGCGACACCAGCCCGGTGTACTACTCGCGGTACATGACCGACCGCAGCAACCGCCCCGCCGATATCCAGCAGATGGCCGAGGACCGCATCCACTGGTTCTTCTCGCTGGACCAGGCCGGCCGCCGGCAATACTCCGAGGACACCGCGACCAACGTCTACTACGAGCAGGTCGCCACCCACTGGGGCAACTGGGCCAAGGTCTTCTTCAACAACAAGGGCGTGGTCGCCAAGGCCACCGACGTGTGCATGAACTACCCGCGCGGCGATATGTCCGTGTGGGACTGGAACAACGGCTGATCGTCACGATTTCGGCGCGTTCCGTCTCGCTCAGCGTGACGGAACGCGCCGAACTCATCCGGGCAGCCGGTGCAGACCGGTAACCAGGTCGCGCACGTCCTCCGGGCGAGGCTGATAACCCGGGAAATAGCAACACACTTCGCCGGCGCGGGCCGCGAACCGCCGCCCGATCTCATCGGCGCACTCCTCCGGGGTACCGACGATTCCGATGGTCCGCACCATCTCGTCGGTGATCAGTCCCCGCATGCCGGCATAGTCACCGACTTTGGACATGGCGTTCAGGGTCGGCTGCAGCTCGGCCCAGCCTTCGGTCTGCAATACCGGCAGGTAGGCCGGTGTCGATCCGTAAAACGCGATCAGCATTGCGACGCCGTTGATCGCCGCGGCCAGGTCCTGCTCGGTGCGGCCGACGGCCACCATGGACTGGGCGATGATCTGCAGATCCTGCGTCGCGCGGCCCGCGCGACGCAGGCCCTCGTCCACCGCAGCGATGGTCCGGTCCGCGAAATGCCGGGCACTGTGGAACGGCATCACCAAGAGCCCGTCGGCGACCTCGGCGGCAGTGCGGGTCATGATCGGACCGAGCGCGCCCATGAGTACGGCCGGTGGACCGAACGGGTTGGGTCCCGGATTGAAATTCGGCGGCATCAGGGTGTGGGTGAAATGCCGGCCGCGAAAGTTCAACGGCGCCTTGCCTTCCCAGCAGTCGAAAATCGCTTTGATGGCGCTGACGGTCTCTGCCATACGCTCCGCCGGCTTGGCCCACTGTGCCCCGTAACGCTTTTCGACGTGCACCTTGATCTGTGAGCCCAAGCCCAGCCGGAACCGCCCGCCGCTGTACACCTGCAGGTCGTAGGCGGCGTGCGCGAGATGCAGTGGGCTGCGTGGACCGGCGATCGCCACATTGGTCATCAGTTCGACGTCGGCGACTCCGGCCGCGGCCACCAGCGGCAGGAACACGTCGTGCGGGCCTTCGAAGGTGAACACCCCGTCGGCACCGAGGGCGGCGAGTTCGCGGGCATGGTCAGCCGCCCGCTGCGGGGCCCCGTCGATCTGGAGTTGAACGCGCATTCCTGACTCTCTCCCGTTCGGGCGCGAATTGAATACGAATGTTGTTGTATCGCACCCGCGTCAGCCATCGCCCGCGTAGTCCAGGATCGCCGCGGCCACTTCGGCCGGCCGGTCGACCTGCAGGAAATGCCCCGCGGCGGCAATGGTTTGGACCCTGCTGCCCGGTAACAGTGCATCGGCCAACTGCTCGGTGTACCCGACCTGCATCGCGCCGTCGTCCGTGCCGTGCAGGTAGAGGATCGGAATGCATGGCGGCGCTTGCAAATAGCGATTGAACTCGGCATACGGCGCACCAACTCCACCCGGACGGACCAGCGCCCGGTAGTAGCCGACCGCCGCCGCGCGATATGCCTGCGTCGGTAGCGCCGCCAGTGTGTTGGCGACGTCTTCGGCCACATCAGCACCGCGCGGAGACCAGTCTCGCCACAGCCTCGGGATAACTCGGTGCAGCGTGCGCTCCGGCACGCTCGGCAGCTGAAAGTACATGATGTACCAGCTCATTCGCATCTGGATCAGGCTCATCCGGATGGTTCGCGTCAGCGGGAACCGGGCCTGACCCATCGCCGCCAGCGGCGGAACCGCCATGGACACCACCGACGAGAACGGCGAATTCGGGCATGCAGCAATGGCATTGGACGCGAAGGCACCCCAGTCATGACCGACCAGCACAGCGTCCGGCCCGCCGTCGAGGCAGTCGTAAAGGTCGAGCGCATCGGACACCAGGGCGCCCACGTGATAGTCGCCGTCGGCCGGGATACCGCTGGGCGCGTAGCCGCGCATGAACGGGGCCACCACCCGGAAGCCGGCCTCGGCCAGGAGCGGGGCAAGCCGACGCCAGCCGTGCGCGCTGTCCGGAAAACCGTGGAGGCACAACATCAGTCGCCCATCAGCCGGCCCCCAGGCCAGCGCCCGCGTGGTCAGCCGCGGCAGTACCAGGTCGAGCGTCTCCGGTTCGGTCATCGTCGTTATGGGGTCAGGGTGACCTTGATGCAGTCGGCGCTACGCGCGGCCACCGCGGCGTATGCCTTCGGCGCGTCCGCGAGCGACATGGCATCGGTGAAGATACCGCTGACATCGAGGCGGCCGGCCTGCAACAGCGGGATCAGCTCGGGCCAGGTGCGCTGCACCGGCGCGGTGGTCATCCGCAGGGTGATGCTGCGGATCAGCGACAGTGTGGCTGGGAACGGGAACGGATTGAGGTCGTGCACACCGACCACCGACACGGTGCCACCGGCCCGTACACACATCAGTGCCGCGTTCATCGTGGTGTCATTGCCCACCGCGTCGATCACCGCTGCCGCTCCCCTGCCGCCGGTCGCCTCGTGGACGGCGCCGATCTGGTCCGGGGTGACCGCGGTGGCACCACTGCGGACCGCCAGCTCCCGACGCCCCTCGACCGGATCAACGGCGAACACCGTACCGGCGCCCTGTGCGATGGCGCAGCGCACGGCGCACAGACCGACCGCACCCAGACCGAAGACCACGACCGTGCCGCCGGGCGGAATGTCGGCGCGTTGCGCCGCGGCCCAGCCGGTGGCCAGGTTATCGGTGAGCAACAGCGCGGCCTCGACACTGAGATCGCTTGGCAGCCTGAACAACTGGAAGTCCGCAGCCGGTACAGCGAGCAGTTCGGCCTGGGCACCGCCGAGCACCCCGGAGCCGAAGATCTGAGGGCCCGATACACAGGTGATCGGATCCCGGGTATCGCAGCCGGCACAGTGCCCGCAGCCCGCGACCGACGAAATCAGCACCGGGTCACCGACTTTGACGGTGCGCACCTCCGGGCCGGCCTCCACCACCGTGCCAATGGCCTCGTGACCGAGCGCCAGCGGGGTGGCCAGCGGATAGTCACCTTCGTAGAAGTGCAGGTCGGAACCGCAGATGGCCGCCGTGGTGATCTGGACGATGGCACCGTCCGGCCCCGGCAGCACCGGATCGGGCACGGTGCCGACGTACACGTTGCCGGGAGCATCGATCAATACGGTTCTCAACTGTCCGCCTCCGCAGGTCCGATATTCCGTAACGGTGTTACAGGGTCACCTTACGGAGTTCGGATCCCGCGGTGTCGAGACCCCTGTCGAACCTCAGATCTCGCGGCGCCTACGTCCGATGTAGACACTCAGGCCGACCGCACCCAGGCTCAGCACGCCGCAGGTCACCGCGGCGATGGTCAGGTAGGTGTTCCGGTTGTCCATACCCTTCTGGTCGGAGACCAGTCGCAGGTTGTAGTCGCCCGGCAGCGGCGCCTCACGGGGTGCGTCCAGACCCGGGAACTGCTGGGTCTTGTGTACCTCGAATTGCCTTTCACCACTTGGGTTCTGGGTCCACTGTCCCCACGCCGGGGTGACGCCGTCGAGCAGCACCTTGTGTTCGCCGTACTGGACGTCGTCGCCGACGTCGACGACGCGCTGAACCCGGAACGGCTGGTAGACCGCGTCCGAATACCGTACCTGAACCGGCACGTTGTCGTAGCGCAGCACCGGCGGGGGCGGCGGGGGCAGTGGCATCCCGTAACCCGGGTAGTAGCCGCCACCGAAGAAGCTGCCCACCGCCACGTTCACCGCGGTGTTGACGGCGTTCACCACCACCGCGGTGAAGCTGTACGCCGCGAGGTCGGCGACCTCCATGACGATGCGCTGCAGCGGCGGGATGTACACGATGCGGGGCTCGTTGCGGTAGATGTACACCACGCGGACGGTGTCGCGGTACGGGTTGGTGAGCACCGGGCGGTAGTAGTCGTCGTACTGCACCCAGTCGGGTCGCCACTGCCGGACGTGCCGGTCCCAGTCATCGCCTCGGCCCCAGTCCGGCCGGGTGTCGGCCGGCCGATTCCCATCCGGTCGGTTCCAGTCCTGCCGGTTGTCGCCGGCGCGGCCCCAGTCGGCACGGTTGTCGTGCTGGAAATTGGCGACGTTGACCACCTTGGCCAGGTCCTGCACGTCTTGCGCCTGGGCCGGCGCCGGCTTCAGCTCGGCCGGCGGCGCAGCGTTGGCCAGCTCGACGTCTGCCTTCGGCGCATCGAGGGTCTGCGGCTTGAGGGTTTCGAGCTGCCGGGCCTCGCGGCCGGTCGAGGTGGGCCGGTCAGCCGTCGTTGATGCACCGGTCGTCACTGTCGCCGTCGCTGAGACATCGGGGCGGGTCGGTGCGACCGGGCTGGTCCCCAGCTCGGCGAGCGGCTTTCCTTCGGCCGCAGGATGATCGGTGGGCGCGGCCGACAGCTCCGGCGCAGCCGCGCCGGCCACCGACGGGCGCTCCGCGGCCACGGTCGTGGGACTCTGCGTCACCGAGGTGACCACTGGAGCAGATGGCGTCGGCTCAGCCGCCACAGTGGACGGACGCGCCGGCGTCGTCGAATCCGGAGCGGGCGCAGGCGTTTCCG
Source organism: Mycobacterium sp. (assembly GCA_031292695.1). GTDB lineage: Bacteria > Actinomycetota > Actinomycetes > Mycobacteriales > Mycobacteriaceae > Mycobacterium. The sequence goes on along the minus strand of JARLGS010000220.1, from coordinate 3,902 downwards.
ACGGCGGTGCCTTCGTGACCTTGGCGGTCGGGGCCGGGGCGTCGACCGTCGACGACGGCGACGCGGCGGTGGTGGTGGTCGGCGCTGCCGTGGACGGCGCCGCGCTCTCGGGGATCTTGGGCTGCGGCGCCTTGGTCTCCGGCACGACGGTTTCGGGTACCGCGGTCTCCTGGGCCTGGACCACCGGCGGGGCGGCCGGTGTCGTTACGGGAGCGGCCTGGCTCGGGACGTCGACGTCCGGCGCCTGGTTCCGCTGCCGGGTTCCACCCTGACCGCGGCCTTCGCCTCCACTCTGGGCGCCGCTACCCCAACCCGCGCCGTCCTGACTCGAGGAGTCTTGTTTGGGCGGCCGGGGCGCCTGGGTGGTGGTGCTCGGCGTGTCCGAGTCGCTGCTCGGTTTCGCGGACACCGGCGAGGCACCCACGGTGAGTGCGGTCAGTGCCGTCGCCAACCCGGCGGCGACCGCTCCTGCCAGCCGCCCGCGCCGACGTCCCTGCAATTGGCCAGTTCGAGTGCCCATGGCGCATCGACTCCCTGCTGTGTCGCAATATCTCACCCAGTCCATCTACTTAGATGGGCTTTGCGTTACACAGCGGGCGATTATTTGCCCGGCGCCTGCCCGGCCGCGATCGAGGCCGTGGGACCGCCACCGGCAGCAGCCGACGACGGCGGGGCCGACCCCGCCGGAAACCCGCTCTTCGGTACCCCGGGCGTGCCCAGTTGGCCGGCCAGCCACGGCAGGCTCTTCTGGAACGCCGACACCGCGAACGGCCAGTCGTGTTTACCGGGCTGGGTGCCGATGGCGCAGTCGATGCCCAGCTGCTTACCCAGCGCGCACAGCGCATTCGCCGCCTGGGTCTGGTCACCGGGATTGCCAGCCCCGTCGCGTCCGCCGAGTCCGACTGCGTCTGCGTGCGCGTTCGCCCCCTTCCACTTGGTCGGGGCATCCGAGGAGATAGTGAACCAGCCCGAAACACCTTGGTAAGGACCATGTTTCGTCATCACGGTGCTCGGGTCGTAGGTTGCCCACTCGGCTGCGTTGCCGCCGTAGAGCCGGGCGATGGTCTGCTCCTTGGTGCCGGCATTGGGACCCGTGTCACCCGCGATATCGATGAAGGAGCTGAACAGGTCGGGGTGCATGACGGTGAGGTCGACCGCGCAGGTACCGCCCATCGACCAGCCGACGATCCCCCAATTGGCAGGTTTCGCACTGACCCCGAAGGTGGAAACCAGGTACGGCGGGACGTCCTTGGTGAGGTGGTCGGCCACGGCGCCACGCGGGCCGTTGACGCACTCGGTGTCGTTGTTGAACGAGCCGCCGGCATCGACGAAGACGAACACCGGGGTATATCCGTTGTGGGTGGCCGCGAAGTTGTCGAAGAGGCTCGCGACGTTGCCGATGCGCAGCCAGTCCGCCGGGGTGTTGAATTCGCCGGCAACCATCATGACGGTCGGCAGTGCCGGCGCATCGTGGGCGAACCACGCAGGCGGCAGATAGACCACCTCACTGCGATGCTTGAAGCCCGAGGCGGTGTCCGGGATGTCCACGTAAACCACCGCACCATGCGACGGGACCGTGCCGGCCGCCTTCATCGCGGTGACGGTGGACATGTCGGTCTCGTCGGTGAGTGGCCCGGCCGTCAGCTCACCCCACGCGGCCTGCACCGTCATGAAGTACCCGACCCAGTCGTTGAGGGCCACGCCTGCGCTCAGCACACACAGCGGCACGGCAAGTACCGCCAGTGCGCGGCGCCACCACTGAGCTCCACGCCATCCCACCACCAGAACGCCGAGGGCCAGCCCGGACAGCCCGACCCAGATCCACAGCGACTCCGGCGCGGGATTACCCGCGAGGCCCTGCGACTTGATGTACCAATTCGTCCAGATGGCGGCGATGACGCCGATCGCAATACAGACCGGCAGCCACACCAACCGCCACCGACGGACCCGCCACCCGATGGCGAGCACCAGCACGATCGCGGCGACAACCTGGATGGTTACCGGCACCCAGCCGTCGAGCAACGACAATCCGTGGTGGTTGGGTGCGACAACAGGCGGCAGCGGCGGGAGAGCCGGGTTGGCCGGGGCGTCGGCAAGCAGCGTCGTCGTCACAGAATTCGATGATGGCCACGGTTCCTGTGAGCGAACTGTGCTGACCACATGAGGCTCGTTAGCTTCCGAAACCCAAGCCCAGCCCGAAGTACAGCTCGGGCACCACACCGGGGTAGAGGTCGGGTCGGTTGACGCCGCCGGGACTTGCCGGGTTGCCGAAGCAAACGTCTTCTTCTATGCCGTCAGCGAAGCGGCTATGGCAAGTGGCCACCGGATCGGCCCTGACGATCACCGTCGCCGAGCAGCGGGTCCCGACGGCAGCTATCCCGATCAGCAGCAGCCCGGCGGCGAGTAACCGTCGCTGCGGTGCCCTGATTGTTATCGCGTTCATCGCCCACCCGGCACTACGACGCCAACCTCGACCGGCCGCACCGGCCCGTTAGGAAACTGCGTGCCTACAAATTTTACGCGGCGAGGCAACCCGCCAACTGGGTGGACGTCAAATTCACTCCAGTCACACAGGCAACAATTACACCACAGACATCACTAATACCATTTAGTCACTCAAACAACATCAATAACAATTACATCACCAAGCGCGGATGAAACACTGATCACAAATGAATCACACGTCGCGCCAGCGCCTATAACCACACAATAAACAGTACTCACACGAGGGCGCTTCTACCTGCAACGACACGCTGGATAACAGCTGCCCAACCAGAATCAGCAGCCTCAGGACTATGCAGGAATACTAAAATTCCTCGAAGAATTACAATTTCCTCATTAGCACAGCTGATTAACAGGCCTCCCATATGTACAGTCAGCATCACGCGTCAATTGCGCACCAAATTGCGGACCGACAATTCGTCCTCCGCGCCACAGGATCGAGGTCGGTATGAGCATGCAGGTATTGCTCCGCGCGGTCGCCATCACCGGCGCTCTCGCGATCTCGCAGCTGTCGTTGGCGACCCCCAACGCAAATGCCGAACCCAACTGGGACGCCATAGCCCAATGTGAATCCGGCGGCAACTGGTCAGCCAACACCGGCAACGGCTTCTACGGCGGACTGCAGTTCAGCCCAGGCACCTGGGCCGCCAATGGGGGCAGCGGATCACCAGCAGCGGCGAGCCGGGCAGAACAGATCCGCGTCGCGCGAAATGTCGTGCGGACTCAGGGCGTCGGGGCCTGGCCGGTATGCGGAGGCCCGGTCGGACAGTCGACCAATGCGTGCCGCACCCTGGTGCAGTTCATCCCGCTGTCGAACCTGCCGCTCCTGTGCACGACGCTGCAGAGGGTATTCAGCTAGCCGCCGGCGGGCGTCGATCTGGGGTTAAAGCCCCAGCCGCGCCAGTTCTTGCTTGGTGACCAAGCGCTCCATTTCCGCGGGGTAGGCCTCGCCGTCAACCTGGTGACGGATGACGGCTGCGGCGATCCGCGCAACTGCGCGCTCAACCTTGCGAGCTGTAGACATTGCACGCTCCCAACCACGGAATGAGTGACTCGACTGCACTCAAGCCACTCTGTTCACACTGGATGACAGGTGTCACATCTGGGACACGGCTGCGTCACATGTCGCACACTTTGGCGTGCCGCACGCGTCGCCTCTCGACCTCTGTGCCACAGTGCCCGCCCGCGGTTGCGAGATATCCCCTGCACCGCTTCCCGACCGCCTCTGCCTACCCACACTTCGATCCGGGGGCGGGGGGCGGGCCGGGGACATCGTCCTGATCGATTCGAAGCATTTCGCCGCGCTGTGCGGCAGCACCGACAGCCTGCGCAGTCTGTGGCACCACCTGGCGGTCATGAGGTGGCACGGGACGTTTCGCATTCGGCCGGCTGGGAAACCT
>JARLGS010000219.1 GCA_031292695.1 Mycobacterium sp. | reverse complement strand
CCGGACGTGATCGACCGGCGGGCGCCGTACAGGTCGGTCAGCACCGCGTCCAGCAACCGGGACCGCTGCACCAAGCCCGATTCCTGGGTGTGCCAGTCCTCCGCCGACAGCAGCAGCGGCAGGGCGTCGAGCCGCCAGGTGTCCACCACCGGGGCGCCGTCGCGATCGGTGACGGTCTCACCGGCACGATCGACCTGCACATAGGTGATGCCGTCGATGTCGACCAGTTCCTGCACCACACCGCGCAACTGGTCCAGACCGGGCCGGCCGCGTTCGCGGACGCAGTCGGTCAGCTCGTGCCAGGCGGGGCGGATGGCACCGGTCTCGTCGACCAGCTCGTCGTAGCCGGCGCCCGCCACGTCGCGGACGTCGAACAACGGCTCCTGGGCCCGGGCAGCCCGGTACCCGGCCAGAGGATCGCCGGCGATGGGCGGCCGAGCCTCGGCCGATTCTGGGGAAGCCAGTTCCTGGGAACTGTGCGTACGAAGAACCATTACCGCAGAACGGTACGCACCCGGCGCAGATCGAGGATGCCCGACGCACCGCCATCAGTGGATTGGCGGGCCCGCTTCTCGCGAAGGTCGGCCAGGTCGGCTTCTCCGGGGGTGAAGCCGACCGCCTCGAATCGACGGCCGCGACGGGATTCGGCCTCGACGGCGTTCACCGGCGGGGTGTCGTAGGCGCGGCCGCCAGGATGCGAGATGTGATAGGTGCAGCCACCTTTGGAAAATCCGGTGACAGCATCGATCAACTCGAACCGCAACGGCCCGTCGACGGTGATGGTGGGGTGCAGCGCGCTGGGTGGCTGCCAGGCCCGGTAGCGGACGCCGCCGACCTGGACGTCCGGTATGTCGGTGGCCAACAGCGGCACCGGATGACCGTTCACCGTCACCAGGTACCGGTGCCGGTCGGCGCCGACCAGCCGGACCTGCAGGCGTTCCACCGAGGAGTCGTCGTAGCGGGCCGTGCCGGTACCGGTGGACTCCTCGCCCAGAGTGTTCCACGGTTCGATGGCGCCGCGCAGTTCCAGCTCGACACCGTCGAGGATCACGCTGCCGATCCGGGGGAACCGGAACTCGGTGAACGGGTCGAGCCAGCTGGTGTCGAATGCGATGCCGTGCGCCCGCAGATCGGCGGCAACCTCGGCGATGTCCTGAACGATGAAGTGTGGCAACAGGTATCGGCCGTGCAGATTTTCGCCGTGCCGGATCAGCGGGGCCCGTAGCGGCTGGTCCCAGAACCAGGCGACCAGCGACCGCACCAGCAGCGACTGCACCATCGCCATCTGGAAATGCGGCGGCATCTCGAAGCCGCGCAGCTCCAGCAGGCCAAGCCGGCCGCGGGCACTGTCCGGGCTGTAGAGCTTGTCGATGCAGAACTCCGCACGGTGGGTGTTGCCGGTGATGTCGGTGAGCAGGTGCCTGAGCGCGCGATCGGTGACCCACGGAGCGACGCTTGCGGAGCGACCATGATCGGGAGGCGGTTCTCCTCCGGATGCGACCCGGGCGATCTCCGCGAAGGCGATCTCCAGTTCGTACAGCGCCTCGCTCCGCCCTTCATCGACCCGCGGGGCCTGCGACGTGGTGCCGATGAACCGGCCGGCGAACAGATACGACAGCGCGGGGTGCCGCTGCCAGTAGGTGAGCATGGATACCAGCAAGTCCGGACGCCGCAGCAGCGGTGAATCCGCCGGCGTTATGCCACCAAGGGTGATGTGGTTGCCGCCGCCGGTCCCGCCATGGGTGCCGTCGACATCGAACGACTCGGTGCAGAGGCGGGCCAGCCGGGCTGCGTCGTACAAGGTCTGCAGTTGGTCGGCCTGTTCGGCGAAGCTGGCTGCGGGCGCGACATTGACTTCGATCACGCCCGGGTCGGGAGTGACGGACATCTGCTGTAGCCGCGGGTCGGCCGGCGGGCCGTATCCTTCGACAACCACCGGGACACCTAGCCGAGCCGCGGACTGTTCGACCCGGCCAACCAGATCGGCGAAATCGTCGAATGTCGTTGTCGGCGGGACGAATACGTAAAGTATCCCGCCGCGCACCTCGGCCACCAGAGCGGTGGTGGGCGCACCATCGGGGCTGACGACGGTCGCCGGCCGCGTGCGGGGCCCAGCCTGCTCACCGACCAGCGGGTCGGCATCGGGCACCGGGCGCGGCGGATGCCAGCTGATCGAGTTGAGCGGCAGGCGCAGACCCGCCGGTGAATCGCCGGCCACCAGCACCAACCGGCCGCGGCGCAGCCGCCAGTCCGCGGACACCCAGCCCGATTCATCGTCGCGACGGTGGAGCGGAAGAACGTGGGCAGCCGGCGCTGTCACTGACGCTTCCAGCCGGTCCACCAAGGCCTTTCGCTGCTCTACCCCATCAGCGGCGAGGTCGTCGGCGGCGGCTACCGGGTCGCCGCACGGCTGCTGCACCGCGTCGGTCAGCCGCGCCAGGGCGTCCTCGTAGGCCGGGCGCACCTGGCTGTCCGGCAGCCCGAGTCCGGTGGCGATCTCGGCGAGCAGTCGCCGTCCGGCGTCCGGCGGCACCGGGTCTGCAGTGCCACCCGACCAGGGGTCGGCCAGCAGCGTCGAATCGGTCCACAGCGGCGTCCCGTCGGTGCGCCACATCAGCCCGATCTGCCAGCGCGGCAGCGGTTCTCCCGGATACCACTTGCCTTGACTGCGCTGCACCAGCCCGGCTGGGGCCCAGGCCTCCTTGAGCCGAGCGGTGAGCGCCGAGGCCAGCGCACGTTTTTCCGCGCCGTCGGCAGCAGTGGTCCACTGCGGATCGGTCTGGTTGTCCACCGACACAAATGTCGGCTCACCGCCGACGGTCAATCGCACATCGCGGTCGGCCAGCCGCTCGTCGATCGCGGCGCCCAGGGCGCGGATCGACGCCCACGCCTGTTCGGTGTACGGCAGGGTGACCCGGGGGTCCTCGCGCACCCGGGTCACCACATTGACGAAATCCAGGGTGGATTCGCAGGGATCGACGGCACCGGTGATCGGCGCCGCCGACTCCGGATGCGGGGTGGCCGACAACGGGATGTGCCCCTCACCGGCGAGCAGACCCGAGGTCGCATCCAGGCCGATCCAGCCTGCGCCCGGGATATACACCTCGGTCCAGGCGTGCAGGTCGGTGAAGTCCGCGACCGGACCGGACGGTCCGTCCAGTGCCGGGATGTCTGCGCTCAGTTGGACGAGGTATCCAGAGACGAACCGGGCGGCAAAGCCCATCTTGCGCAAGATGGCCACCAGCAGCCAGGCCGAGTCCCGACATGACCCGATACCGGTACGCAACGTGAAATCCGGTGTCTGCACGCCGGGTTCGAGCCGGACGCTGTACCCGACGTCGGCACTGACCGCCTGGTTCAGCGCCACCAGGAAGTCGATGGTGCGGGTGCCCTTCACGATGTCGAAATCGCGGACCCAGGTCGCGGTCAGCTCACCGGAGTCCTCGACCGGACGCAGATACGGCTTGAGGTCGTCGAGCAGGTTCTCCGGGTAGTCGAAGGGGACGGTTTCCGCCCACTCCTCGATGAAGAAATCGAACGGGTTGATGACCTTGAGGTCGGCGATCAATCCGACAGTGATGCTCAGGCTGCTGGTCCGGTTCGGAAACACCAACCGGCCCACGAAGTTACCGAATGCGTCCTGCTGACAGTTGAGGAAGTGGTCGGCCGGTTCGACCCGCAGGGAGTAGGCCTCGATCGGGGTGCGCGAATGCGGCGCCGGGCGCAGCCGCACCACGTGCGGGTGCACGCGCACCAGCCGGTCGAACGTGTAGCTGGTGCGATGCTCCAGCGCCACCTTGATTGCCATAGCGTTCGATCCCACCACAACAAGCCACCGGGCGCAGCGCGGCGAAACTAGCTGTGCACTGCGCCACTACGGGCGCGGCTGTACCCGATGAGGACCAGCACGGCCGCCACCACGATGCCGGTCATGTTGACCGCCAGCTGGCCCGCCGACGCCAACGCTACGTCCCAATCCCGCGTGATGGCCGCTACGACCGCCATACCCGCGGCCGGCACCGTCGTCACCGAGATGAAAACCCCAACCAGTGCAGCCGATTTCGATGTCACCAGGGACAGCATGCCGGCCGCACCGGCAAGCAGCGCCACCACGAATGAGAATGGGCCTACTCTGAAGATGAAGTCGACATTCTGCAGTTCGTGAATACTGCCCAGGCCGACCCAGCCGATCGCCTCGAAGGCCAGCGTCGCGACGGTGGTGATGGCCATCGCCACCGGGAAACCAACCAGCAGGGCCGTCACCGCTCGTCGGGCCAGGTAGCGCTTACGCCGCACCAGCGCAACCGCCAGCGCGGCCAGCGGCCCGAACTCCGGACCGACCACCATGGCCCCGACCACGGTGATCGGTGAGTCGCTGATCACACCGACGGCGGCCAGCAGGCACGCGATGCACAGGAATGCGAGAAACGAGACACTGAGGCTGCTCTCTTCGCGCGTGCGCAGCACCAGCTCGTCCCAGATGACAGCGTCCTCGCCGTCGCCGTGGACCTCGTCCTCGGCCCGGTACGCCGCGGTGGACAGCACGGTGTCCAGCACCTCCATCGTGATGGCGCCATCCTGATCGATGCCGAGCGCTTTGAGCCCGGCGATCAAGCCGTCCGCGGCATCGCGGGCGACGTCGGCGGTAACCACGTCACCTTGCGGATCGATCGCTGCGCCGCGGTGCACCACGATGTTGGCGATCCCGCGGCGGTGCCGATACAGGTCCAGCACGGTTTCGGTGAGCTCTGGCGGCGTGATCACACGTAGATGCAGCACGGCCGAAGGTTACCGACTGTGGCGGCGAGCCAGCTTCATGCCGAGTTCATCGGGCGGAACCTTGTGCCCGTCAGCACAACGGATCTCCACCGTGGCATCGGCTCCGCAGCCGAGGTGGGTGAGCCGCAGTCCGGTGTCACCGAGATGATGCCTGCCCCACTCGAACATGGCCCACACCACCGGCATGAAGTCGGTGCCCGCGTCGGTGAGCACGTACTCGTCGCGGCTGCGCTGGCCCGGCTCCTGATACGGCTGTTTGGTCAACAT
>JARLGS010000218.1 GCA_031292695.1 Mycobacterium sp. | reverse complement strand
CTGCTGGCGCACCCAGGTGATGGCGCGGTCGGCGAGATCCTCGGTCAGCGTGTAGCCCTCCTCGGGTGACTTCGGCGGTTCCACCGGCGAGGTGCCCTCATACAGCCCCGGGTAATACTGGTTGGCCTCGGCACCGACAAAGCCATAGAAGTATTCGAAGCCCGAGCCGGTGGGCCACTGGTTGAAGGGCCCCACGGGGGAGACTTCCCAGACCGGCACCTCGTGGCACTTGCCGAACTGCGCCGTCGAATAGCCGTTGAGCATCAGGGTTTCGGCGATGGGCGCCTTCTCCTTGGGCCGCACGCTGCTGTTCCCGGGTGCCGATGTGGCGATCTCCGTGATGCCGCCCATCCCCACCGAGTGGTGGTTGCGCCCGGTCAGCAACGCCTGCCGGGTGGGCGAACACAGCGCCGTGGTGTGAAAGCGGTTCAGCTTCAGCCCGCCCGCGGCCAGCCGCTCGGCCGTCGGCGTGTGGCACGGGCCGCCGAAGGCCGACGAACCACCGAACCCCACATCGTCGAGCATCACGATCAGTACGTTGGGTGCGCCCTTGGGCGGGCGCAGTGCGGTGATCGGCGGATAGGTGGTGTCCGGGTCCTTGGCGTCATACGTCGTCAGGCCGACATGGTTGGCGTCCGGGATGGGCAAGATATTCCGCAGCACCTGGTCCCGCTCAGGCGCCGCGATGGGTTGGCCGGTCTCGCCGTCAGATGCGGCAGCGCCCTTGTGGCCGTCGGGTTGTGCTGATGAATCAGCCATGATAGACCTCTCTTAAATCAGTTCGCCCGAACTGCCGGTGGCCCGGTGCTGTTCAGTACCATGAAAAGCTATCTGGCGCAATGGCTTTGAGCACCCCTCGCGGCCAAGAAGAATGATGCGCAACGCGAGCCCGAGTGGGCCCGATACCCCACACTAGTCCGTCTGACTCATCCATAACAGCCCGTTGACGACAAACATCCGGGGTGTCCGAAACGAAACCTGTAGCGCGCATTCAGATCTCGCTGTCGGCGAACGGACAACCAACACTCAGTGAACGATCAGCCCGAACGCTCACACCGCAGCCGGTTTCGAGGAAGGCAACCCCGCGCGGGGAGTTGTCGTCTGGGTACCCGGCTTGACCGGGATTGCTGCCATCGCCCGCTCGGCCATCGCCGTGATCGTCAGGCTGGGATTCACACCGGGATTGGCCGGGATGACCGCACCGTCACAGACAAGGAGGTTCTGGTAGCCGAAGACTCGATGATCGCGGTCGACAACGCCGTGCTCGGGAGTGTCGGCCGCTACCGCACCGCCCAGGATGTGCGCAGTGATCGGCATGTTGAACAGCGCTTCGGTCAGCCAAGTCTGCGCTGTCCCACCGGTCCGGTCGGCGAGCCGCTGGGCGAAGTCGTTGGCCACCGGCAGGAAAGTGGGCGTCGGGTGGTCCGGATCCTGGCGGGTGGTGAGCCGCAGCCGCCGGCCGAGTATCCGCCGCTTGGGCACCAGCGACAGCGATGTGTCGGTGCTCTGCATGACGCCGGTGATGAGCGACCGTTGTGACCAGCCGCGCGGATTGGTCACGCGGACAAATCGAATCGGGTGTCGGCAGATCTGGGCGAGCAGCTTCAGCGGCCGGGTGATTCTGGTGCCATCGCCTGTCAGCAGTGTGAACATCAGGCCCATCACGTTGCCGCCCGGCCCGTAGGTAACGGCTTCGACATGGCTGTCCCCGGTGGGGTGCACGCTCGAGGTGATCGAAACGCTGCGACCCCATCCTCGGTCGTCCGGTGTGGTCACCGCGGTCATCGCCTCGCTGTTGGTGCGGACCAACTGGCCGAGCCGGTCAGAGATTTGCGGCAGCGCGCCGTCCCTCTTACATTGGGCGAGCAGTTGGTTGGTTCCCAGCGCACCGGCGGCTACGACGACACCGCGTGCGGTCTGCGTGCGGCGGTCCTTGCGAATCCAGGAGCCGGTGCGTTCGCTGCTCACGGCGTACCCGTCGGAACCATCCGCCGCCCCCAGCGGCCGGATCGAGGTGACCGTGCGTTCGGGATCGATCTGCACACCGAGGCGCTCGGCGAACCACAGATAGTTCTTCGGCAGGGTGTTCTTGGCATTGTGGCGGCATCCCAACAGGCACAACCCGCATTCGATACAACCCGACCGGGCCGGACCGGCGCCGCCGAAATATGGATCGGCGTCAACGACGCCGGGCTCACCGAAGTAGACGCCAACGGGGACTGGACGGAAGGTGTCGGCAACCCCCAGCTCGATGGAAATAGCCT
>JARLGS010000217.1 GCA_031292695.1 Mycobacterium sp. | reverse complement strand
CTTGTTGTGCGGAACAACATCGCCGCCGCCGCGGCCAACAATGACTCCGCCGGAATCCAGCGAGCCTGCGAGTCGGGGCAGGTGATCGTGCCGCGCGTACAGGAACATCTACCGAGCCCGGACTCAGCACTGAACACCGCGCTACAGCAGACCCTCGACGATTACCGCTTCGGATTCAACGAATGTCTGGTGGGAGTTCGGTACCAGGATCCTGCAGGAATCGAGCTGGCCGCGGTTTATCTGCACCGAGCGAACGAGGATCTGCGCGTGGCGATGGAGGTCATCGCACGTGATCTGGACGACGTCGAGTCGACCGATTCGGCTGTAGTGCCTGTATGACTCAGCAGGCCCGTGCAGCGGCATGGGCAGTCTCACGTCACAAGGAGGTCGAGCGGAAGTTCGATGTCGGCGAGTCAGTGACCACACCCTCGTTCGACAGCCTGGATGTGGTCGCGAGGGTTGAACGATTACCGCCGCAGGTCTTGGACGCCGTTTATTTCGATACCCCGGGTGGTGATTTGGCCGCGCATCAGGTGACATTGCGTCGCCGCACTGGCGGCAACGATTCCGGCTGGCATCTCAAGTTGCCGGCTGGTCCCGACACCCGGACGGAGACCCGAATGCCGTTGAGCGCTGGCGAAAACAATGTGCCGGAGGGGCTGCGTGACATCGTATTGGCGATCGTGCGCGACCGCCCCCTGGCGCCGGTGGCCCGGATCAGCACGAATCGAACCATCGACATGTTGTACGGCGTCGACGGGAGTGCGTTGGCCGAACTCGCCGACGACCACGTCACCGCGTCCGCAGCCGGTGATGAAACCACGCAACACTGGCGAGAGTGGGAACTGGAACTGTCCGAGAGTGCTATCGCAAACGGCCGGGCCGATGATCAGACATTGCGCCGGCTGAGTAAGCGACTGCGTGATGCGGGCGCCCTCCCCGCCAGTCATCCGTCGAAACTCGCGCGGGTGCTCGGTACTTCATCCGGGCGGCCGAAACCCGTTGTGGTCAATGGGAATTCAGTCCACTCCGCAGTCGGTGCGCAGCTCGAAGAGCTGCTGACGTGGGACCGCGCGGTGCGCGCCGATGTGGTGGACTCGGTGCATCAGATGCGGGTCACCATACGCACGATCCGGAGCCTGCTGCAGGCCTCGCCGGCGGCGTTCGGCTTGACCGAGGACGCTCGGATGCTCGAAGAGCTGAGGGAACTGGCCGCAGTGTTGGGTACGGCCCGGGACGCCGAGGTGCTGGCGGATCGATATCAGCAAGCACTCGATGAGTTGCCCGATAAGCTGGTCCGCGGGCCAATCCGCGCGCGGCTGATCGACGGTGCCCTCCATCGTTATCGAACAGGACTGCAGGCGTCGGTCGCTGCGATGCGATCCGAGCACTACTTTCGATTGCTCGATGCGGTGGAGGCATTGGTCGTGACCGAGTCGTTGGGCCGGGTGCGCCGAGCGAAGCAATTGGCTGAGGCAACTGTCGCCGACGGCCATCAGCGCATTCGTAAGCGGGTCAAGGATGCGGCCGCCGCCGACGCCGAGCATCACGACGTCGCGCTACACCGGATTCGGAAGAGCGCCAAGCGGTTGCGCTATACCGCCGCGGCGGAGGGAGTGACGAAGGTGGCCGACGCGGCGAAGGTTATCCAGACCGTGCTCGGTGATCATCAGGACAGTGTCGTGAGCCGTGCTCACCTGGTCGAGCAGGCCGACGCCGCGCATACTGCCGGGGAGGACACCTTCACCTATGGTCTGCTGTATCACCATGAAGTCGACGTCGCCCAGGAGTGCGAGCAGGAGCTCCACGCCGCGCTGCAGGCACTCGACAAGGCTGTCCGCCGGGCCCGATGACTGGCGGCTGCTGTCGGCTGTAGGTTCAGAGCTAGTCGGGTTCGCTTTCGAGTGCTGACTTTGCTTGTGCCATAATCGTTTTAGCTGCGGTATCGAGTTCCGGGTAGTGGGGGTTCATCGCGCGCAGCGTCTGCACCAGCACCGCCGAGGTGCTCAGGTGGCTGAACCACTTGTGGTCAGCCGGAATCACATACCACGGTGCCCACGCGGTGCTGGTGTGGGTGAGCATCTCTTGGAACGCGTACTGATAGTCATCCCAGAACGCGCGTTCGGCGAGATCGTCCGCGGAGAACTTCCAATTCTTCTGCGGGTTTTCCAGGCGTTGCAGAAACCGTCGCTTCTGCTCGTACTTCGACAGATTGAGGAACAGTTTCACGATGATGGTGCCGTTATCGTGCAGGTGGCGTTCCCACTGGTTGATTTCGCGGAACCGACTGTGCCACAGATCGTTCAGATCGTGCGCTGGCACCGGCGGGTACAGCAGTTCAGGGTGCACCCTCGTGACCAACACGTCTTCGTAGTGGGACCGGTTGAACACCGCGATCCGTCCGCGCTCGGGTAGCACCCGTTGGTGGCGCCACAGGTAGTCATGGGCCGACTCGCTCGGCGTGGGCTTCTTGAAGCTGTACACGTCGACTCCCTCGGGGTTGAGTCCACTCATGACGTGCTTGATGGTGCCGTCCTTGCCCGCTGCGTCGATCGCCTGGAACACCACCAGCAGGGCACGGTCGGCCTGGGCGAAGAAGCGGTCCTGTAAATCCTGCAATACGAGTTTCGCCTCCGCCAGGGCGGATTCACCACTGTCCTTGGCCAGGCCGGGCTCATGTCGTCCGGGGTTGTGATCGCGCATCAGGTTGACGTGCGACCCTGGAGCGACCAGCGCGGCATCGGTCAGCGCCTGCCATCCGAGATCATGGCCGACCGGCGTGGACGCAGACTGGATGCGCTGCCCCTCAATCATTTTCGGCGTGACAGGTTGGTCGCGCCGATTGCCACTGCTATGGCTGTGCTCAGACCGATGACCTTCATGATTGCACCGGTGTGGTGACTGCTCGATCATGTCCTGCCAGTTGAGGATTCCGCCGGATCAGCAGTGAACAATTGGTCGTGCGAAGTGCGGCGGAACCGGCGGGGCCAAGAAGGTCATCCAGGAGGCTGCGTTCGTCGGCTGACACGACCACGAGGTCGTCAGCGCTGGTGGAACTCCGCAGAAATGCGCCAACGTGATCGGGTCGCGGCACAGTGGCGATCTCCACGCCGTCGTCGATGCCTTTACCCATCGAATCGGCGCACCGATTCATCTCGGCACGGATCTCACCCGGATGGTCGGCGTCCAGGTGCGTCGTCGGGGTGATCGCAAGGACGACTCGATCGCGTAGTTGAGCCTCGTCTATCGCGGTATCGAGAACGTCGTCGGGACCCGACCCGTGTTGCAGCGTCGCAAGAACCCATCGGCCATGACCAGTCTTGGTGTGCCGGATGATCGCGACCGAGCAGTGTGCGGTGCGCGCTAACTGTGCTGCCGTACCACCATTTCCGTTATGAGTCCCTTTGGCGCCGATACACAGCAACTGAGCGCTACGGGACGCCGTGACAAGGATGTCGAGCGGATCGCCGCAGACCGTTCGCGCCGTGAGGGTAACCGGCTTGGCCGAGTAAATCAGGCTGTCGGCCGCGGCGCGGAGGGCGTCACGGCCGTGGCTCATGGCATGGTCGAGATTGGGTGAATCGGGGTCGACCACATGCAGCAGATGTACTGCCACGCCCCGGATAACGGCTTCGTCTGCAGCCCATAACGCAGCTTCGAGTGCGGATTTCGAACCGTCGATACCGACGACGATGGGGCTGGACGGAGAATCGAACATCGGGTATTCCAAATCTCTGCGGCGACAGGTGTCTGAGGGAACGCTACGGCCGAACCGGGGCGGTGACTGCCGGCATCGGGCCCACGAACAGAGGCACTTGGTCCTCAGTCTGTTGGTAGATTCCGGCGTGCCGTTGCGTTGGGGCGCAAGGGTTCCTGTCGGAATGGATGGTCAGAACACAGGTGTCGGTTCGGAACTTCGGGCCCTATTGTTTCGGCTGCCGCAAGCGATGGAATCTAGGTGCATCTTCCACATGGAGAAACGCCCGAAGGAGAATCGTGAGCAAAGCTGTCATCCACGCATCGGGGACGACCAATGAACCCGGCGATCTGTCGGATGCCGCCGTGCCTGGTGGCGCCTACGGCAGGTGTGACCGGCCGTGGATCAATTGGTTGTTGGCCTGGCTGACGGTGCCGGTGGCCGCCTTCGTGATGGTCTGTGCCTTCGCTGCGGTAATGGGTTTGGCGCGGTGCGCCGATCAACCGTGCCGGCATTACGGCCCGAGCGAGTTCTGGTTCGGGATGCTGGCTTACAGTCCACCGCTCATCGCGGTGCTGGCTGTTGCGGTGTCGTATTTCACGGCTAACCGTAGGCGCGGGATCTGGGTGCCAGTGGGTGCATTCGCGCTGCTGTTGACCGATCTGGCCGTTCTTTTTTTCACCTTCCGCCCGTAGGCGAACGTAGTGGCCATTAGACCCTTTTGATCGACGAGCTCATCGCTTCACCCTGGAGGAATGACGCAATTCGATGATCGTGGTGAACACAACCAGAGCTCGGACGCGGCCAATTGTCCGCCATTACGCGACGAGGAGATCCGGGTGGGAACCGGACGGGTCTCGGTGGCCGGTCATCTCACAATTCCCGTACATGCCATCGGGATCGTGGTTTTCGTCCACGGCAGCGGGAGCAGCCGCCACAGCCCACGTAACCGCTATGTCGCCGAAGTGTTGAATAGGGCGGGCATTGCCACCTTGCTATTCGACCTGCTCACCCCCGAAGAGGAACGAAACCGGGCCAACGTCTTCGACATAGAGCTGCTGGCCCGCAGGCTGGTTGAGGTCGTGGCCTGGGTGGCCGGCCAGCCAGACACCGCGGCGCTGCCGGTCGGCCTTTTCGGCGCCAGTACCGGGGCGGGCGCGGCGTTGGTCGCCGCGGCCGATCCCCGCGTGCAGCCGGCTGCGGTGGTCTCCCGCGGCGGCCGACCCGATCTCGCGGGCCAGGCGCTGACGAGAGTCAATGCGCCGACACTGCTCATCGTCGGTGGCCGCGACGAGGTGGTACTGGATTTGAATCGACGAGCTCAGGCCATGATGCCGGGAGTGTGCGAACTCGCTGTAGTTCCCGGAGCCACGCATCTATTCGAGGAAACCGGCACGCTTGAGCAGGCGGCAGCGCTTGCCCGCGACTGGTTCACCAAGCACCTCACCCGGAATAAGCTGAACGAGATGCGCTGAAATGCCATGGTGGGCAGTCGGACATCAAACCCACCGCGGCAGCTCACGGACAGCGTCGGCTGCCGCAGTGGTGGGTTCGGCCGGCTGGTGGTTCGGGGCCCAGCCGACGACGGAGAGGTACAACCCCAGCAAAGCCATGATGATGACGCTGGTCTCCCACCACGCGGTGGTCATTGCGCCTTGTCCCATCGATAGGTAAGTCTGCGGGAACGTCATCAGGGCAACCCCCTTCAGTACGGTCAGCCATCCGAGGGTCGAGACGGTAGCCGCTGCCGTCCCCTGCCAGTACGGGTGCAGCGCGACGACGACGAGTCCCATCGGCAAGACGAATGCACCGGTGACCCAGGGCCATGCGGAGTTCGTGTCGAACGCCCGCAGCAGTGTGTTGATATATGCGGGCCGCGTCACAAGGGTGCCAGCGGCGACGACCAGATAGGGTCCGAGCACCCTTGCGAACATGCGGGTGCGGTACTCGATGCGTCGTGGTGAAGTCATGGTGGGAACCTCCGGTTGAGTGGGACGTTTGCGATCCTGCGGTGGCGGATCAGTTTCATCCGATACCGATATGAGACCGCGTTGGCCAGCCCGTCTACTAGAGTCAGATGTCTATCCCATTGTGGGACAAGGTCATTTGTTCACCGGCTACCGTCATCCAGACGTGAATCAAACGAACGGGGCTCCGTCGTCGAGCCACGACACCACTTCGGCCATTGGCCGCCGCGGAGTCGCGGGTAGGGGATCGGCGTTCAGCGGAGCCCAGCCGACACGGATCAGCATCTGCGGGAACAGCTCGTCGCCGAAGACGTCCGTTCGAACGATATCGCGGCACTCTGGATTCTCCAGCGCTTCCGTGACGGGGCAGGTTGATAGGCCTTGCGCGGTAGCAGTGAGGAGCACTGCGCTCGTAGCTTCACCGGCCCGGAGCTGATCAATGGGACTATCTGTTGATGTGCCGAGGGCTAACAGCGATCCGTTATCGTCGGTCGCAGTTGCCCCGGCAGGTTGGCCGAGCGCGGGGCCGGCGAAGATGCGGCCGGGTACGGTGGCACTCTGGTCGGGTGTTGGCGTACTACGAGCGGGAACTCCGGCAACTGAGGCGTAGCGCCCGCTCCAGGTTGTGAGTTCGGTGAGGTACTCAATATCCTCAACGTGTTGTGAAACCGCCTGTCGCAGTGCCGTTGTGAGGACGTCGTTGAGCTTCACTCGACGCAAGCCGATGCCGAGGCGGGCGGCTCGGGCGGTCATCAGCGCGATATCCCCGAGCGCGACCGGCCACCCACTGTAGTAGCGCCGGTCGGTGCGACGCCGGGGAATCGCTGCGGCGAGGGCGATGTCAGGCTGCTGCGGAGTGCAAGGAACTACTTCGATCGCGGCGAGATGATTGGGCTCGGCCGGGTTGGGGAATCTGTGCACGGTTGGCTGCCAACCCAACGCGTAGAGCGCTACGGCAGCGTGGTGTAGCGCAGCTCCACAACTGATCAGCAGGTCGCGCCCGTCGGGATCGGTGTGAACCAGGTGCAGTGACTGTTCGGAGTACAAGTGCACACTGTGCGAGCCGATCCGCCAACGCCAGGGTTGGGTGTTGTGGACCGATGGTGCTCGCGTTGCCAGTGCCATGGCCGCGCGTACCGTCTCATGGTCCGGGAAGGTCTTGGACATCTGATTTACCTCGCAGAACATGTGACAGATAGTGGCGAATGTGCAGGCCGTGCGGACATCGCGAGATCCGGTCGGCTGGTATTGGTCAAGTCGACTTCGATGGTTAGTACTTCATCGTTGCGGCGTCGTGTGTAGGGCCATCCGGCATCTGCGATGACCTGTCGCATGTCCCGATTCTGCACCAGCACGTCAGCGACCAGGCGTTGTGTTCCTGCATTTTTGGCATGTTCGCCGAGCTGCTTGAGCAGTGCCGTGGCGATGCCGCGGTGGTGGTTGTGGTGCGCGACGACGATGGCGATCTCGGCGGTGCGCAACTTGCTGGTGGCGAGGTAATTGCCGACGGCCAGAAGTGCGTCCCCGGCGAAGACGCCAAGCGCGACAGAGCCGGGTGCCGGCTCGGTGACCGAATGCGCCCACTCCGCCAAGTATTTCGGGTGATAGGTGAAGAACCGGAGGTAGAGTTCATCGCCGCTGAGGTCGTCGGCGAGGGCCAGCACTGCCGACAAGTCATCGGGTTCGAGATCGCGCACAATAACCGCCGTTCCGTCCCACAGCGTTTCATGCGATTGCCGCGGTGGCGGCGCTGCCGAAGACGTAAACATGGCCGGTGGCGCATGCCCGACCACAGACTGCTGGCTCTTCATACAGCGATCCTGCAGGGCGACGTCGCGTGACGGACAGAGCCATAGGTCACTTGCTCAGCTGCTCAGGGCACATGGACTCTCGGCCGCGCAACCGGTGCCAACTGTCATTGGGAGCCAATGACATTGGTCTCTGCCGCAGACGGCAGCCACGGCGCAATCTGAGAGTCCATGCTGCGCCGCCTGGCGCGAGGTCCGAGCAAGGAGTCCGCCGTGGACGAATACCCGTGGAGCCCGGTCATTGGGTGCCGGTTCCGAAGCTTCAACTGCTTTTCCCGGAATTCTCTGGTGCGACGCAGTGATCGTCTGGAGGCTGGCATAAAGCTGGTCGCGGTGCTTTTTACGATGTTGGTGATCGCGCCGGCGGCGGCCCTCGGTACGTCGGTATACGACGAACAGTCGCGGTTAGCGGCGCGGCAGGGTGTCGAATGGCATACCGTCACCGCAACAGCTGTGGACAAGAGCTTGGTCGAATCTCGTGTCGCTGCACTCGGATTCCGATCGCACGTGCGCTGGTCGGTCGGCGGGGCCGACCACACCGCCTGGTTTGTAGGTCCTCAAGACTTGGCACCGGGTGACCAGACCTCGGTATGGGTGGACAACCGGGGCGAATATGTCGGGCCGCCACTGACCCGGGACCAGGTATCTGCTGCCGCGTTCGGCGCCGCAGCACTGTTGTGGTTGGGGGTGGCCGGTGGCCTGTACCTGATGGTCCTGGCCGTGCGCTGGCGACTCAACCGAAAGCGATATGCCGGATGGGCTGCGGACTGGCAGCAGCTCGATCGCGATGGTGGCGGAAGACGGGACCGCTTCCGGAACTGACCTGGCTGAGGTGCAGGTGCCGCTGGTCAGGGCAGTGGGACCCACCACCGGAGGACGGTGCCATGGCCGGTCGGTGCCACGGTCATCGCGCCGCCGCTGGCACTGGCTCGTTGGCGAAGGTTGGCCAGTCCACTCTCAGTAATTCCGTCGGGTAATCCCTTGCCGTTGTCGGCCACCTCGATGGTGAAGTCGTTGTCGACGGTCACGGTGACGGTGATCGCGCTGGCGTTGCCGTGCCGGACGGCGTTGCTCACCGCCTCCCGGACGACCGCCTCGGCATGATCGGCGAGGTCCGGTTCGATCACCGACAGTGGGCCGTTGTAGCGGGCCGTCGTGTGCAGCTCGTTGCTGGAGAATGCGGCGACCGCAGCATCGAGTCGCTGCCGTAACCGGGTGGTGCCGCCCGAGCCGCCGTGCAGATCGAAGATCGCGGTTCGGATCTCGGTGATCACGGCCTGCAGGTCGTCGACGCACTCGGTGATACGTTGCTGCACATCGCTGGACCGAGCACGCGGGATCGCGCCCTGCAGTGTCAGCCCAACGGCGAACAGGCGTTGGATGACGTGATCGTGCAGGTCGCGGGCGATGCGGTCACGATCGGCCAAGACGTCGAGTTCGTGTATCTGGCGCTGGCTGGCGGCGAGCTGCCAGGCTAGCGCGGCCTGGTCGGCGAACGTGGCCATCAAGTCCAATTGATCAGGCGTGAACTCCTGCCGAGCCGAACTCCGGAGCACGATCAGAACTCCGAGCACGGTCTCGGTGGTGCGCAATGGCAGCACCAGCGCGTGCTCCATTCCGCTCGTAACGGCGTCGGGCAAGTCCAGCGCTCGGCAGCGTGACGGTGTCCGCTGGTGAAATGCGCTGCCGACCGGACCGTCGCCTACCGGGATCTTCAGCGACGTCGATCGAACGTCGCCAACGGTGTCGATGATTTGCAGTTCGGTGATCTCACTGGCCGGAGCGTCGTCGTTTTCAGTGACGGCCACAAGTGTGGCGTCCGCCTCGGTCAGGGAGCGCGCTTCCTCCGCGATCTGCCGGAACACCTGGGCCGGCTCGGTGCCGGACAGTAGGGCGGTACCGATATCGCGGGTTGCCTGCATCCAGGCCTGGCGTTGTTGCGACTCGTGGTACAGCCGGGCGTTGTCAATGGCAATGCCCGCCGCCGCCGCGAGCGCTTGTGCAAGCACTTCGTCGTCCTCGCTGAAGGGTTGCCCGGATGCTTTGTCGGACAGATAGAGGTTGCCGTAAACCTCGTCGCGGGTCCGGACCGGCACGCCGAGGAAGGTTTGCATGGGTGGGTGGTGGTCAGGGAATCCAACTGAGGCGGGATGGGTGCGAATGTTCTCCAGCCGAATGGGTTCCGGTTTATCGATCAACACACCGAGCACGCCTTGGCCTTGGGGGAGTGGGCCGATCTTGCGGCGGGTGGCGTCGTCTATGCCCTCGTAGATGAACTCGACGAGTTCATGGCCACTGCCGCGCACACCGATGGCTCCGTACCTCGCGTCGATCAGCTCGATTGCGGTGTGCACGATGGTTCGTAGCGTCTCATCCAGTTCCAAACCCGACGTGACCGTGAGCATCGCCTCGATAAGACCGTCCAGGCGGTCGCGGCCCTCGATAATCTGCTCAACTCGGTCTTGGACTTCGCTCAGCAGTTCGCGCAATCGCAATCCGGACAGTGTCGCGCGCAAGGGACGCTCAGGATTGCCGCCATGACCTGTCACGGAGGAGATTGTGTCACCGCGACCGAGGTACGTCGCGGTTTGTGGCTAGATGTGCGTCAGTGGTCCGAGCGCTCAGGCTTATCGAGCTTCGACACGAACACCGCGGCTTGGGTCCGCCGTTCCATGCCAAGTTTCGCGAGCAGACGGGACACGTAGTTTTTCACCGTCTTCTCGGCCAGGAACATCCGCGCGGCGATTTGCTTGTTGGTCAACCCTTCGCCGAGCAGATCCAGCAGCACGCGCTCCTGGTCGGTGAGGCCCGACAGCGGATCCGACCGCTCGGCGGCATTGCGGAGTTTGGCCATCAATGCGGCCGCGGCACGATTGTCCAACAGTGACCGTCCCGCGCCGACGGTTTTGATCGCTTCGGCCAGTTCCATGCCCTTGATGTCCTTGATGACATATCCGCTCGCCCCGGCCAGGACGGCATCGAGCATGGCCTCGTCGGAGGTGAACGATGTCAGCATCAGACAATGTAGGTCCGGCAGGCGCGACAGCAGATCGCGACATAGTTCGATGCCATTGCCGTCCGGGAGTCGCACATCGAGGACGGCGACATCGGGCCTGAGCGCAGGAATCTGGGCCATTGCATGTGCGACTGATCCAGCCTCGCCGATGACCTCGAGTTCAGGGTCCGCGCTTAGGAGGTCGATGAGTCCGCGACGTACGACTTCATGGTCGTCAACGAGAAATACCCTGACCATCGCCTGCCCTTCCAACTGTTGATCATGTGCCTGAGGGCACATGGCTCTCTCGTATGACGATAGGCCAGAAATCGCTCACAGGCGGTGGTGATGCTGACAAATCAATACCGAGCAGTTTGTCGGGTGCGGGACTGTGTGCGCCGACCCGACGATTTCGGCTATGCCGCACCTGCGGTGTCTGCCGACGACGAGCAGCTGGATTGAATCTGCGTGGCGGTCAATATAATTCATCGTCGACCCGCGGACCGCGACGGGGATGAACTCGATGTCCGGGTTCATCCTGCGGTGCCGGTCGAGGCGCTTGTCCAGTCGCGCATAGGCTCTTTCGTCCTCGATGTTCTCCCGCGTATCGGCGAGCTTGGTCGGCCACGTCGCGAGCACCGTCAACGGTGCACCGCGGAGCCGTGCTTCACTGACCCCAGCGTCGAGAACATGGACGCTGTCAGGACTTTCGTCGACCTCGACAACCACTTGCCGAGGCTGCGCCGACCAATGCTGAGCGCTCCGGACAATGGCAACCGGGCACAGCGCCGACGTGGCCAATGTCGTAGCGGTGGAACCGAGTCGCTGCCCGGTCGCATGTGCGATGCCGAGCGAGCCGATGCACAACAGGTCAGCCGATCGGGTGGCGTTCAGCAGAACCCTGGCCGGTTCTCCCTGCAGAACTTCCCATTCCACCTTGACCGGTTTCTCAGCTGACTCGACTGCGACCAAGGTCCGGCGAACGGAAACATCGGCGCACGCCAAATCCCGGGCTTCCTGCTCGGGGTCAAGCGGGCCGTGACCGCGTGGCGCAACCACGTAGAGCAAGCGCAGCGGCACATCTCGACTCACGGCTTCGTTGATTGCCCACAAGGCAGCATCCACCGACCACCGCGAGCCGTCGATGCCGACCACGACTGCCGACGACGGTGAAGCTGATTTGTACATCTCCGCACTCTCCTGTGCTCAAGCCAAGCTGGCTATTCGTCGACGCTAGGTCAAACCGCGCCGTCGACAGCAGGGGAATAGGTCCCTAGTCGCTCGTCGCAGTGGCCTCTCGTGGCAGGACCGTTGGACGCGACCGTGGGTCGGTGTGCTCTAGCTTCGTACCTGAGATCTGGTCATCGTCGATACCATGAACAAGCAGCTGTTGACCGGCATTGCACTCACTTCCGGGCTGTATGTGACTTGGCGTGTCGTCCGGAATTGGCGGAATTCCGGGCAACCGGCGGACTCGAGCTCAGCATGCTCCCAGACGTCAATCCCGATCGTGCGGGCGATCTGGCCGGTAGCGGAAGACATCCGACAATGCGCGTCGCGGTGTCGGTGGCGGGACCTCATCCAGAGTCGGGGCAACTCCGATGCGCACCAACACCTGCGGCAGCTGGTGCCCGGTGAGCGTGCTGATGATGTCGCGGGTGGCCGGGTGCTCGGTCAGGTGGGTGAGGGTGCAACTGGACAGTCCGGCGATGGTGGCCTCGAGCAATACTGCCGATAACGTCTCGCCACACGCCAGGATGTCCTGACGGGTGTCGCCGAGTGCCGAGATCACCACAACTGTGGCCTGGTCATCGCCGGCATGCTGACGGCGTTCCCGGTTGTGTGTCACTGGGAACGAGCGTCCGATGTCGACCCGATCACTTTCTACCGCTGATACCAGCGCGCTGTGCGGAATACCGGTCGTGGCGCCAAATGGCGCAGTCCACCAGTCCAATTCGGCGTGATAGGCGGCGTCATACATCCGTAGCACCTCGGCCAGATGAGAGGCGTCGGCCAGTTCCGTGCGTTGCTGGGCGGCCAGAATGTCAATTTGCGTAGGGCGATTGCCAACCGCCAGCCGCAGCAGTCTTTCGAATGCCGGCCAGTCCTCCACCGCCCCGAATGGCAGTCGGTCGGTTCGTCGGCACAGGATCGCATCCGCGGCCCGGAGTTGTGCTGGTGTGACGCCGACCGCCGGTCGGAAGTCGATATCGGCGAGGTGGTGACGATTGTTCGGATTGGGAAAGCGGTCGACGTTGGTGGTCCAGCCGGCAGCAGCCATCGCCACCCGCAAGTGGTCCAGCGCCGCGCCGCAGCTCAATAGTGCCTGGCGCCCGGAGTTATCGGTGGCCACCAGCCAATCGGTGTCGAGAAAGAGCTTCAGGGTGGACGCTTCCAGGACCCACTTCCACGGCTGGCTGTTATGGAAGGACGGCGCCCGGCAGGCCAGATGGACCGCATCTTCGATTTCCCGAAGTGCAATAGGGGTTTTCGTCATGAGATGTCCTTCTCGACAGGGGCGAGGTACAAACTGACGCTGCCTCCTTGTGTTCGCTCCTGACAGGGCCAGAAGTCATCAGTACCCGGTCGGGTGACCTTTGGCGGCAATGGTTGGGTCAGATGGCAGCAGCGATTGATCCGGCGTTGCGGCAAGGATTCCGGTTATGGGCCTGGCTGCTACACCCGAAGTCCTTGATCCCGTGGAGGTTCCGGGACCGCGGATCGAAGTTCATGAAACACACACCGGGGTAGTGGTGTTGGCCGGCAATCGGGCATACAAGTCGAAGAAGCCGGTCGTGACGGACTTCCTCGACTTCAGCACGCAACGAAGCCGAGAGCATGCCTGCCTGCGGGAGATCGAGCTGAACCGCCGGTTGGCCGCGGACAGCTACCTCGGGTTGGCGCACCTCGTCGGTCCGGAGGGCGGCCCGGGTGAACCTGTGATCGAGATGCGCCGATATCCGGACAGCGAACGTCTCGCCACCATTGTCGGTAAGGGGTTGCCGGCGGTGGGCCACCTTGACGCCATCGCGGAACGGATTGCCCGGTTGCACGCGGATTCGGCGCATGACAAGGAGATCAGCGCTGCCGGACGCCGTACAGCCATCATCGTGCGCTGGGAGGAAAACCTGGGCGAGCTCAATCGCCGGGCCGGGACGCTCGACGCCGGTGGTGCTATCGCTCGGATCAACCGTCTGTTTCGCCAATATGTCGACGGCCGGGCGACGCTGTTTGCGCAGCGGATAGACCAGTGCCGGATCGTCGACGGCCACGGCGATCTGCAGGCCGCAGATATCTTCTGCACCGCCGACGGACCAGCCATCTTGGACTGTCTGGAGTTCGACGATCAGCTTCGCTATGTCGATGGGATCGATGACGCGTCGTTTCTTGCGATGGATCTGCAGTTCTTGGGCGCCGGTGAGCTCGCTGACCACTTTCTTGCCGCCTACCGGCATGCGGCCGGCGATGATGCGCCGCTGTCCCTGGCGCATTTCTATATCGCCTATCGGGCGGTCGTTCGGGCAAAAGTCGATTGCGTCCGGATGGAACAGGGAGACGCCTTGGCGCGTGCCGACGCGATACGTCATCTGGAACTGGCGTTCGACAACCTTCGTGCGGCGACTGTTCGGTTGATCGTGGTCGGCGGCGAGCCCGGTACGGGAAAGAGCACGGTGTCGCGGGCATTGGGTACTGCGCTTGCCGCGCAGGTGATTTCGACAGACGACGTGCGCGCCGAACTTGGTGCGGCCGGACGGCTCGACGGACCGGCCGGGCAGTATGGCGCCGGCCGCTACAGTCGTGAGCAGGTTCAGCTGGTTTACCGAACGATGCTGAGGAGGGCCGGATTGCTTCTCGCACAGGGGGAGTCGGTCATCTTGGACGCCACTTGGCGTGACGCGGATGCGCGGGAGTGCGCGCGTGCCCTGGGTCGCGAACACCGTTGTCCTATTGTCGAATTGGAATGCACGGCACCTCTTGCCATCGCCCGGGAGCGAATTGGCAACAGAACCGACGGCACGTCCGAAGTCACCGCGGAGATAGCCGAGGCCATGGCGCGGGAGCACATCAGTTGGCCCGAGGCACACCGTATCGATACCACTGCGCCACTGATTGCATCCGTGGACATGGCCACCACGGTCTGTCGTTCGGCACTCTGACTGTTTTCAACCATCGAGGTGTGTGGCGGGGCTTTTTCGGGCCTCCCCAGGGACCTTCGACACTATGCCCGATTGACCGAAAGCGGTCAGATGTTGTTGGAGATCAATCGATCTCAATGGGCGCCATGGAATCGAGGATCGGCATGATCGCGAATCAGCAAGTTCAGCCGCGGACGCGTGGTTTCGCCCGCGTACTCGGGCCGTTCTATGCCATATTCGGCACTGTCGTAGCCGCCCGCGCTGCGGACATGCGTCCCCTGCTCGCGGAGTTCACCAACAGTGTGGTGTGGCCGTGGATCACCGGCGCATATCTGCTGATGGGTGGCATCGCGATAGTTGCGTTTCACCAGCATTGGCACGGCGCCCCGGCGATCGTCGTGTCGCTGATCGGGTGGGCGATGGCAGCCAAGGGTTTCTTTCTGGTGGCGCTTCCACACGCATACGCGGGGTTGGCCAACCATCTGATCGGAGCTACCCCGATTTGGCAGGGCGCCTATCTGCTGGGTGCGTTGATGGGCGTGTACCTGGCCTATGTCGGGTGGGGCCCACAATCTGACCAACGAGCGTCGCAGTCACCGTCAGGGACCCAAGGCCTACCTCGGGCAGCGTGACCGCTCCAGATGGGGAGACGAGCAGAAAGCCACTACAGCTCAAGGACGTACGATGAACGCACCTACCCGAGTGAAACCGGTCGTTGTTGGTGTCGATGGGTCAAAGCACGCGCTGCGCGCAGTGCGATGGGCGGCGCTGGAGGCCGCGAGCCGAGACACTACGTTGCGTCTGGTTTATGTCATCGACTTGGCCGAGGCCGACCGGCAGAAAAGTATCGATCGGGCGCAGCGCGCGTTGCACAAGGCTTGGGAAGCAGTCACTGGTACTCACATCGACGTCAAACTCGAATCCGAGATTGTGTCCGGCCGTCCGGCTGACTGTCTGACCGAAGAATCACGTGACGCGGCGGTGGTCTGTGTGGGCCACCGAGGCACCCATGACACTCCGGAAGCTCCCCGAGGTTCTACCGCCGCTGAGATTGCCCGCAGGGCTCCCGGGTCGGTGGCGATCATCCGGCGGGCACACGGTGGCTTCGATCACCGCAAATGGATCATTGCTGTGCTGGACGAATCGGACTCTGCTACAGCCGTATTGAAGACTGCGGAGGACGAGGCGGCATGGCGCAAAGCCCCGATTCTGATGTTGGAACCCTGGTCGCATTCGAAGCAGCCGGGCGACGCCAGACATCCGGTGCGTGCCGCGGTACAGCGATATCTGGAGGATCCGGGTAACAGCCACGTCCAATCGGTTACCTTGCCGATGCCGGCGCACCTGAGCAACCTGCTGCGGCAGAGCGGATGCATCGATCAGCTTGTCATCGTGGCCGGAGATCACCCGGAGCTGGTGGCAGAACTGACTGATGACCGGACCCGCAAGATCCTACGAGACTCCGACTGCTCGCTGATGTTCGTCCGGTGATCTCACCAACCGATCGCGCATTGCAATTGGCCGTCGAAACAGTTCATCGCCTCCATCGACGACAGGTAAAACGATGACTCAGATATTGCACGAGCCAGGCCATGTCACCCGATCGACGACAATGCGGGCCGCGGTGGTCACCGATTTCGGTGCGCCCCTACAGGTGCGTGACCTCGAGGTGCCCAGGCCAGGTTTTGGCGAGGCCCTTGTCAAATTGGAGTCATCGGGCGTCTGTCATACGGATCTACATGCGGCGCGCGGTGATTGGCCGGTCAAGCCGGAACCACCGTTTGTGCCCGGCCACGAAGGATTCGGCACCGTGGTCGCGCTTGGCGATGGCGTCCGCGATCTTGCCGTTGGAGACAAAGTCGGCAATGCCTGGTTGTGGTCGGCGTGTGGTCGATGCGAATACTGCCGCACGGGCCGGGAGACCCTGTGCGAGAACCAATGCAATGGTGGCTACTCCATCGACGGGAGCTTCGGCACCTACATGCTGGTGAATGCGGACTACGCCGCCCGGATCCCCGATGGGGCAGACCCTCTGGAAGTCGCACCCATCCTGTGCGCCGGCGTGACGGTGTACAAGGGTCTGAAAGTCAGTGACGCCAAGCCAGGGCAGTGGGTTGCGATTTCGGGGATCGGTGGACTCGGACACCTCGCTGTTCAATACGCGCGTGCGATGGGCATGCGGGTTGTCGCTGTCGATGTCGAGGTGGCGAAATTGGCTCTGGCGAAGAGCCTTGGCGCGGAGGTCGTGGTCAACGCGAAGCGCGGCGACGCCGTGGAGGCCGTGCAAAGTGCGACCGGAGGTGCCCATGCCGTACTGGTCACCGCAGTGCATCCACAGGCTTTCCGGCAGGCCATAGACCTGGTACGACGCGGCGGCACCATCGTCTTCGTCGGATTGCCCCCCGGCGAGTTCCCGGCACCGATCTTTGACATCGTGGTCAAGGGCCTCACCATTCGCGGATCGATTGTCGGAACTCGACAGGACATGGCCGAAGCGCTGGATTTCTACGCTCGCGGCCTGATCAAGCCGACTGTCACTCGTGCCCACTTGGACGAGATCAACGAGGTCCTCGCCGAGATGGCGGAAGGGCGGATACAGGGCCGGGTGGTAATCGACCACCGGACGCCGTACCGCGCCGATACCGGAGGCTAGCTGACTGATCGCGACGACAACCAATAGAGGAGCCTGTGGTGGTGCGTCAAGTTGGTGCAGACAACCACGATCGGCGCGGACGCGCGATTCGATTGCTAGAACCGGGCTTGGTGTTGTTCACGGTCGGTGCGTTGGCGGCAGGCTCTGTTGCGTGGCTGGTCGGATGGCCTCAGGTGGCCGACGGCTGTTGGGTGACGGGAACTGTTGGTGCGGTAGTACCGGCCCTGGTGTGGGTTGTTGCGGGACTGCGGCGTCACCACGCCGGAGTCGATCTGATTGCCGTGTTGTCATTGCTGGGCACCTTGTTGGTGCACGAGTACCTCGCGGGTGCGCTGATCGCGGTGATGCTCACGGGTGGAAGAGCATTGGAGGCTGCCGCCGAACGCCGTGCCTCCCACGATATACGGGCACTGCTGCAGCACGCGCCAAGGTTTGCGCGGCGCCGTACAGGCTCAGCAGTGACGATGGTCCCCCTAGCCGAAGTGGTGGTGGGAGATCTGCTCGTCGTCGGTGCAGGGGAGGTCGTGCCGGTAGATGGACGCATTGCCGACGGGGTGGCCGTGCTCGACGAGTCGGTGTTGACGGGCGAACCGCTGCAGGTGGAGCGGACCACGGGCGAGCCGGTACGTAGCGGTGTGGTCAACGCCGGCAGCGCCTTTGAGATGCGTGCGACTGATACGGCTGAGAACAGCACCTACGCCGGCATCGTGCGATTGGCCAAGCAGGCAGGCGCCGAAAGTGCACCGATCGTCCGGCTGGCCGACCGGTATGCGGCATGGTTCTTGCCGCTGGCGGTTCTGGTGGCCGGCGGGGCTTGGCTGGCGAGTGGCACTGTGGTGCGCGCGGTCGCCGTGCTGGTGGTGGCAACGCCGTGTCCACTGTTGCTGGCGGCACCGGTGGCGATCGTCTCCGGCTTGTCGCGGGCCTCGCGTCGAGGCGTGGTTGTTCGCAGTGGTGGCGCGCTGGAAAACCTTGGACACGCAACCACTCTCGCGATGGACAAGACCGGCACGTTGACGATGGGGCGCCCCGTTGTGGTCGCGGTCGTGGCGGCGCCAGGGTATGACGGCACTGAGATCCTGCGGCTGGCTGCGTCGGTTGATCAATTCTCCCCGCACGTTCTGGCAGAGGCTATCGTGACCGAAGCGCTGAGCAGGGGCGTACAACTGACGCTCCCCGTCGACGTGGCGGAAGAGCCAGGCCGCGGCGTCACCGCCAAGATTGACGACCGGCAGATTCAGGTGGGGAAACAAGCCGACGACGTTGCGGCCGGGAATTGGGCCACCACGGTAATCAGCCGAGCCCAGCTCGATAGCGCAGCGATCGCGTGGGTTTCAATCCAGGGCACACCGGTGGGCGCGATACTGTTGCGAGATCCGTTGCGCCGCCACGCGTCGCGAACGATGCGCAGGCTGCGTGCCGCCGGGCTGACCAGGCTGGTCATGCTCACCGGAGACCGGGCGGAGCCGGCCCGCGAAATCGGCACGGTTTTGGGCCTCGACGAGATCTACGCGCAGCATAGTCCAGCAGACAAGGTCGCCGCAGTACGCCTGGAACGAAGCCGCGCTGTCACCGTTATGGTCGGCGACGGCGTCAACGACGCGCCAGCATTGGCTGCGGCCACCGTCGGCGTTGCCATGGGTGCGCGGGGTGCCAGTGCTTCCTCTGAGGCTGCCGACATTGTGTTGACCACCGACCGCCTCGATCGTCTCGCCGACGCGATGGACATCGCTCGCTGGTCTCGGCGTATCGCTGTGCAGAGCGCCGTCGTGGGTATGAGCTTGTCATTGGCGGCCATGGCCGTAGCGGCTGTCGGGTGGTTGCCGCCGGCCGCAGGTGCTCTGCTTCAGGAAGGCATCGACATCGCTGTCATCCTGAATGCTTTGCGTGCCTTGGGCGGTAATCCGGCAGTCCGGGTTGAACTGCCCGCCGAAACTGAACAGATGCTGTGGCGTTTCGCCGCTGAGCACGATCAGCTGCGTGATGCCATCGGCTTGCTCCGCGATGCCGCCGGTCTGTTGGCCACCAATGCCGGTCCAGCTGCGCTCGGTGCACTGACTGCGGCGCATACGTTTCTGTCTGAACGGCTGCTGCCGCACGAACGCGCCGAAGAAACTCAGCTCTACCCGGCGCTGGCGAGGCCCCTCGGTAGCGGTGAGGCTACGGCCACCATGAGCCGCACACACGCCGAAATTCAACGACTCAGTGATCGAATCGGCACCCATCTCGCACTGGCCCAGGCCGGGGGCGCCATCGCACCCGACCAAGTCGATGACCTTCTAGCTTGCTTGTACGGGCTGTACGCACTGCTGCGGCTGCACTTCGTTCAGGAGGAAGAAAACTACTTCGCACTGTCCGGCGACGCGCCGGAGGCCAATGAAATCCAGGCACATAGGTGCGAGTCGCCGAAATAGCTTCAGCGTGAACTGATTTCGACGGCGAACTCGTGGTCACCGATCCTGAGGTGGTCGCCGTCCCCGAGGGTGGCGCTGTTCGCGACGCGGTGCCGATTCACCTCGACGCCATTGGCCGAACGCAGATCCGTGATCACGAAACCCGTCCCAGTGTTGACGATCACGGCATGATGCCTGCTGACAGCGGCGTCGTTGAGCACGATGTCGTTGTCCGGCAGGCGCCCGACGCGGGTGACTGCTTCTTGTAGACGAACGAATTGGCCACTGGCGTAACGTAGTCCGGCCTGATGGGTGTTTCCGCCGATCTCGAGGCTCGATGCGAACTTCATGAGTGTGCGGGTCGCCGTTGCCTGGGCGGCTCGCTTGGTGTCAAGCGGTTCCTGACGCAGGATTCGGCCGTGGAGGTCGGTTATCGTCGGCCCGGGATCGATGCCCAGATCCTCGGCAAGCGTCTTCTTGAGGCGTTGGTAGCACTGTAATGCGTCGGATTGGCGCTCGGTGACGTAGTAGGCCGTGATGAGCTGGACCCACAGCGGCTCGCGGTAGGGGTGCTCGGCCGCGAGCGACTCCAGTTCGCCGATGACGGAATATGCCCGGCCGCAGGCAATCTCAGCCTCGGCGCGCGCACTGTGCGCCGACAACTTTTCTTCGGTCAGCACCTGGGTGAATGCGTCGACGAACGGATAGCCACGCAGGTCGTCCAGAACAGGTCCCCGCCACTCTGCCAAGGCAGCGGACAGGTCGAGTGTGGCGTCGTCGAATTGGCCGGCGGCCGATGCCTGCAGTGCCTTGGTGGCCGCGAGCTTGAAGCGGCCTAAGTCGTAGTCGGCGTCGGAGAGCTGCAGCCGATATCCCGGCGGTGCGCTGGCCAGTACGGTCCGTGGATCGTCTCCGCCACCACCGAGCAGTCGACGCAGGTTGGATATGTAGGCCTGCACACTCGCCCGTGCCGCGGGTATCGGATCGTCGCCCCACACCGCATCGATCAGCGAATCGGCGCTGATCGCGCGGTTGCGGTTGATGACCAGCATCGCGAATACCGCGCGTTGCTTGGCCGCGCCGAGGGCGACCGGCGTGCCGGTCACAACGACCTGCAGCGGTCCCAGCACACTGACATCAAGCCCGGCCCGGCCCATACCGGCAGCCTAGTATCGCTTTCCCGCGCCGCACGACGTTACGGGCACCGCGGTGGGATGGGTGCCGCCCTTCGGATCCCGCAGGATCAGCCGGGTAGCCCGCTCTTGATCGCAGCGGCCTGCTTCTGGCTGACATCCGCGACGAAGTCGGGCGGTGCGGCGGCGCCGGCAGGGCCGTCGAATTCCAGGTTTGTGAACGCTTTGCCTACGGTGAATAGCACGACGGTCACCGACTTTGAACCGTCTGGTGAGTTGCCCGCCACCGAGACACCGCCAGTACCAACATCAGTCGGCGTGGGTGTTCCTCCGGTCACTGAGTTGCTGAGCGTTCCTTTCGCCGCGTCCAGCGCGGCGGCAGCCGCCGCCGGGTCGGGCAAGATCAGGATCTTATCGCTGATGACATGGGTGCTGCCTGGGTTGCTGAACGCTGCCGTGATGCCGGGTTGACCGCCCGGGTTCTGCGTCGGCGGGCTGATCGTGAACTGTTCGGGGGCACTGATATCCGTAGCCTTGATCAGCAGTCCGCTGTAGTCGGACGGCTGAGCCGCCGCCGAGCTGGTCGTCGACGCGGCGGCACTACTGGTAGACGTCGCCGCTGACGAGGCCGCTGACGAGGTCGACGACGTCGTCGACTTGGAATCCTTGCTGCAGCCAGTCATCGTCGTGACCAGCAGCACGCCGGCCCCAATCGTACCGGCGATAACCAACTTTGATGTGTTCATCGGGCCCGATTCCTCTCCGGCGGGGCGCCGCGCCAACTAATCCGCTGGCTGCAACACGGCCGCGGCCAAACAGTAGCTCAACCTGTGAATCGCGGTGGGGTATTCGGCCACGGCCGCAGCAGTCAGTTCAGGGGCCCGTCCGGCAGCGGCGCGTCGCAACGATCGCGGAAGTCGCTCGCCGGCTGGCGTACTCCCTCGATCTCGGCCTTCACCTGAGGATTCGCCTGCATGTAGTTGGTGATCTCGGTGCGCATCTGGTCCCGGGTCTTGCCCTTGAGGCCGGTGAAGAATGCGTTCACGTCCGGATGGGTGAACAGGTAGGACGACATGCCCGCATTCACCCCGGACATCACCCCGGCGAGGTCGGCGGCGGTGCAGTTCGGCGGGTCTGCCACCGCAGTAGTTGCCGAGCCGATGAGCGTCGCCCCGGCGATCACGCCGGCGCCGATGATGCTGCGGAAGTTCATGTGATGCTCCTTCTCGAAGGTCGTTTGCGTAGGTTCGGATTTAGCCGCGCGGACCGATACCGCCGCCGCCCCCGATTCCGCCTCCGGGCGGTCGGATTGGGCGGGGCGGAATCGGGACGATCACGTTGACGCCCCACCCGTCGTCGCAGTACCACGGGTCGGCGCAATATGACGGATACGCCGGCCCCGCAGATGGGGGAGTGGGCCCGCCGCCGCGAACGTCGCCCTGCGCGCACACGGTGGCATACCCGGCGCTGGTGCAGTCCGCCGCGGCCGGTGACGCCGCGCCGATCCCGATGGGTACGAACGTCAATGCCAGACCCAGACTCAGGCAACTCTGTCTCAGTCGCATGGCGCTCCTTCCGGACTGGTCGCCCGCATCAGTCGAATTGCTACCGATAGGCGGAACTCGTGCCCGCTGAGCATAAGTCGCTTTCGCCGGGCCGTAGGCAAATAGCGATTATCGCGATCGTAAATTCCTGCCGAGGGGGCTACCTGCGGTCGTACGATTGCCGACGGCAGTGTTGCTGTCCGGCAAATCAAGGGCGAGCTAAGGGGCCGAGCATGGGTGAGAGCGACCGCGACTGGACAAAACCGGCGGCTATGGCGATCCCGAAGGAAGGCTACTTCGAACTCGAGCGCGGCCGCTATGGCCCGGTGTTTCCGAGAACACCTGCCTGCCATGGCTTCTCGATCATCGCCAAGGTGAAAGAGGGCCGCGAGGAAGTGGTCCGGGCCTATGGCAAGACGATCGAGGACACCATCAAGGCGAGCCCCGAGGCGTTGGCTCCGCTGCGCTTGCATTACCTGCGGTGGAACCTGTTCGACGTGGGATCCGGACTGCATTTCCAGTACATGGGCATCTTCGACACCGACTTCGACAAGTACACCGAAGACGCGGTGGCGTTGTTCAGCGCGACCGGCATCACGACGGTATTCACCAATCTTGAAGGGTTCCCGGATGATTGGAAGGAGAACCCGGAAGCGTTCATCAAATTCGTCCGCGACCACCAGGTGCCGAGCTTCCTGGAGTACGGCGAGTACCCGTATGTGACGGCGGACGAGATCAAGAAGGCGTTGAGGCTGAAGGCAGCCTTTTCCGACATGCTCGACCAAATGCAGTAAATGCTCGAGCTAAACGACATTCAGCACATCTTGCTGACCCGGACCCCGGCGCTGACCGGACGTTATGAGTTCCTGACTTTCGACACGGCGGCCGGTGGCCGGGCCTGGCTGTCCGAGCTGGCGGACAAGGTGCAGTCGGCGGCCGACGCGACGGCCACGATGGACGAATCGGAGCGCTGGGTTACGTTGGCGTTCACCTGGAACGGCTTGCGTGCGCTCGGCGTACCGGAGGAGTCGCTGGCGACCTTCCCTGACGAGTTCCGCGAAGGCATGGCATCACGGGCGAGCATCCTGGGGGACACCGGGTCTGCTGGCCCGGAGCACTGGGTCGGCGGGCTGGCCGGGGACGACCTGCACGCCATCGCGATCCTGTTCTCCCGCACCGACGAGCAGGGTCGGCGATCCATCGAGGCGCACGATGACCTGCTGGCGCGGACCGAAGGCGTGCACAGTCTGTCGTACCTCGATCTCAACGCCACGCCGCCGTTCAACTACGCCCATGACCACTTCGGGTTCCGGGATCGGTTGTCGCAGCCGGTGATGAAGGGTTCGGGGGAGGATCCGACGCCGGGTTCGGGTGATCCGCTGGAGCCGGGGGAGTTCATCCTGGGCTACGACGACGAAGACGGCCCGGTCGCGAATCTTCCCCAACCCGGGGTGCTTTCACGCAACGGCAGCTACCTGGCGTACCGCCGGCTGGAAGAGCATGTCGGGGTGTTCCGCGAGTACCTGCGCGAGAACGCCGATACGCCGGAAGGCGAGGAGTTGTTGGCCGCGAAATTCATGGGCCGGTGGCGCAGTGGTGCTCCGTTGGTCCTGGCGCCGAACCATGACGATCCCGAATTGGGCGCGGATCCGATGCGTAACAACGACTTCAATTACAAAGAGATGGATCCGTTCGGCTACGCCTGCCCACTGGGCTCACATGCCCGACGGCTCAACCCGCGTGACACCGCGCACTACATGAACCGCCGCCGGATGATTCGTCGCGGCGCGACATACGGGCCCGCGCTGCCCGAAGGCGCACCCGACGATGGGGTGGACCGTGGCATTGCGGCATTCATCATCTGCGCGAACCTGGTGCGCCAGTTCGAGTTTGCGCAGAACGTGTGGATCAATGACAAGAGCTTTCACGAACTCGGCAACGAGCACGACCCGATCTGCGGCACGCAGGACGGCACCCTGGATTTTACTGTCCCCAAACGCCCGATTCGTAAAGTGCACAAGGGACTCCCGGAATTCACGACGTTGAGGGGTGGCGCCTACTTCTTTTTGCCGGGACTCAACGCGATCCGCTACCTCACCTCGCTCGGCGGCTCAGACAGTACACCCGGTCGTTGATGACGGCGGGCCGGTGCACGGGCCGGGGACATCGTCCTGATCGATTCGAAGCATTTCGCCGCGCTGTGCGGCAGCACCGACAGCCTGCGCAGTCTGTGGCACCACCTGGCGGTCATGAGGTGGCACGGGACGTTTCGCATTCGGCCGGCTGGGAAACCT
>JARLGS010000216.1 GCA_031292695.1 Mycobacterium sp. | reverse complement strand
GGCACCGTCAGTTACTTTACGTCGGTGGATTTGAGTTCCCTCACGGGAACGATGACCGTGGACAACAATTATTTCGATAAGTCCAAGGGTTACGGCTTTGTATACCCGAATTCCGGGCCTAATGACTCGAGTCCGCTGTCTGCCTTTATCAATAACGTCGATATGACCAATGGCTCCGTCCTGCAGGATTCGAACGCTGCCGCCGAAGCGGCGGCCACATCCACAACCACAACCACAACCACAACCTCTTCGGCGCCTCCGGCCGCGCCCGTGATTTCGTCCTGGTCGCCGGACACTGGCGTGGTCGGCGACGGAATCACTGACGCAAACCATCTGACGCTCAAGGGTACGGCGGTGGCCGGCAGCACCGTCGCTCTGCATGATGGATCGACCCAGCTCGGCACAACCACCGCCGATTCGACCGGCGCCTGGACTTACGCCACCTCGACGCTGACCGATGCCACGCATGTGCTCACGGCGACGGACACTGTTTCCGGCGTCACGAGTGCGGCGTCCGCCGCGGTCACCGTCACCGTGGACACTGTCGCGCCGGCTGCTCCGGTGGAGACGAGCGATTCGGTCGTCAACACCAACCACGTGCAGATATCGGGAACGGCCGAGGCGAACAGCACGATCACCGTCTATGACGGGACCACGGCGGTCGGGACCGGCTCCACGAACTCGAGCGGAAGCTGGAGCGTGACGACGTCGGCGTTATCGACCGGCTCCCACAACCTGACCGCGACCGCGACTGACGTCGCCGGCAATGTCAGCGCCTTGTCCGGTCCGCTCGATCCGGTGATTGGGTCGACCTCCACCACCACAACGGTGTCAACGGGAACGCCCCAGGCGCCGCACTTGCTCGACAGCTACGGGGCCGACCGGCCGTCATGGCAGGTCGCGGGGGTGGATTATTATGTCGGCTGCCCCCAAGGCCTGGCGTTGAAGGATCCCTCCACGATCTCGATGGCCGGCGTGACGGTGAATGCGTCGACGCACATGATCACGGTGACGGGCAACAATGTGACCCTCGATGGCTACGACTTCTCCCTGAACGGGGGCTGGGGCGTCTCCATCCAGAGCACCAACGTCACGATTTCGGATTCGAATTTCAAGATCGGGTCCAATAGCAACACGCCGATCTACGGAACGTTGTCGTCCGGGAACGTGACGGTGACGAATTGCACCATCGACGGCGCAATGGCGCCCAATGTTGGCCTCGGTGGCCTGATTTTGATGTCGGGCGCGGGCACTCTGACGGTCGATCATACCTGGCTTAAGAATGCCGGGTGCGACATGATCGACATGAACAATAACGGAGCGTCCGCCCTGATCGCCGAAAATAATTTTTTCCAGAATGGGGGGGTGCCCGGAGCGCACGGCGATTTCGTGCAGTTCCTCGGTCATGGACCTTATACCGCCACGATCTTGCACAATACGACGACGGAGGCGAGTGGTCTCTCTTCGCAGGGCTTCATGGTCGAGCCGGACCTCGGTTCGACGCTTGGCGTGATTTCGGGCGGCGAAATCGGCTACAACACGATGGTCGGTTATAACAATGCCTTCACCGCGGTCACGGAGGCGGATCTGACCGGAAAATTCACGGTGGACAATAATTATTTCGATCCGACGGGCACGTCCGGAGGGCTCGCATTCGGCGGCGGTCGCGGCGGTCCGAACGACAGCACCCCATATTCACAGTACATTAACAACGTGAACATGGTTAACGGCTCGATTGTGCAGGATTCGAACGCCGCCGCCGAGGCGGCAGCCTCGACCACAACCACAACCTCTTCGACGCCTCCGGCCGCGCCGGTGATTTCATCCTGGTCGCCGGACACCGGCGTGGTCGGCGACAGCATCACCAACGCCAACCATCTGACCATCAAGGGCACGGCGGTGGCCGGCAGCACGGTCAAGGTTTATGACGGCTCGACCCTGATCGGAACGGTGACGGCCGATTCGACCGGCGCCTGG
>JARLGS010000215.1 GCA_031292695.1 Mycobacterium sp. | reverse complement strand
GCGCTCAACGGCGATACCTTCACCGTCACCTACTCGACCACGGCGACCATACTCTCTCCTGTCGGCGCATATCCCATCACCGCAACCCTCTCCGGCGCCTCCGCGGCCAACTACAACAACGTGACCGTGAATCCCGGCACGCTGACCATCACCCCATCGACCACGCCTCTGGTGGTCTCGGTCAATAACGCCAGCCGCCCCTACGGCGCGCCCAACCCCACCTTCACCAGCACCATCACCGGAGCGCTCAACGGCGACACCTTCACCGTCACCTACTCGACCACGGCGACCATACTGTCTCCCATTGGCACTTACCCGATCACCCCAACCCTCTCCGGCGCCTCCGCGGCCAACTACAACAACGTGACCGTGAATCCGGGCACGTTGACTGTCACTCAGGCGACCACGCCTCTGGTGGTCTCGGTCAATAACGCCAGCCGCGCCTACGGTATCGCGAATCCCACCTTCACCAGCACCATCGCTGGCGCGCTCAACGGCGACACCTTCACCGTCACCTACGCGACCACGGCGACCATACTCTCTCCTGTCGGCACCTATCCCATCACCGCAACCCTCTCCGGCGCCTCCGCGGCCAACTACAGCAACGTGACCGTGAATCCGGGCACGCTGACCATCACCCCATCGACCACGCCTCTGGTCATCACGGTAAATAACGCCACCCGGCCCTACGGCACGCCCAACCCCACCTTCACCAGCACCATCACCGGCGCTGCTCCTGGAGACACCTTCACAGTCACCTACTCAACCACGGCGACCCTCCTCTCCGACGTGGGCAGCTACCCCATCACCGCCGCCGTCACCGGCGCAAACATCGCCAACTATGCCACCGTCACCGTCGTCCCCGGTGCGCTCGCCGTCACACCGCACGCCACCGTCACCACGGTGATAACCTCCGCGACTCCCATCACCCAGAGTGCCAGCGTCACCTTCACCGCCGCCGTCACCTACGGCGCCAGCGTTCCCGTCACGGCCGCCACCGTCAACTTCTATAACGGCGCCACGCTGCTCTGCGCAGCCACGCTCAACTCATCAGGCGTTGCCGCCTGCACCACCTCCACGCTGCCGGTGGGCACTCTCACCATTACCGCCGCCTACCAGGCAACCCTTGACTTCGCCTCCAGCTCGGGCACAGTCACCCAGGTCGTCACCCCCGGCAGCTTCACTCTCTCCGCCGCCCCGCCGAACCAGTTCATCAGCGGCCCGGGGACCACGGTCTACGCAGTCACAGTCTCCTCTGTCCAGGGCTTTGCCGGCCCGGTCACCCTCGCCTGTTCGGGACTTCCGGCTGACGCCACCTGCACCTTCGCCATCCCAACCGTCACCCTCACCGGATCGGGCGACGGGGCCAGCGTCTCCACCACCATGGCCGTCACCACCACCATGGCCGACGCGCGGCTCGCTCTTCCTGTGCTTCCCGCTCCCGCCGGCAGAACGCCCAGCGGCCTCTCCCCGATCGCCTTCGCCGCCGTCTTCCCCTTCGGACTGGTTGCCTTCTTCGGCCTCTCACGCCGCAAGCGGGTCCACCCGCGTGCCACCCGCTCGCCCAACTTCCGTCTGCTCCTGGC
>JARLGS010000214.1 GCA_031292695.1 Mycobacterium sp. | reverse complement strand
TGGCGGTGGCGAACACGGTCGCACCGCGCTGCTGGGCTATCTGGATCGCGGCCAGACCCACCCCACCACTGGCGGCGTGGACCAGCACCCGATCACCGGGCCCCACCTTCGCCCAGTCAAACGCCAGCCGGGTCGTCAGTGCCGCGGCGGGGATGGTCGCCGCGGCGACCGCGCTGATCCCGTTCGGCACCGGCGCCAGCAGCTGGGCCGGCACATTGATCCGGGTGGCGAACGCCCCCTGCATGGTGCCGAAGACCCGTTGGCCCACCTCGAACCCGGTGACCCCGGTACCCACCTCTGTGACGATGCCGCAGAAGTCACCGCCGATCAGCCCCGGATCGCCCGGATAGAGGCCCAGCACATTGAGCACATCGCGGAAGTTCAGACCTGCCGCCTGCACCCGAACCTGCACATAGCCCTGGTCCGGCGCCGGCACACCCGTCTCGACCAGACGCAGGTTGTCGATCGCGCCGCGTTCGGTCGGCTCCAGGATGTAGTCGGTTGCCCGCGGTATGGGGAGATGACCGCTGCGCGCCCATGGCAGTAGCCGCGGCACCAGGAACTTCGCTTGTCGCAGCGCGAGTTCGGGCTCCTCCCCGGGTGTGCCGAGTAGGCCGGCCAGCGAGTGCACGGCGTCATCGAATCCGTCGTAGTCGACCAGCCGGCAACGCAGGGACGGCTGCTCGCTGATGATCGTGCGTCCCAATCCCCACAGCGCCGACTGCACGGGGTCGACCGGCTCGCCGGATTCGGTCGCCACGGCCCGCCCGGTGATGATCCACAGACCACGGGTGAGCTTCAGGTCCTGCTGCGCCAGCAGCATCCGCACCAGTGTCAGCAGCTGGTCGATCTCGATCTCCAGCCGCGCGGCGAAGTCAGCGCTCGACTCTTCCGCGCTCGACCGCCCGGCGCCGCGCCAGACGACCCCGGAGACCGGGGCGCCGCGCTCCTGAGCCTGTGTCAGCAGACGCTTCCAGGCCTCCGGATCGGCAGTGGGATTCGTCGACAGGCAATCCGGCAGGTCGGCCGCCAGCTCGTCGAACCCGGCGATCAGCCAGGTGCCCTCGCCGGTCTGAGCGGAGCTGCTTGACTCCGGTAGCGGCACCTCTTCCCAGCCGAGGGTGTACATGTTGCGGGTCGCATCGCCGCCGAGTCCGCGCAGCAAGGCCTCGCGGGGCGCGCGTTTCACCG
>JARLGS010000213.1 GCA_031292695.1 Mycobacterium sp. | reverse complement strand
TGGGCTGTCCACTGGGGCCGCCGGGTTGTTGCCCGCCAGGGCCGCCCGGCATGCTGCCAAGCCCACTCGACGAAGCGCCACTGTCTCCACCGCTGCCAGCTGCCGACGAAACGCTAGCGCCGCGGGAGTTGTTTGACCGAGTCGGAGGCATCGCACCTCCTGTCACTGCGGCGGGGGCGACGCCAGCGCCGGGAGCGCTATTCGCGGCCGGCGAAACCGGTTGCTGTGATGGGCTGGCGGTCGCAGTCGCTTGGCCGGCATCATGCCCAGAGCCGGAGCCAGACGTACCGCCACCAACCTGTGCACTCGCCGGCGCAGCAGGCGCCTGCGATGGAGTCGCAGTCGTCGTTCCTTGGCCGATGTCGTGACCAGAACCAGAACCGGAACTACCGCTACCAGCCTGGGTACTCGTCGAGGTGGCAGGCGGCGGCTGCGATGGAGTCGCAGTCGTCGTCGCTTGGCCGCCATCATGCGAAGCAGGGGGCGGCCCTGGCGGACCACCAGGCGGGGGCGAGGGCACGGACTGCTGACCTGTTGGCAGGCCGTTTGCAAGAAGCTCCTGCTCACTTAGCGGGGGCTGATAGACCCCTGGCGATGCGACCGTACCGGCAGCCTCGGAGATCACGTTGCGGTTTGCGTTATAGCACTGAATTTTCCGATTTCGAACTAGTTTATCGTACTCAGGATTATCACGCGAAATTCGCTCAATGTCCGACTTCGCTTGATCTACATTACGAATGATTGCATCTTTGGCTTGCAAAATCGTATTAGCGATATCGTTGTTCCAGTTTGCAGCTGAAGCTAGATCGTGCTGCATTTGCGTGAATCCGCCGAGCAGCGTGTTGCCCTTTGCACCGGCAACTCCTGCTGCATCACCAGACCAGCTACCGCCACCATTTCGGAACGTATCTTCCTGCCCACGATTCCACGGCGTCAACGCGTTGTGAACAAGATTCCGGAGCGTATTCACACACTCCTGCGCAACATACTGAAATTGACTTTCACTCGCTTCAGGCCACGCCCCAGGTTCCAACATATCATCGGCACCACTAGGTTTCTGCCTGTCAGCCATCAATTCACTCCCGCAGCTTGGCAAGCATAGTTCACAACGCCTTGCGTCCTCCGAAATACATTAAATAGCTTTAGATCTGCATTGGTGTAAGTGGGTATGCCTTGAACGTACGCACGTCCGTATTGCGCTGCGAGCAGTCCAAAGTCTTCCATAACCGGATTCCCACTTTGCCGCACGATTTTCTCCAGGGCATCAGCAGCCCGCGTCAACACAGTCTTAACAGCGTCATTCTCCGACCTGTATTGAGGCGACCAATCGCTCGCCGGAATGTTGGCATCCTCTTTGTTCCAGGCAACGTAGGCTGGGTCGGACTCCATTTGTTCGACTGAATCCCTCCAACTCGCGCACTGAGAGTTTGGAACCGACATAAATTGAGTCGGATTGGAAACGTCCCCTACCGGAGCGACATTGCTTGGTGAATCCACCGCCGCAACCAGTGGAGCACGCGCTGCGGCAGAACCAAAGCTGATAGCCTCACAAATATTCTCAATCACTGAACCAGCGGTTACACCGACTGTCGCCAGGTAATTATCGTTCGCCGAATAGGTTGATACCTTGTCTGCAAACTGGCGGCTATATATGACGTACTGCTGATATAACTCCCGCATTACGCGATGAGTCGTCAGTTTGATCAACGGCACGGCCTGGTCGGCAGAATTGCGCAATGCGGCCCCAACGGTCTGATACATCGCCTGCATCTCCGGCGTCCACTGGCTGGCCGGTATTGACGGATCGCGCTTATCCCAGCCATTTTTCATACTGTTGGCGAGGGTGTCGTTAATCGGTCTCCACGGCGCACACGAGGGATCCTCAGTAATAACCGATACGGGACCCGTGTCGTTCGCACTTGCAATGCCTGAATTCGAGCCCGACGTCGGCGCACTACCGCCGCCATTGTTGTTGCCCTGGCCGCCTGAACACGACACCGCCACCACGGCCGTCACAGCGACAACTGCAACAAGCGCGACCACACCGAGAATCCATTTCAACGGACCACGCTTCGGCGGCTTCGGAACCGGCCACTGCGGCGGTTGCTGCGGATTCCACTGCCCCTGCGGACCCGGCTGCCCACCGGGATACCCCTGCCAGTTCCCAGGCTGCTGCGGCGGTTGCGCGCCCCACGGTCCGGACGGCGGTGGCTGGGTCACAGTTGTTCCTCCACATTGGGTCGGGTGGGTGCAGCATGGCGCGGCCCAGTCGGGACCGCAGGTGGCGTGTGCGACGGCGGCACAGGTGAGTGGCTGGGTCCGGCCGCGTGCTTGCCGTGGACCGGCGCCTTGGCGTGCTCTTTCTCCGCCTTGGCCTCTTGCTTGTGTTGCTGCTCTTCCTGCGACTTCTTGTCTTCGTCAGACTTCTTGTCTTCGGCCGACTTCTGATCAGCGTCGGTCGGCTTGTCCTTGCCGGATTCGTCTTTCTTGCCGGCCATCTGGCTGACCTGCTGCCCCACTTGCTGAGCCACCTGCATTGCCGCTTGAGGAATGGCTCCTGCCATCTGCGCCATCTGCATCGGCATCTGAGCCATCTGTCCGGCCATCTGCATCGGCATCTGCAGCATCTGCCCGAGCTGGCCCATCGGATTCGACCCGGCCCCAGGCGCACCCGGAGCCGTCGCGCCAGCCTTGGTCGGCTCCGCGGCACCAGCAGGCGACCCCGCACCGCCGCCTCCGCCCGGCGAGCCACCGCCAGGACCGCCTCCGGCAGCGGGGTTTTCGAGTTTGTTCTTGAGAATGTCCGCGGCTGCTTCCTGATCGGTCGTGGCATACGTCGATGCCGCGTCCGAGACATTCGCGGCATACGCTGCGGTCTCCGCTTTCAACTTCGGCAGACCGGTCGACACAGGTTCGGCGAACTTCGGGGCGTTCGCCGCCGCAGCCGCGGTCAACGCATCGGACCCAGTTGGGATGTAGAAAGTCGGCGACGCCGGAACGGCATCGGAGGCCGCCTGAAAGGCGCGACCCGCCGCAGCGAGTTGGGCCGTATCAACCTTCAACGTGGGCGTCATCAGATACGCACCAGCCGGTGCGCCGCCCCACGTCGCATACCGCTACCCGACACTGAATTTCCCCTCCGTGCGTCGATCAGGCGCATCTGCCCACTGCCTGGCATCAGCCCCACGATCAGCCGAACTTGCCCTTCAGCTTCCCCTCGGCTTTTGTCATCGAATCATGACCGCTCTGGATGGCCGCGACCACCTTGTTCAACGCCTCCAGCGCCGCGTCGGCCTTCTCACCCCAGGACCGTTCGGCTGTCTGCCAGCCTTCGCGGGCGGTGCCGTTCCAGGCGTCGCTGCTGACCATCTGAATCCGAGCCCGTTCCTCGACCAGGATGCCGTTCAACCGGTCGTGCTCCTGCTTCAGCTCATCGATGTGATGCTCGATGTCCGAGAAATTCCATTCCTGCTCAGCCATCGCCGCCCCCTCTAGAGATGCATCGCATTGGTCAGGCCGGCCGCCGCATTCGAATCGGTCGAGTCATAGGCGGCCACCGCGGACTGCAGTGTGTCGGTGATCGACTGCTGCTCGGTGCGCAGCGCGGCCATGGCCTCGTGATAGCTCGCCAACGTGGTCTGGACCGCGTCGCCAGTCTCACCCTTCAGCGCGTTGCCGAAACCGTCAGTAATCGAGTTGACCGCCTTCTCATGCGCCTCAAGCTGACCGATCGTCTCCTGCAGCTTGTCCACCTGATGCCGCAGCATCTGTGTATCGACCTTGAGTACG
Organism: Mycobacterium sp.; assembly: GCA_031292695.1. Taxonomy (GTDB): domain Bacteria; phylum Actinomycetota; class Actinomycetes; order Mycobacteriales; family Mycobacteriaceae; genus Mycobacterium. The sequence continues at coordinate 13,659 of JARLGS010000213.1, read as the reverse complement.
TCCATGCCGCCCCCCACTTCGCACAACAACCCCGTCCGATTTTACGCGAATCGGCCAGGGGTATCTGACGCAGAAACAACAATAGTGGGCCAGCGAATAGCTTCCCTGCACCAATTCGCGACATAGCCACGCGCTACCGCGCAATTACTCGCCCACGGCGAAACCCAGCCAGCGCGTTCAGCCGAACCCCGCTGACCACGTGTTGTAGCTTTCACTCGACAGTTACCGCGGCCAAGGAGTGCTGGGTGGAACCGACACGATTCGGGCACTATGAACTGCGGGAACTGCTGGGCCGCGGCGGCATGGGTGAGGTGTACGTCGCCTTTGACACCAATACCCAACGCACGGTCGCGCTGAAGGTGCTGCCGCCGCACCTTGCCAAAGACGCGTCATTCCAGGAGAGGTTCAAGCGCGAGTCCCAGTCGGCCGCGGGACTCAACGAACCACACGTGGTGCCGATCCACGGCTTTGGCGAGATCGACGGCCAGCTCTACCTGGACATGCGCCTCATCGACGGCGAGACCTTGGCGGAAATTCTGGCCGACCCCGAGAGCCATCCGAGCCCGGAGTTCTCCGTCGCCGTCATCGAGCAGATCGCCGCGGCGCTGGATGCCGCGCACGCAACCGGGTTGATCCACCGTGACATCAAGCCGTCCAACATTCTGGTGACGGATCACGACTTCGCCTACCTGATCGACTTCGGGCTGGCCCGCACCACCGGCGAGCATGGATTGACCACTGCCGGAAGCACTTTGGGCACACTCGCCTACATGGCGCCCGAGCGGTTCGAGGGCGGCCAAGCCGATCCACGCTCGGACGTCTACGCGCTGACCTGCGTGCTGTACGAATGCCTGACCGGCAGACGGCCGTATCCGGCAGACAGTCTCGAGCACCAGATCGCCGGGCACATCAGCGCTCCCCCACCGAAACCGTCGGAAATCGACCGGAAGCTCGTTGCGTTCGACGACGTCATCGCCAAAGGCATGGCCAAGAAACCCGCCCGCCGCTACCAGAGCGCGGGCGAGCTCGCCGCGGCTGCCCGTGCCGCCCTTAGCGTTCCGGTTCGGTCCGGCTCGCGGCCCGGGTCCGGGCGCCATGCGGTGCAGAGCGCCACGCCGCGGCGTACGACTCGACGCACGGTGGTGGTGCTCGCGGTGGGCGCCGTATTCGTGCTGATCGCCGGCACGGGACTGGCGTGGAACTACTGGTCGAGTCAGCACCGGGAAGGGCCGTCCGGGTCGGTCCCGTCGATCGCCGCGAAGGTACCGGCCAGCATTCGGGAGTCGGGCCGACTGGCCATCGGCGTGAATATCCCCTACGCGCCAAACGAATTCAAGACTTCCGACGGCCAGTACGCGGGCTTCGATGTCGAGCTGATGACCGCAGTGAGCCGGGTGCTCGGCCTGGTTCCCGAATTCCGCGAGATCGGGCTGTCCAAGATCGTCTCCTCGGTGAACGAAGGCTCGATCGCTGTCGGGATGTCCTCGACGACGGACACGAAACTGCGTGAGCAGTCGGCAGATTTCGTCACCTACTTCAATTCCGGCATCCTGTGGGCGCGCCGGGCCGGCTCGACGGCGGATCCCAACGCCGCCTGTGGCCTGCGCGTCGGGGTGCACGAAGGCTCGATCGAGGACACCGTCCAGTTGCCGGCCAAGAGCGATGCGTGTGTGGGTGCTGGGCTGGCGCCGATCGAGATCGTCCGTACGCCGCGGCAAGACGACGTCACCGCGGCCCTGCTGGCCGGCAACATCGACGCGATGACGGCTGATTCACCCGTGACCGGATACGCGATCAAGCTCAGCGCCGGCAGGCTGGAACCGGCCGGCGGGATCGTCGACGCCCAACCCTACGGATGGCCAGTGGCCAAGGGATCGTCGTTGGCACAGGCATTGCAGGCGGCACTGAACCATCTGATCCACACCGGTGAGTACCAGCGGATCGCCGCCAATTGGGGTCTGGAGATGGGCGTCATCGACAAGCCGGTGATCAACGGCGCGGTGCGGTGACCTGCGGCTCAGCGCCACTGACCGACAGCTCATGGCCTACACATAACTTCCGCCCAGTCTGCACATACAGCGTGCGAGCACTCTGACTGATATCGGCCGCCTCGGTCCCAAGGGAGTCCTCATGTTGTTTCGCCGCCGCGACAGGTCAACGTCCACTGCGCGGGTCGGCACGGTCGAACGTGCGCCCCGGGCATGTACGGCGTCGGTGCCGCTGAGCGCTGCCACGGCGGCGCCGTCCGCAGCGTTCAACTGCAACCGGACCACCAGCGAAGCCGAGACGCCCACCCGTAAGCGGGTGGTTTTCGACTGGGGTTCGGCGACCCACGGTGGCCACCGCCGCGACCACAACGAAGACTCGTTCTACGCCACGGCACCGGTTTTCGTCGTCGCCGACAGCATGGGCGGCCACGCAGCCGGAGAGCTGGCCAGCCGGGCGGTGGTGCAGAGCCTGGCAACCCTGGGTGGCCGCACAGACGTCACCGACGCCGATCTCCGCCGATGTATCACCCAGGCGCGCAACGAGATCGGCCGCATCGAGTGCGGCGACGGCAAGCCGCCCGGCAGCACGTTGACCGGCGTGGTCGTGTCCGAACGGGAAGACCCCTGCTGGACGGTCCTGAACATCGGAGACTCCCGGACCTACCTGCTGGACGACGACGCGCTGACCCAGTTGACCACCGACCACTCGGTGGCCCAGGAACTCGTCGACAATGGCGCGATCAGCCCGCAGGCCGCCCGGACGAATCGCTTTGCGCATGTGCTGACTCGCGCCGTCCTGCACGCCGAGGCACATCCGTTGGATGTCAACGAGATTCCGTTGCACCGCGGCGACCGCATTCTGGTGTGTTCCGACGGTGTGTGTGGCCCGCTGGACAACGACCGGCTGGCCGCGTTGCTGCGGGCCCACGCCAGCCCGACGCAGGCCGCACAAGCGATCGTGGATGCGGTGGTCGCCGCCGGCGGCACCGATGACGCAACGGCATTGGTCATCGACGCCACGGAGGTCGTTGACGCCGCCTGACGTCAGCGTGGCCCGATATCGGCGCCGAGCCACCGCCGGCTGACCGCCGCGTAGCTGCCGTCGTGCTGAATTCTGTTGAGCCAGTGATTGATCCGCTGCTGCAGTGCCGTCGCGCTCTTCGGCATCAGGTAAGCCTTCTCCGCGGTGGTGAACGGCTGATCGGTCGACACACCACACAGCTGCGCGTTCTGTGTGACCTGCCAACGGATTTCACTGCCGTCGGTGATCATCACGTCGGCCTTGCCCTCGGTCACCTGAGCGAAAATGGTGTTGTTGTCTGGGTATTCAATGATGGTCGCGTGGTGCAGGTTGGCCCGGTCGAACTGCTCATTGGTGCCACTCGGATTGACGACGACGCGGACACCGGCTCTGTCGATGTCGGCCAATGACCCGTATCTCGGCGCGTCGGCGCACCGGACTATGCCCGCCTTGCCGTCGCGTAGATACGGATCGGAGAACAGCGCCTTGGCGGCGCGTTCTGCGGTGATCGTGATGCCGCCGACAGCCAGATCGCACCGCTGGCCGAGATCGGCCATCAGCGTCGACCAGGTGGTTGGCACGAACTGCGGGTCGGCGGCGAGGTCGCGGGCGAAATCCCGGGCCATCTCGATGTCCATGCCGCTCCACTGCCCGTCGGCGTCGCGGTAGGTGAACGGACGATAGTCGCCGGTGCTGCACACCTTCAGCACGTGATCGGCACTGATCCGGTCGAGCTCAGACGGCGATGTGCGCGGCGTACATGCCGCGGCCAGCACCACGACAACCAGCGCCATCGCACGACCCGTCACCGTTGGCGTCACCCGGCCAGGCTCTCATGACGACACAATGTCGCCTACGCTGGCCGACATGCGTCGAGTGGCAGCACTGGCAGTGGTAGGTACGCTGCTCAGTGCCTGCACACAGACCGTGTCCGGGCAGGCGGGCGCGCCGGCAGACCTCAAATGGCAGCGCAGCATCACCGAATCGGTCGCCAACTTGGGTGGCACGCTCGGCACCGTCGGTGAGGCGATGACCGCGCACGACTTCGACGGGATGTCACGCGGCTGCACGAAACTGCAGGGGACGCTCGATGACCTCGGCAAGAACCTGCCGACACCCAGCCAAGACGTCAACACGTCGCTGCAGGACAGCATCGACAGCTTCCGCGCGTTCGCCAAGGTGTGCATGACCATGACCCCGGGCACCGCTGATGCGTCCCTCGATCAGCTCACCGGTTATCTCGACCGCGGCGACAGTTCCATGCGAAAAGCGCTGCAGCAGATGGGAATCGACATGCCGGCCGATTCCGGGCACTGACGCGGGGCGACTGGCCGCAATCGGCACATACGCGATATTCCCGCCTGGCCTGTTTGCCCGGCTTTGCCGCAGCTACGGCCGTTCAGCTGCCGGTCGCTCAGTTGCCACGCGCAGTAGGACGACAACCGTTATGTTTGGCCCTGTCGTTCGGCCCTACTGCTGTGCCCGAAGGAGCAACATGACCCTCGCGTCTCGGCGCCACCGTGTCGTCGTCATCGGATCCGGGTTCGGTGGCCTACAGGCCGCCAAAGCCCTCAAGAGGGCCGACGTCGACATCACCTTGATCTCGCGCACGACGACGCACCTGTTCCAGCCGCTGCTCTATCAGGTCGCCACCGGCATCCTGTCAGAAGGCGAGATCGCGCCGACGACACGGCTGGTGCTGCGCAACCAGAAGAACGTCGCGGTGCGCCTCGGCGAGGTGGAAGACATTGACCTGCAAGCCAAGACAGTCACCTCCAAGCTCATGTCGCAGGAAGCCGTCATTCCCTTCGACAGCCTGATCGTGGCTGCGGGCTCCCAGCAGTCCTATTTCGGCAACGACCACTTCGCCACCTTTGCGCCGGGCATGAAGACCATCGACGACGCGCTCGAACTGCGTGGCCGCATCCTCGGCGCCTTCGAGGCCGCCGAGGTGGTCACCGACCCCGCCGAGCGTGAGCGTCGCCTGACATTCGTGGTGGTGGGTGCCGGGCCCACCGGCGTCGAGCTGGCCGGACAGATCGCCGAGTTGGCGGAACGAACCCTGGCCGGGGCGTACCGCACCATCCAGCCGCAGGACTGCCGGGTAATCCTGCTCGATGCGGCTCCTGCGGTCCTGCCGCCGATGGGCGCCAAGCTCGGTCTCAAGGCCCAGCAGCGCCTGGAAAAGCTCGGCGTGGAGATTCAACTCGACGCGATGGTGAGCGACGTCGACTACAAGGGCATCACCGTCAAGGAGAAGGACGGCACAGAGCGCCGCATCGACTGTGCGTGCAAGGTGTGGTCAGCCGGTGTGCAGGCGAGCCCGCTGGGCAAGCTCATCGCCGCCCAGTCCGATGGCACCGAAACCGACCGCGCCGGCCGCGTGCTCGTCGAACCCGATCTGACGGTCAAGGGCCACCCCGACGTGTTCGTCATCGGCGACCTGATGGCGGTGCCCGGCGTGCCTGGGATGGCCCAAGGCGCTATTCAGGGCGCCGCCTACGCGGCCAACATCATCAAGCGGTCACTGGCCGGCCAGGACGACCCCGCCAACCGCGAGCCCTTCAAATACTGGGACAAAGGCAGCATGGCGACCGTGTCGCGATTCGACGCAGTCGCGCAGGTGCCAATCCCCCTGACATCGAAGAAGCTCGAGTTCGCCGGCCCCCTCGCCTGGCTGTCCTGGCTGGTGCTGCACCTGGTCTATCTGGTCGGCTACAGGAACCGGGTGACCACGCTGTTCACCTGGTTCGTCACCTTCCTCGGCCGCGGGCGTGCCCAGCTGGCGATCACTAGCCAGATGATCTACGCGCGGACCTCGATGCAACTGCTGCAAAGCCAACTGAGCGCATTGGCTGCAGCCGAAACTGCCGACAAGGTCGAGAAGGACAAATCCGCGTAGCGGTTGGCGCAGCTCCGGCTGGCTCGATTCGGTGGTCTTCTCGACGTCGGCCTCGTGAAAATTGCGTTGCCAATCAGGCGGGGCCTGCCGATACTCGGTGCGGTGCATGATCTGGCGACTCTCCGTGGCCTCGTTCTAGAAGATGCGACGTGTCCAGACCATGAGCCGCATGGACACTGTCTCACCTTTTGGCGCTTCCAGGAGTTCACCCGTGCTTGAGTTCTCACCGGTCATCACCGACTATTGGCGTACCTCATTCAGCGGGAAAATGTTGCACAGCAACAAATATATGACGATCGTCATCAACCCTGATCTGAGTGATGACGAACGAGTCACCGTCCTGTGGACTGCCGCAGATGATCGAATCTCGATCGCAGTAACTCCCGCCGTCGCAGAGCCGTTAGCCAAAGATATTGCCGCACTGGATAACCCGTCGGAGACCGACATTCGAACGGCACTCGCCTCTCAAGGCGTTGTCCTGCACGACGCCGACAACATCTTCTATCTCACAGAATCCGCGACGGAAGAATTACTCCGCGACGCCGGATCCACCAATGTCCGCCAACTCACCGACTCCGACGCCGACATGTTTGCGTCGTTCAAAGCAGCCGTTTCTGAACAAGACTGGGACGACGCAAGCGTCGAACTAGACCACTGGGCAGCATTCGGCGCATTCGACGACCACGAGCGCCTGGTGAGCATCGGCAGCATGTATCCGTGGGACAACGAGTTCCCGTTGGCCGATATCGGGGTACTCACCCTCGGCTCCGCTCGCGGCCGTGGGTATGCAAAAGCGTTGGCAAGCGGCATGTTTCGCTACGTGCTCATCGAAGGATACGAGCCGCAGTACCGGTGCCAGCTCGACAATGCCGCCTCGATCAAGCTGGCCAGCAGCCTGGATTTGCAGCTGTTCGGCCGATGGAAAACGATCACGCCCGACGATCAGTGATTGCCCACCCGAGAACCTGACGAGCAGAGCGGGTTGACGCGGCGCCGAGGTAGTCGCCGACCTCATCCATAGCGGCGAAACCCGCAGTTATCGGAGATTTGTGTGGTGGTCCCGACTGGGATCGAACCAGTGACCTTCCGCGTGTGAGGCGGACGCTCTCCCCCTGAGCTACGAGACCGGGGAATCTCACCGATCGGATCGGTGCGACGACAGACACTAACACGTCCCGCGGCCCGAACGGCAATCGCGCCCCAACAGCCCCGTGGGCTGGGCGCATCCCCGATTACCGAGCCACTGGATGCGCCGCCATAGGCGTCACACGTTCGATGTCCGACCCAGCTTCCGCGAACCCGTCCGCCGTCCCGTCAGCTCTCCGAACCGACCCGTTTACCAGCGGTTTTCACGTGATTTGTGTCTGGTGGTGTTCGTGGACTAATGTTTCGCATCGCAACGGACGACGAAAGTCAGCCAGAGCAACGCGGATGTAGCGCAGTTGGTAGCGCATCACCTTGCCAAGGTGAGGGTCGCGGGTTCGAATCCCGTCATCCGCTCGAAGGTGCGAATGGCATCAGCCCCAGTGGTGGAGTGGCCGAGTGGTGAGGCAACGGCCTGCAAAGCCGTGCACACGGGTTCGATTCCCGTCTCCACCTCCAAGGATTTCAACCCGGCGCGATTAGCTCAGCGGGAGAGCGCTTCCCTGACACGGAAGAGGTCACTGGTTCAATCCCAGTATCGCGCACCACGTTTTACCTGCGGTTTCTACCGAGATTTCGGACCGCGTGAACTATACGGCAAGTAAATGACTACCCGGGGTCATGCGGGTCCATGGCCGGACGAGACACGCAAATCAGACAAGTCATCAACTCCAGATTTCGCTTCAGGGATTCCCGAAGGGCCCGGGCCGCAGCCGGTTAAACCCTTCTATCCCGAATCGCCCGAACCCTCCAGCACAAACGAGAACGAATAGTCGAAGTCGGCCCCAGCCCTGACCTGCGGTGCAACCACCCCACCCCCCGAAATTACCAAGGGGGCGGGGGGTGTCGCGACCGCGCAGCGCCGTCGCACTTCTTTACGTACGGGGTTCAAAACTCACGTGCAGGGCCTGAAAATGGCTGCTCAGAGCACCGGCAAGCGTCTGATCGAAGACCTGTCTCACCCGGGCAACCCCTTCGCGATGACGATTATGATCATCGAAGCCGGCCGCATCGCGGGCGGGTGTCCGGGACAGCACCGGTACCGCATTAGACCGACTACTCGATGAACGGCTGGCGATCACGGCCGCGGCCTGAAGACCAGTTTGACGGCATCATCAATTTTCGACGGTTTAGCTGCGGGATGCGGTACCACAGGGATAACCTGCGTATTGCTCAGTGATCCTCTACGACGGGGGTTTGCTATGCGCTGGTCAACGCTGCTTACCACGCCACTGCTCGCGGTTGCCATCGCAATACCGGCCCACGCCTACACGGACACCGAGATCGAGTCGGCCGTCACTGATACCTGTCAGGATTCGGTCAAGAAGCTTCTACGCGACCCCGACAGTGCCAAATTCAGCGACTGGTCTGCATGGGAAGTTCTCCACAGTAGTAAGAGCGGCCCCGACAACATGACATTCGACAAGTCCGGCGGCGACCGGTGGTTCGAAGCAGCTGGTCAAGTGAACACAAAGAACGGATATGGAGGATATGCCGGCCCGGAGGGCTACTACTGCGATGCGGTGGTGTCTACGGATGGCAATGTCCATGCACTCGCGAAGTCGGCCGACGAGCTGCTGACGCCGCCCACACAGTCGTTGCCGCCGGGGGCTGGTCTGGCCACGGGTTCAAGCTAGCCGAACGCCTGTCGGTACGCACTCACCCAGTCGGTCGCGAACACCTGCTGCGCATCGGCGAGCTGCATCCGGCCATCGCAGACGAGTGCGTGCAGCCGATCCTCGAGGCGATCCTTCTCGTGCGCGCCGAGCGGCCCATCCCAGAGCTCGGGCCAGAGATTGGCGACGGTCGATGCGCCGCCCAGCTCCAGCGGGATCAGATGGTCGAGCTCGTACGCGCCGCGCGGGCCGTCGTCTCCGTACGCGGCTATGCGCTCGGCCTTGATCTGGTCGGTGACGTTCTTCGGCGGCCGCACGCTCTTGGACCACCCCTTGACGCAGATCGTGTCCTCGATGGTCACCTGCGTGACGCGGGGGTCTCGATCGCCGGGCGTGCAGCTGGAGTCCGGCAGCCCGTCGTGCGCCTGGCAGGTGGCCGCGGCCGCAGTCGGCGACGGCAACCAGACTGAGGCCAGGGCGATGACGGCGGCGAGAGCACGCATCCCGTGAGGATGACACAGCACACCGACAGCAGGCTCCGAGACACCCACGCGCCGAGATGTCGTCGAGCGCTCATGGCATGTTCGTCGGGTAGGCAGCGCGGGCCGCGGGGTACTGGCGCGACATCTGCTCGTGGAACTCGTTGGGGTTGTTGGCCTTGACAGTGACGTCGCCGTTGAACACGTTGCCGTTATGGACATCGCCGTCCTTGCCGCCACCACCATCGCGAGACCGTTCGTCCAGGCCCTTCGACTTGAGCGGCGCCTCGGTCTTGCCACCGCTATTCAGCTGACCCGGCCGCACACCCGCAACGCCCGCGATCTGCCCGATTACACCTTCAAGGCGTCGAACAGCTCGTCTCTGCATGAGGGAATTGACGCCTCGAATGCCACTGGCCGCACGGTGGCCGGCGTGCTGGCCAGCTTCACTGAGTTGGAGTTGGGGCGAGAACGGCGCTCAGCGGCCCGCGAGGCCGGTCGTGCACGCGGGCAAGTAATCGCTCAACCGAAGGCCCTAGATGCGTCGAAAGCCGTTCTGGTGCAGCGTATGCACACCTCTGTCGAGTCCGCCCGCACGATTCGACGACCCTCGGAGTTGGCCGCGCTACGGTCTATCGCGTGTTGTCGACGGACGCGCGCCAAGCCTTATTGGTGGGCGCTATTTCTGTTCGGTCAGCTGGGTTGCGAGTTCGGTAACGCGCTGTGCGATGTCATCGCGGACCAGGCGCATGCGCTCGATACCGTCGATGCCGCGTTCGGATGGTTCGTCGGTTTCCCAGGTGACGAACTCAGTTCCGTCAACGGGTTCGACGTGGGCTTCCCGCCCCAAAGTCACCACGACATCGACCGCGGCGACGATCTCGGGATCGATGGCCTTGGGCTTCTCGCCACTGATGTCGACGCCTACCTCCGCAAGCGATTGGGCGGACAGGGCATTGATGCTGCTACCCGGCTCGGTCCCGGCAGAGTGCACGGTGATGGTGTCCCCGGCAACCTTGCGCATCAACCCGGCTGCCATTTGAGACTTGCCGCCGTTCTTGACGCAGACGAATAGCACCGACGGCTCAGCCGATTTAGTCATTGGCACGCTCCGATGCGCTTAGCGTCAGCGCGTGTACGCGACGTTGAGCTCGTCAAGTAGCCGGAAAACGCGTTCCTCGATGTCGTCGCGGATCGGGCGCACCGCATCGATGCCTTGACCGGCCGGGTCGGGCAATTCCCAGTTCTCGTAACGCTTTCCGGGAAAGATCGGGCAGGCGTCCCCGCAGCCCATCGTGATGACGATGTCGGCGGCTTGCACGATTTCGTCGGTCCAGGGCTTGGGGTATTCGCCGGTGATGTCGATACCGACTTCGGCCATCGCTGCGATGGCGGCCGGGTTGATCTCATGGGCCGGTTCGGACCCGCCAGACCAGGCGACGGCACGGTCGCCGGCGAGGTGGGTGAAGTAGCCCAGAGCCATTTGCGAGCGTCCGGCATTGTGCGTGCAGAGGAACAGCACGGTGGGTTTTCCGTCGATGATCTTGCCTTCCACTCGGGCCAGGGCGTGCAGTCGCTGCCGGGCGAACCGTTCGGCCAACAGCGGCAAGAAGTTCGGAATGGTTGCCCGCCCGGCGAATTGGTCATAAGAGGTATGTAGGAACCGTTCGATGGTTTCGACCCCGACGGTGCCTTCGAACTCGCGTCGCAGCCGGGTGGCGGCCGTTTTCAGGGCCAGTTGCTGATCGATGGACAGATCGTGGCGCAACTGATGGTCGACGGGGCTATCGGTCATGACGACCTCCTATGTTCGGCATCGAAATGGGTTGCGTGTGGGTGCGGGACCACCACGTCGTCGGCGGTGGCCGCAGCGTCGGGGTAAAGGACCACGATCAACGCCAAACCAACAAGTGCACCGACGATTTGCGCGGCGATGAATCCCGGAGCTGACGACGGGGCGATACCGGCGAAAGTGTCCGAGAATATCCGGCCGATGGTGACGGCAGGGTTGGCGAAAGACGTGGAGCTGATGAACCAGTAGGCCGCGCCGATGTAGGCACCGACGGCAGCAGCGGACAGTGCCGCGCGGCCGGTGCGGGCCAGCGTGAAAATCAGGGCAATGAGCCCGGCGGTAGCCACCACCTCGCCGACCAGATGTCCGGCGGTGATGCGGTGCTTGGTAGCGATCTCGAACACCGCACGGTCAAACATGAGATTGGCCAGCCAGGACCCGACGATGCCGCCAGCGATCTGAGCCACCACGTAGGCGACGACATCCGCGCCTGCGATACCGGTGCCCGACCGGCGTCCAAGCAGCCAATCTGCACCAGTGACTACCGGGTTGAAATGCGCCCCGGAGATCGGCCCGAACATGAGAATCAGCACGCCCAGTCCGAACACCGTGGCCGTCGAGTTCTCCAACAGTTGCAGCCCGATGTCGTTGGGCGACAAGGCGGCAGCGGCAATCCCGGAACCGACCACTATCGCCACCAACAGCGCGGTGCCGACGAACTCGGCCAGCAGTATGCGACCCAAACTGATCGTGCCCACTATCTGCTCTCCATCAGCCGTTCGGCACCCAACACGTTGGAAAGATGTTGCAGGGCTTGCGGTATCACCCGGTAGTACACCCACGAGCCACGTCGTTCACTGCTGAGCAGGCCAGCTTGGCGCAGCACTTTCAGATGATGGGAGATAGTGGGCTGACTGACGTCGATCCCGTCGGAGATGTCGCAGACGCAGGCCTCGCCGCCGGTGTGGCTGGCCACCACGCTGAGTAGCCGTAGCCGCAGCCGGACCGGGTCCGAGAGCGCTTTGAGCTTGGCAGCCAGCTCGACGGCGGCCTGAGCCGACAACGGTTCACCCACCAGCGGTGCCGGGTCACATCCAGACACGTCGGTCAACGGCAGCGACTTCGACATTCATCGATATTGACAGTTATCGAATCGGTGGGCAAGCGAACACCGGGTGAATCCGCCAATGCGCCGCTAGTGGCAGGACTTAGCCGTCGCCGGTTGCCCCGTGGACGCGGCCTGGTCGGCAGCCTGGCCGCCGCAGCACGCCCCACCGCTGCCGTCGTCGTCGGCGAGCAAGCTCGGACGGGAGCCGAACGTGTCGGAGTCGGCGAGCACGGTGTACACCTCCCACTTTTCGCCGGCCGGACCAGTTACCCAGACTTTGTCCTGGGTAGCGAAGCAACAGGTGGTGCCGATCTCCTCATCGGTGAACAGCCCTTCGCCGGTCAGTCGCGCGATCTCGGCGTGCACCGTTTCACTGGACTCGACCTCGACGCCGAGATGGTTGATGGTGCCGCCCTTGCCGGGGTTTTCCAGCAGGACCAGCTTCAACGGCGGCTCGGCGACGGCGAAGTTGGCGTAACCGGGTTTCACCTTGGCGGGTGCGGTGTTGAACAACTTCGAATAGAAGGCGATGGCCTCGTTGAGGTCATCAACGTTGAGGGCAAGTTGAACGCGGGACATGGTCGAACCTCCGTACCTGTGAGACATATATCGAAGTAGCGCGTCAGGCCCACCTTGCCACCTTTTTGATATATGTCAATCTGCGCGGCAGCGTGAAGGCCTGCCCGAGGCGGGGTTCGCTACGAGCGCACCAACTCTTTGCGCACGCGACGCTCCACCAACAGCGGCACGAAATCTCGAATCGGGCTCGACGCAAAACAATCACGCGCCCGCTGCACAGCACACGCGATGTCCGAAGGGTCGCACGACGGATACTGCGACACCAGGCGCGTCAGCACCTCGGACATCTGCAGTTCCTCGCTCACGTGGCGCACCACTAAATCATGAACCACACCGTCAATACTGGCCCTGGGATTGAGCAATCTTTCAGCTGCGCCACCGCCAACTACTCGACCGCCAACACCCCGACGCCGACCGGGCGTGCGACCATGTCAGACGTGACCGACCACCACGACATCGCCCAGGCGGCTCATCTTCGAGCCGAGCTGTGGCGCCACGTCGAGGAGATATCGCAACGCCTGGAACAGACGGAACGTAGAGAACGCCGACTGTCAGACTGGAGCCATCGCCACAGCCGCCAAATGCGTGCCGAGCTCTACCAGACACACCACCTCATCGACGCACTCGATCGCCGATTCCCGCCCCACGCGCACCTCGAAAAATAAAGGCGCTCGCGCTTCCACGCCGCCAACACCTCACCCACCGCGCGGAGCACCGCGCACTCGACCCGGCGGCGTCGCGCGACGGGTACTGCACCACCAACCGCGTCAGCACATCAGAGAGCTGTTGCTCCTCGCTGATCGCGCGCATGGCTGACGGCTCAGGGCCGCCGGGCAATTCATCGAATTCGAAAATTCACAAGCGCAACACCCATGCGCAAATCCGTAAAGGGTGCGACCATGCGATACATGCCCGATTCCCACGACCGCGCGCAGGCAGCGCAGCTGCGAGTCGAACTGTGGCGCCACGTCGAGGAAGTATCAGAACGACTCGAGCAAGCCGAACGTAGGGAACGCCGACGGTCGGACTGG
>JARLGS010000212.1 GCA_031292695.1 Mycobacterium sp. | reverse complement strand
GGCGGCGACGCGGTCATCGAATCTAAGCTGCTGCGTCAGGATTTCGCTCAAGCGAAGGGTTCCTCACCGACGAGTTTGGTGCGGGTCAACATCCGCCCGGAGTCGGGATCGTAGGGGCGCGCGCGATGCATGGTGCCGGTGTTGTCCCACATGACCAGGTCGCCGGCAGACCACTTGTGGCGATACACGAATTCCGCTTGGGTCGCCCAAGCACGAAGGCGCACAAGTGTTTCGGTGCTCGCCATGAGGCCCATGCCGAGAATGTGACTGGCCGTGCAACCCAGGATCAGCGACTTGCGGCCAGACCGGTGCGTCCAGACCAGGGGCAGCTCCCGCTCGCCGATGGCCATCATTTGCCGGAGCGTCGCGATGTCGGGTTCGGGGTCGTAGTACAGCAGCGTGTTCCACGTCGAATGCATCACCCGTAGCGACTCAAGCTGCTGCTTGTCCTCATCGGGCAAATCCCCGTAGGCCGCGTAGGTGTTGCAGAACTCGGTGTCTCCGCCGCCGGTGCGCGGCAGCACCTTGCTGGACAGCAACGACGCGAGGATGGGCACCTCGTTCATCGTCCCGTCGATGTGCCAGTACAACGACCCCTTCAGGTAGTCGGCCTGCTTGTTGACGGCGGTGTCCAGCGTGACGTTGTAAACCTGCTCTCCGCGCCGTTCGGTTGCCAGCGTGCCCAGCGTTTCGGTGAACGCGACCTGTTCCTCGTCGGTGAAGTGGATCTGCGGAAAGACCAACACCCCTCGCCGTTCGAGCAGGTCTCGGATGGTGTCGGCATGCACACCGCTGAGCAAATCCTGCTTGTCGGCGCGAATTTCGGTGGCGATGCGCGGTGCCAGATCGCGGGTCGCCAATGTCGTGACCGTCATGTGCCGAGCACCAGACCTTCCAGCTCGCCCTTGTCGCGCCACTCTTTGATCAGGTCACCGAACGCATAGAAGCCGGGCGCGTAGTACTCGCCGATGGCCGAGCGGATGCCCTCGCCGCCACCGCCGCCCTCATTGTTGTAATAGCCGGGCGTGCAGGAGACCGCGAATTCCGATGTGTCTATCGAGACTTCGCGGATCGTCTTGACCCAGTCGTCCTGGGCATCCTCGCTCGGCTCAACGGTCGTCGCGCCGTGCGCTATTGCTTCGGAGATGATGTAGGCGATGTGTTCGGCCTGCTGCTCGAACATCGCGGTGGTGTTCGCCGACACGCCGCCCTGAATGAAGCCGGTGAAGAACTGATTCGGGAAGCCGACACTCGTCATGCCGTGCAGCGACTTATAGCCGTCCCGCCAGTGGTCGAACAGCGATAGGCCGTCGCGGCCCTCGATGACGTCGATAGCATAGCGTCGGCTGATCTCGGTCGTGATCTCGAAACCGCTGGCCCAGATGATGCAGTCGACCTCGTATTCAACGCCGTTGGCGACCAGGCCCTTCTCTGTTACCTGTTCGACGCCCTTGCACTCCGACACGTCGACCAGCGTCACGTTTGTCCGATTGAATGTCGGCAAATACTCGTCGTTGCTGCACGGTCGCTTGCACATGAACCGGTAGTACGGCTTGAGGGCCTCGGCGGTGTCCGGGTCGTCAACGATGGCCTCGACGTGGCGCCGCAGCCGCTCCATGACCTTGTAATCCTCTTCTTCGTGGATCGCGGTGATCTGCTCGATCGACAGGGACGCGGGATCCTCCATCGCCGCGATCCGTGCGGTGATGTTGCGCCCTAGTTCGGTCCAGAAATCGCAGACCATATCCGGCTGGTCGAACACCACACCTTCCCCCAACGGTGACCAGCGGTGAAAGTTGCGCTTGCGTTCCTCCTGCCAGCCGGGCTGCAGGGAAGCCGCCCACTGCGGGTCGGTCGGCTCGTTGCCTCGCACGTCCACCGATGAAGGCGTGCGCTGAAACACATAGAGGTGCTGGGCGTCTCGGCCCAGGTGTGGAACCAGCTGCACGCCGGTCGCACCGGTGCCAACGAGCGCGACGCGCTTGTCGTGCAGCTTGTGGAGTCCGCCATTGGCATCCCCGCCGGTGTACTCGTAATCCCAGCGGGCCGAATGGAACTGGTGTCCCTTAAACTCCGTGATTCCCGGGATGCCGGGCAGCTTCGGGCGGTTGAAGGAGCCCTGCGTCATGACGACGAAGCGTGCGCGGATGTCGTCACCGCGGTTGGTGCTCAACCGCCAGCGCTTGATCGATTCGTCCCAGCGCACCTCGGACACCTGGGTGGAGAAGATCGCCCCGTCGTACAGCCCGAAATGCTTGCCGATGTTGCGACAGTGCGCATATATCTCGGCACCGTCGGCGTACTTCTTGGTCGGTACGCAATCGAGCTCTTCGAGCAGCGGGATATAGCAGTACGCATCGTTGTCGCACTGGATCCCCGGGAAGCGGTTCCAGTACCAGACTCCCCCGAAGTCCCCGCCCATTTCGATGACACGCACGTCGTCGACGCCGGCCTTCTTGAGGTACGCACCGGCGAGAAGTCCGGCGATGCCGCCGCCGAGCACCGCAACCTCGACGTCGTCGGCGATCGGATCCCGGAACGACACCGGCGTGTACGGATCTACCTCGTAGAACTCCGCGAACTCGCCCTCGAGCTCGAGGTATTGCTTAGAGCCTTCCGGGCGCAACCGCTTGTCGCGCTCGTGGAGGTACTTCTCCCGCAGCGCGGGGATATCGATGTCGTCGGGTGTCTGCGTCGGTCCGCACGGGTCTTCGTACGTCGTCATGCCAGTGGGCGCTCCTTGTCTCTCAAAGCTCGTGCGGTTCGCCGGTACCCATGTACTTCGACAACTGGTGGTGCAGATTTACGGTGCTGCGTTCGCGGTACGGGTTGGGCTTGGTGCCCGGGAAGCCGAGCGATTTCATACCCTGCTGCACGGCGGCCATGTTGGAGAAGTCCTGAGGTAGGACCGACCGCCACCTGGGGTCACCGACCGGCGTGTGCTCCCATTCGGTTTGGGGCTCTTGGCCCCTCGGGAACAGTTCAATCACCGACGCCTCGAAGATGCACTTGTCGGGGTCATAGCTGGGGTCCGGGCGCGCGGAATAGCACAGCGCGCTGGTCAGGCCCTGCCCGGTCTGGAAGTTCGGGAAGATCTGCCATGCGGTGCCGGCCTGTCCGAGGATGTCGGAGGGGATAGTCGGCCAGATCACGCCGCGGGCTTCGTCGTCGCGGCGCGCCGACGCCAGCCAGTGCTCGAGAACCTTGTCGGCCGGTGTCCCCTCGGGCAATTCGTCAACCAGCCGCTTGGCGGCGTTCACCAGCGTCTGGGTGGTGGTGGCATTCGTCTCCTCCATCGTGTACACCTGCATCTCTGCGGTTGACACACGCGGATCGGCGCCGGTGCCGAGCCGGATCTTGGACCTGGTGGCCTGCATATCCTCCGGAGCGTCATAGCCGATGTTGCTGTGTTTGCCCTGCGCCTTGGCCCATCCCTTGAATTCGCCGAACTTATTGAACTCCGGATGCGTCGTGTAGACGTGGTAGGTCTCGTTGAATGCCTCCAGCGCGACTTTCCAGTTGCAGTCGCAGTAGAGCCACTTGCGCCACTTGTAGCGCATGTTCTCCAGGCCGAACGGGTCGAGAATCTTCGCGGCGGGGAACAGGTAATCGGCCAGCGGCTCGCAGTCGGGGTCCATGTTGATCCAGAGCCAGCCGCCCCACGTGTCGACTTGCACGGGCCGCAGATGCGTGTTGCCCGGAGTGAGCGCGCCTTTCCAGTCGTCTTGCTCGCGAATGTGAGTGCATGCGCCGTCCAGGCCGTAGGCCCAGCCGTGGAACCCGCACACGAACGACTTGCGGGCGCGCCCACACGCGTTCTTCGCACCCTCGGGCGTGTCGACCAGCCGGCGTCCGCGGTGCATGCAGACGTTGTGGTGGGCCCGAAATCCGTCGGACTCGTTCGGACCGGTGCGCACCACGATGATCGAATCGTCGAGGATGTCGTAGGTCAGGTAGCTGCCCGCCTCGGGCAGCTCTTCGACGCGACCCACCTGCTGCCACACCTTGCGCCACAGCTTGTCGCGCTCGGCGCGGGCGTAGTCCTCGCTGATGTACGCCTCGACACCGATCGTCATCGGCTTCGACAGTTCGTCGGCCGCAGCGGGATTCACATCTTTGGCGAGATCGGTCATCACATCCTCCTGATAGCCGCGCGGAAGGATTCGTCCTTCAGGAACAGCGAGGTGTTGTCGGCGCCGAGATGGCTCCATTTGAGGTCGAGCCCACCGTCGACGAGCAGCGTCTGGCCGGTGACGTAGCTCGACAGCTCCGAGAGCAGGAACAAGATCGCACCGGCCTGTTCCTCGGGCCGCCCGCGCCGGCCCATCGCGATCGCCTGCCGATCCCGGTCCGGGTCCTCCTCGACGTAGGTGCGCGAGGCC
>JARLGS010000211.1 GCA_031292695.1 Mycobacterium sp. | reverse complement strand
TCGGCTTCTACGCCGAGGGCGCAGAACTGTTTCTCTGCTTGGGTTTTCGGGCGTGGTCCGCGTGAGGGCGCTGGGCGGGGTCCGTCGTAGTGCTCATCGAGGATCGAGGTCTCACCCGGACCGACCAGTTCGTGCTCGGCCACGATTACCCCGGTAGCTGGTTCGAGCAGGATCAGGGCGCCGTGATCAACGACCACCGCCACCGTGGCACCCACGAGTCGCTGGGGTACTGAGTAGCGGGCCGAGCCGTACCGGATACATGACAGGCTGTCGACCTTGCGGCGTACCGAGCCGGCACCGATCTCGAGCCGCAACGACGGCAGCGCCTTCAATACGGTGCGCTCTTCAACGAGTCGCTCATCGGGGACCGCGCAGATCTCCGAATGCACCGCGGTGTTGACCTCGGCGCACCACGCCGCGGCGTAAGCATTGAGGGCTCGCAGATCGATCGGCTCCCCGGTGATGGCAGCTTCGGTCAGCAGCGGGGTCGCCAGGTCGTCCTGGGCGTAGCCGCACAAGTTCTCCACGATGCCCTTCGATTGCGGGTCTGAGCCGTGGCAGAAGTCCGGGACGAACCCGTAGTGGGAGGCGAACCTTACGTAATCCGGTGTGGGGACAACGACATTGGCGACAACGCCGCCTTTCAAACAGCCCATCCGGTCGGCGAGCACCTTGGCAGGGACCCCGCGGATCGCTTCGAGGGCTTCGGCGACCATCGCCAACGTGGTGGAGGCTTTCTGATCGGCGGCGAAACGCACGAACCGCCACCGTGAATAGGCCAGGACTGCGCAGAACACCAGCAACCCCGGTGCGGCTTCGGCCCAGTCCATCACCAGATACTCACCCGGAGACCACACCGCCGGACGCCGCTGGTGACGGTTGGCTTTGCGCCACAACACTTTCTGCTCAGCTACCAACCGGCGGAAGTTTCGTCCTGAGCCTTCATACCCGGCCGCGCGGGCCACTGGTAACAAACGCTTGGCTGAGATCTTGCCGTTCGACTTGTCCACTCGCGTGGCGACCAGATCGGTGAACGCGTCGAGGTTGCGTGGCCGCGGATCCCGCGGCGGCGGCCCACCACCCTCGGCCCGTTCAATGACCCGTTTGACCGTCTTATGAGTAGTGCCGCACAGCTCGGCTGCACCGCGATACGTGCCGACCTGGTGATAGGCGGAAATGATGTTCATACGCTCCCTTGCAGACTTCAATAGAGCTCCCTGGGCGGTGGAGATGACAGTTGGCGCTATCACCGTCACCGCCCAGGCCCTCAGCTC
>JARLGS010000210.1 GCA_031292695.1 Mycobacterium sp. | reverse complement strand
CCGCCCGGATCCCGGCCGGGTTGCCCCGAACCGTGGCGTCGGGCACGAGCCCGTCGTCCTCGGTCGCCACCCGACCGGGCGTCAGCCCGAGCATGCCCGAGGCGAGCACCAGCGGCCGGTCGGCGTCGGCCAGGGCCGCCCCCATGGCCTCCACGGCCCGCCGGTCGGCCGCCCCGGCAGCGGCGAAGTTGCCGCTGAAGGCCACCTCGTGTTGGAACGCCAGGTGGATCACCCCGTCGGAGTCGGCGGCCGCCTTGGCCAGATCGTCGGCGTCGCCCAGGTCGCCCCGGTGAACAATGGCGCCCGCTGCTTGGAGCCGCTGCGCCGATGCCTCGGAGCGGGCCAGGCCGACCACCTCGTGGCCGGCACCCAGCAGCTCGGGCACGACGGCCGAGCCGATCCAGCCCGATGCGCCGGTGACAAAGATTCTCATGATGTGACCTCCGAGGAACACGTTGATGTCAGTGACTGCTATCAGCGTAGATCCCATGTCAGTGACTGTCAACACCTAGGATGGGGGCATGGGCCGATGGCAGCCGGACAGTCGGGGGCGGCTACAGGAAGCGGCCCTCGCGCTCTACTCGGAGCGAGGGTTCGACCAGACCACGGCCGCGCAGATCGCCGCCCGAGCGGGGCTGACCGAGCGCACCTTCTTCCGGCACTTCGCCGACAAGCGCGAAGTGCTCTTCGGTGGATCCGCACTGCTCCAGGAGCGGATCGTGGCCGGCGTGACCGGTGCGCCAGCCGACGACGGGCCACTCGACGCCGTCTGCGGGGGGCTCGACGCCGCCGCCGCCATGCTCGGAGAGTTTCGCCGGGACCTATCCCGCCAACGTCAGGCCGTGATCGCGGCCAACCCCGAACTGCGCGAGCGCGAACTCGCCAAGCTGGCTGACTACGCCGCCGCGGTTGCGGTCGCCCTGCATGAGCGGGGCGTGGGCGAGCCACAGGCGACCTTGGCCGCTGAAGCCGGCATGACGGTGCTGCGCGTGGCCATCCAGCGCTGGGCCAGCGGGGACAACAACCAGAACCTCTCCACCATCATGCGCAACTCTGTCGCAGAACTGCGAGCGGTGGCAGCCAACGGCTGAGCCGACTAGGTGGGGAACGCAACGCACCGGATGGTCAATGCGGCATCGCCACCACGTTGCGACCGGTCGTCTCACGCCGCTCGAGCGCCTCGAGCTCGGCGGGGACGTCCCCGAACTTGATCTGCCGGCCGATGACCGGGCGGATCGTTCCGGCCCGGGCGAGGTGCAAGATGCGGCTCCAGATGTCGACTCCCAGCGCGGTGGACCCACGAGGTCGAAGTTCCCGTAGATGCTGGGCTGGATCGGGAGGGGGTGCTCCTCCGTCTCGATACCCGAGGCGAACCCGATGATGAGGTGGCGGCCGCACCACCCACGGTCTCGAAAGCCAAGTCGACTCCCCGGCACGGACGGCGCGATGCAACGCGCAGAACCTCACACCTTCAGGCCGAACACCTTTGCTGCATTGTCGTGGACCATCTGCATGAGTTCGTCCTCGGGAACACCAGCGAACTGCTTGTCCACCCAATCCTGTGAATTGGGAAAGACACCCTCTTGATGTGGGTAGTCGTTTCCCCACATCAAGCAGTCAAGCCCGGTGACGTCGCGATTTCGGATTGCGATCGGGTCGTCCATGAATGTGCACGCGATCTGCCGCCGGATGTAATAGCTCGGCGGTGCTTCCGTTGCGTTCATGGGAGAAAACCCTTGCTCAGTCAGGAACTCGTTGCCGAAACGTCCCGAGTAATGATGATCGAGGAAGTGCATCAGCCATGCGAGCCATCCCGCCGAGCACTCCGTCATGACGATCTTGAGTTCGGGATGGCGCTCGAGGACGCCGCTGCATGCAAACCAACAGACCGTCTCTGCCATCCCAAGTGAGGTGAGGACGAAGCCGGTAGTCGCACCCTGACCCGGGGTGAAGTGCGTATGCATCGCCCACGGGTACAATGCGCGCGCCGGGCCGACGTGT
>JARLGS010000209.1 GCA_031292695.1 Mycobacterium sp. | reverse complement strand
TTCGAGTTCCCGCAACCGGGCGCGTTCGGACAATTCTAGCGGCGGCTCGTCCGCGGCGTGTGCGATGCGGTATTTCTTCACCCAGCTGCCGACCGTCGTCTCGTTGAGCCCGTATTCGCGGGCTACCTCGGCGATCGACCGGTTCGACTCGACTATGAGCTTCGCAACCTCGTCACGAAACTCGGGCTTGTATTTCGTGTATTTCCCCGTCAATTCCTCTCCTCCTTTCCGGATCGGACTCTATTTGGTCCGCAGTCCGGAAAGCGGGAGGCACGCCAGATCGTGGCGGCGTTCGACGGTGAGGCTGGTGTCGGTGATGGTGTAGTCAAAGTGCTTGGCCACGTTGTATTTTCCGATCACCTTGCCGACGGCGACGCCGATGGCGTCGGCGCCGGCAAGCCGGCCCGCGGCGACGCGGGCGACGATCGGAGCCAGCAGCTTCTCGGTGGCGGCCAGCAGCTCGTCGCGTGTGCGGGTGCGTTCGGCCGCCAGCAGCGGGTTGCGGCAGGCGATCAGCCGCTCGCCGGGGTAGTCGGGGTGGGCGATCTCGGCCAGGTCCTGCTGATCGAACAGGCTCATTTGCAGCGGCCCGTCATCGCGGGCGAGTTTGGCGACCTCGGGGGCGCGCAGCGCGGTGATCCAGCCGAAATCCGTTGCGGTGTCGGGATCGTCGTTGAGTTCGCGCAGCGCATCGATGCGGGCGGTGGTGATCATGCCGCGGTCACCGACCAGCACCAGGTTCTCGAGCCCGAATGTGTCGCGGATCACCGGGACGATCTCGGTGAACGCGACCGGGTCGGCGGTGTTGCCGTCGAACACCCGCACCGCGACCGGCCGGCGGTCGGGGTCGGTGAGGATCCCGTATTCGATCTGCTCGCAACCCTTCTTGCCGTCGCGGGAGTAGCCGCGCGCGGCCAGCTCGCAGCACCGCCCGGTCACCCAGGAGCTGGTCAGGTCGAACAGCGCCATCCGCGACGGATTCACTTCTGGCCGCAGGTGTTTGGCGGCGAGCTTGGCTTCGATCGCGTCTTGGCGCTCGAGCAGCCAGTCCATCGCGGCGTAGATCTCGTCGGTGGTGGCGCCGGCGACATCGAGATCCGGTCCGAGGGTGACATCGGGCCACCAGGCGGCGGTGGCCAGCTTGGACGCCGGGCGCACCACCCGCGAGACGATCAGCGCCAGCACCAGGTCCCGCGCCCGACACGATGGCCCGAGCAGCGCGGGCAAGCCCAGCTTGTGCGCCATCGCCGCGACCGCCGCCACGTGACCGTGCGGCAGCGACCGGGCGATGGTGAACTCGGTACCGGCCGCCACCAGTCGCTGCCCCTTCAGCGTCGCCTCGACCGCGGCGACCGCATCCTCGGGCAGCGCCTTGAGGTTGGCCAGCGTCTCGTGCTTGACCTTGCCTGCCTCGCGGTAGGTGCGTCGCAGCAGCACCGACTCGTAGGTCTTCTCCTCGCCGGACTTGCTCACGTAGACACGCTTGTTCCGGGCTACATGCATCGCACCGATCTGCGCTGTCATGCGTGTGATTCTAGACCATCTCGCGCCTCATCACCGCTATGACACGCCAATATTAGTGGCTACGCTGTCAACTCGGAAAACACCGATCCACGCAGGTCACACCAAGGATCACCGCTCAGAGCTGTCGCAACTTCGGACTAGTGTGAGCTCGCCGAGTGGACTGTCGATCACTGTGTGTCAGGTTTGCATCGTTCAACCCCTTTCTCAGTAGACGACGAGGGGCCGGGAAACGTGAGGTTGATCAGCGGGAGCAACTCAACGACCGAGCGTCGCTGCGATACGAGCGGCGACCTCGCCGGCCACGAATTGGGCCTGCCCGCCTTTCCCCGGCTCGTAGCGCTCCGCGACCGCGTCGTACTCGGTGCCGGCGATCGACCAGTGATCGGCCGCCAACTCCAGCAAATCCACCGGCCAACCGATCCGTTCGAGGCTGGCGGCGAACAATCTGCTGACCGTCACCGGCACGACGTCATCTGCAAGACCGTGCATCAACGTGAACGGCGAACCGATGTGGTCGGAAGAAAGCCCCTCGGTCACGAGTCGACCGGAGATCGGATCGCGGACCGTGAAAGGGCAGGCTAAGCAAACCGTATGTGCGAGCGCGATATCGAGTTGGGCTGCATCCAGCGTCAGGCGCGCCGCGGCGACACCCCCCAAAGACCACCCGACGAGCACGATGCCGTCGGCGTCGTTGGCACGCTCCCGGGTGAAGTCAATTGATCGCAACAGATCCGCACGCCCGCCGTCCTGAGCATATGAATCCCAATCCGGCACTACCACTGCGGCATCGTGGCCGGCGAGCAATCCGGCGAGGGGCCGGACGGCGGCGCGAGCATCGGTCTGCTGCCCGTGCCACAGCAAGATCGTGGGTTGCGTCGAATCGCCGAACAGATCGGCCAAACGTCCTGGGGCATACTCCACCGTCCTCACAGGGCACCAGTGTGCCCTGACACGGATCCAATCTCGAATGGGGAACGAAGCTTGGGGTCGGTCGGAGGGGTTACGTTGCCCGAGTTTTTCTCGTAGTCAACCAGGCGTGATTGCAGCTCGGCGTACGGTATACCCGTGGAATTTTCGCACCAGCACTCCGCGGCACGTTGTTCCGACTATGTATTAATAGTCGATTCACTTAGTCTCCTAATGCAACATTGAGTTGTTCGCCGAACAATTTCAGTACTTCGACGTTTAGCATCTCTCGGTGTGTACAGTCGACCGAGTACTCAGTGATGTCGCCAGCAACGTATGGCCGCCAACTTTGCAGAAGCGATATACCGCTCCCACTCCGTGTTGCTGCAAATACGATCATGTCGCCATCAAACACCCCGGGCACATGTTCCGATCGATACAGTACATCAGTCCTGGTGTTTTTGACCATTATATCCACGAGCTGCTTGGATGGAAGGGCAGCCTCAACCGCTCCACGCTCGTGAATTAATTCTTCCGCCTCCTGATAGGTAAGAGGTTCGGAGTGTTTTGGAATATCGATGCGATTGGCTCGCAAGAATTCCTCCAGGATATTACTCTCATACCAAGCTTCGTTTCTTACAGTTACGACGCTATCGATACGGGCAGGAGCGTCTAGCACTATAAGGCGTCGAACTACGCATCCGCGTCGACGAAGCTCTATAGCGAGCTCATGCCCAACGACGCCTCCAAAAGACCAGCCAAGAAGGTTGTATGGTCCAGGAGGATGAAACACTTGAAGCATGTCTGCGTAATTCTTTGCCATTCCGCGAACCGATCCGGGCTTAGATCCGTCACTTTGGGGGACTTGTTGAATGCCTATAATCGGGCATGCTAAATAAGAACCCAGGGCCCGGTATGGCCAGGCAAGTCCTTCCACGGTATGAATACAGAACAGCGGATCACCTGTGCCATGCTTCAGCATCTCAACTGAAACTACTTCCACTGAAGGAGTCTGCGCGCCTAAACGCTGGCTCAAGCCCCTAACGGTTGGTGCGTCGAACAAATGACGGACCGTGAGGTGCGCATCGAGTGATTCCTGCACCGCGGCGACCACCCGCATGGCCTGCAGCGAATTGCCGCCGAGATCGAAAAACGGCTCATCAACACCGACGCGCTCCACCCCCAGCACCCGGGCATAAATACCGGCCAAGATCTCCTCGACCGCGGTGGACGGGGCCCGATACCGGCCGGCACCGCTGTAGTCGGGTGCCGGCAGGGCCCGGGTGTCGAGTTTGCCGTTGACCGTCAACGGCAACTCATCAACCACCACCACCGCGGCCGGCACCATGTAGTCGGGCAGCCGCTCAGCCAGCGCGGTACGCACCCCGGCCGGGTCCGCTGCCCCGGTGACATACCCCACCAGGCGCTTGTCGCCGGGGTGGTCTTCACGGGCGATCACCACCGCGTTGTCCACGCCATCCAACCCGGCAAGGGCTGCCTGGACTTCACCCAGTTCGATGCGGAACCCGCGGATCTTGACCTGCTCATCAGCGCGCCCCAGATACTGCAGCTGCCCATCAGCGCCCCA
>JARLGS010000023.1 GCA_031292695.1 Mycobacterium sp. | reverse complement strand
GAGGGAGTCAGTCATGGAGCACACCACCAACCACACCGACATCGAGCAGCTCGACGTGCTGATCGTCGGCGCCGGCATCTCCGGCATCGGTGCCGCTTACTACCTGCAGCAGGAGCACCCGGGACGGACGTACACCATTCTGGAGTCCCGCGGCGCCACCGGAGGGACCTGGGATCTGTTCCGCTACCCGGGCATCCGGTCAGACTCCGACCTGCACACCTTCGGCTATGAGTTCAAGCCGTGGCGCGACGAGCACGCGATCGCCACCGCCGACAAGATCCTGGCGTATCTGCGGGAGACGGTCAGCGAGAACGGCATGGACCGCAACATCCGGTTCCACCACAAGGTGCTCGGCGCGGCCTGGGACAGCGACACCGCACGCTGGCTCGTCGACGTCGAGCGTGCCGGTGAGCTGATTCAAATCTCGGCCAACTGGCTGTTCTGTGCCGGCGGGTACTACCGCTACGACCAGGGGTTCACGCCCGAGTTCCCGGGCCGCGACCGCTTCATGGGCCAGGTCGTGCACCCGCAGCACTGGCCCGAGGATCTCGACTACACCGGCAAAAAGGTGGTGATCATCGGCAGCGGTGCCACTGCGGTGACGCTGGTGCCGTCGATGGCGGACACCGCCGCACACGTCACCATGCTGCAGCGCTCACCGACGTACATCATGCCGGTGCCCGCGAAGGATGCTTTCGCCAACCTGGCCGGCCGGGTGCTGGGCGCGGAGCGCGGCTACGCCCTGGCGCGGCGGAAGAACATCGCCAAACAGCGTGCGGTATACACCTTTTGCCAGAAGTACCCCGCCGCCGCCCGCCGACTGATCCGTTCGATCAATGCCAAGCAGTTGCCCAAGGGTTATCCGGTGGACGAGCACTTCAGCCCCGCCTACAACCCGTGGGACCAGCGGCTGTGCGCGGTGCCGGACGCCGACCTTTTCAAGGCAGTCAGCAGCGGCAAGGCGTCGGTAGTCACCGACCGCATCGCGACCTTCACCGAGACCGGCATACAGTTGGAGTCCGGACAGCACCTGGACGCCGACATCATCGTCACCGCAACGGGTTTGAACGTCCAGTTGTTCGGCGGGGTGGCGCTGACCGTAGATGGCGCGCCGGTCGACTTCGCCCGCACCGTCGCCTACAAGGGCATCATGTTGTCGGGGGTACCGAACTTCGCCTTCGCAATCGGTTACACCAACTCGTCGTGGACGCTCAAGGTCGGACTTTTGTGCGAGCACTTCTGCCGGTTGCTGAGTCACATGGACGCCAACGGTTTCGACACCGTCCGACCCGAGGTCGGGGACCCCGAAATGGACACTTTGCCGTTGCTGGACTTCGCTGCCGGGTACGTGCAGCGGGTGGCAGACACGCTACCGCGACAGGGAGTCGACGGCCCATGGGTGATGTCGATGAACTACAACCTCGACCGCGAGGTGCTGCGCAATGGCGCGGTGACCGATCCGAACCTGCGGTTCGAGGGCAAGAAGCACAACGCGACTCGGGAGCGTGTGCTGGTTTCCTGATCGGTGCGTCGGGCGGCCGTTTACGCTGGCGGGAATGGAGACGTTCTCTCCGGCCGTGCCGCCGGAGATCCCAGGTATCCCTTCCGCTGTCGGTGTCGAGCTGCCGCCCGGCCCGGTGCCGGGCCGGTCGTACGCACTGCCGGCCGACCTGCTCACCGAGCAATACGGCCCACTGTTCTACGCGGACTTCGGGGGCAGCCGGCGCCTGTATGCCTGCTCGCTGGCCCTGGTCGATGAACTGTGCGACGAAACCCGGTTCGTCAAGGGTCTGACCGATCGCTTGGCGCGATTCCGGCCCCTCGCCGGCAACGGGTTGTTCACCTCATACACCGGTGAGGACGGCTGGCAGCAGGCGCACGACGTTTTGATCCCCGGATTCAGCTTCAGCGGTTTGCGCAGCTATCAGCCGGCCATGCTGGATATCAACCGGCAGCTCATCACCCAGTGGGACGCCGCAGTCGGGAGTCACGCGGTTGACGTCGCGGGGGACCTGGCCAAGCTGGCCATGGACACCGTGGGGCTGGCCGGGTTCGGCGCCCGGTTCGATTCCTATCAGCAGGATGGGCTTGCCGACGTCCCAGCCAGTTTCGCGGCTGTGCTGAACCAGATACTGGCCGGGGCCAACGCAGACCAGGCGGTGTTCGAGTCCGAGCGCGCCAACTTGTTCAGCTTCATCGCGGACCTGATCGCTACGCACCGCGCGGGCGAGGCGGACCTGGACGACCTCTTGGGACTGATGCTGCAGCCGGGGCCGGACGGGTCGCCGCTCCTCGATGACCTCAGCATCCGCAATCAGATCGCCACGTTCATGGTCGCCGGGCAGGACACCACCTCGACGGTGATGCCGACAGCGCTGTACAGCATCGTCAAGAACCCGGCGGTGCTGCACCGAGCCCAGGCCGAGGTCGATGCGGTGTTCGGACCGGACGACGACCACGTGCCGGCGTTCGACGAGATCGGCAAGCTCACCTACATTCGCCGGATCATCGACGAGACGCTGCGGTTGTCCCCGCCGGTGCGGGAATTCGATCGAATGGCATTGGCGGACACGGTGATCGGTGGTCAATATCCGGTGCGCCGCGGAGAAGCGGTGACGGTGTTCACCTCGTCTCTACACCGGCAGCCGGAGTGGGGCGACAACGTCGAGACCTTCGATCCGGACCGGTTCGATACCGGACTGAGCGGGTCGCGGCCGGTCAACCTGTTCAAGCCATTCGGCACCGGCGCGCGGTCCTGCATCGGACGGCAGTTCGCGCTGCACGAAGCGACCATGGCAATAGCGACGTTGGTGCACCGTTACCGGTTCCGCGACATCGAGCATTACCAGCTGCGCACGCACAGCGACCTGCTGCGCAAGCCGCAGGGCTTTCACCTCGAACTGGTCCGCCGGACCACGGACGAGCATCGGCAGGCACCAGCCGCGGTGCCGACAACAGCGGTCGCCGCACCGCATTCGCGCGCTGCGGTGGCGCCCGGCACGAAACTGCTTGTGTTACATGGCTCCAACCTCGGCAACTGCCGGGCCCTGGCGCAACAACTCGGCGACGAGGCGGTCGACCTCGGATACGAGACGACTGTTGCCGCACTGGATTCCGCGACTGGTGCGCTTCCGGACCAGGGCGCGGTGGTGATGGTCGCCGCGTCGTACAACGGAATGCCGACCGACGATGCACGCGCCTTCGTCGACTGGCTGGAGGGCTCGGCCGCCCAGGTGCCGCCGGTGCCGTACGCGGTGTTGGGTGTCGGTGACCGCAACTGGGCCGAGACCTTCCTGGCGATACCTCGACGGATCGACTCGCGGCTCGCGGAACTCGGTGCAAAGCAACTCATTCCGATGGCAGAAGCCGACACCTCCGGGGACTTCGCCGGCACAGTTGAGGACTTCTCGGGGGCATTGTGGAATGCGCTGGCCGGCGTCTTCGGCGGCGGGCCGGCTGCCGCTGAGGAGGTCGTGGCCGACGAGCCGCTCTACGATCTACGGGCCATCGACGGGCCGGTCACCGCGGCGATCGACGCGCGCTACCAGGTGCAGCCGGCGACGGTCCTGGAGAACACAGCGCTGGTGGACACGGGCGTGGACTTCGGGCAGGACAAGCGGTTGATCAGGATCGCACTGCCCGATGGCGTCGATTATCAGACCGGCGATCACCTCACCGTGCTGCCGGACAACAGCGCCGACCTGGTCGACGAGGTCGGGGCGATCCTGGAGCTGCGACTCGACCGCCGGATATCGGTCAACCCGCGCCGCAGTACCCGGCGGGCCATCCCGATCGATCGGGAAGTCAGTGTGCGCGAACTGCTTACCCATTTCCTCGAACTCCGCAAGCCCGCCAGCCGTAGCCAGTTGCTGCGGCTGGCGGCGGCCAACCCGTGTCCTCCGGAGTGGGCTGCACTGACCGAATTGGCCGAACATCCCGAGGACCGCGCCCTGAGCGTCACCGCGTGTCTGGCGGAGTTCGGCGCCACCCAGCTCAGCCGCGCCGAGTTGCTGGAATTGTTCGAACCGATGGCACCCCGGCATTACTCCATCGCCACATCATCCCGCCGGCGGCCCCGGGAGGTCGAACTCGTGGTGGGTGTACTGGCAGGTCCGGCCCGGTCCGGGGACGGTGTGTTCCGTGGCGTGTCGTCCAGCTATCTCGCGGATGCTGTTCCGGGGCAACAGATTCGGATGCGGGTGGACCCGGCTCGGCAGGCCTTTCGGGCCGGCGCCGACCCGGCCCGGAATGTCATCCTGGTCAGCGCTGGGACGGGCGTGGCGCCGTTCCGGGGATTCATCGGAGACCGGCTGGCGGCGCTGGAGGCGGGTGAGCCGTTCAGCCCGGCGCTGTGTTTCTTCGGCGTCCGGCATCCGGACGTGGACTACCTGTTCCGCGACGAGGCCGAGGCGGCTGAACGCCTCGGTGTGGTTCATATGCGACCGGCGTTCTCGCGGGTTGGCGATGAGGTCCGGTATGTGCAGGACCGGATCGCCGCCGACGCCGACGAGGTCTGGGACATGCTCGGCGACCCGGACAAGAACGCCCATGTTTATGTGTGCGGCGATGGCGCCGCGATGGCGCCCGCTGTGCGCGACGCATTCCGGGGCATCTATCGGAGCCGCACCGGTGCCGACGATGAGGCTGCCCGGGTCTGGCTGACCGGTCTGGTGAACACCGACCGGTACGTCGAGGACGTCTGGGCGGGCTGAGTTACGGTGCCGAAACGGCATTCCAGCAGCCAAAGTGTGAGAGGAGGCCTGCGGGAATGCCGTTTCGCGGCAGCATGACCTACCCGAATTCGAGCAGCGTCATCGCCGGCCGCACCGGGTCGAGCAGTGGTATCCGGTGCGCGACCCACAGCAGGGAGTTGAGTACCAGGCCGCGGCCGGCGGGCGGTGGCACGTCGTGCACCGACCGGATGCCGGGGATGGTGTCGACCAACCGGGCGGCTTCGGCGGCTGACATGGTGAAGGGCATCGGTGGTACGCGGTAGCGCAATGACGTCCGCATCCCGCGTCCGACCAGTCCGGCGAACAATGCCGGCGGCGAGTCGAACATCATCCGTCCACCCGGAAAACGCTTGGCGCACTCGGTGATCAGACCCATCGACTCCTCGGGCTGCAGGTACATCAGCAGTCCCTCGGCGGTGATGAACACGCCGCCAGCAGTGTCCACCCGGTCCATCCAGCTGTAGTCCAGTGCCGACTGCGCACACACCTCGATGCGGTCCGAGGGCGGCAGCAATTTGCTGCGCACATCGATCATCGGGGGAAGGTCGACTGTCAGCCAACGGAATTCGCTGCCCACCTCGCTGGCGGAGATGCGGTAGAAGCTGGTCTGCAGCCCTTCGGCCAGGGCCACTACGGTGGCCTTCGGGTGGTCGCGCAAGTAGTCTCGGGTCGCGCCGTCGAACGTCAGCGACCGCAACGCCATGTCCTGGCGATTCGCCGGCCCGAACTTGGCGAAGTCGAAGTCGATGCGGTCGGCGACCTCGACGGCCACCGGGTCATCGATGATGCGGTCAGGTCGGCGGGCCTCATTGGCACGGACCTGCAGCGTCAACAACGCGGTTTCCGAAACACCGGTGAGCGTGGTGCCGTCGATCTTCGGGGAAGAACTCACGGCGCTGAATCTACCCAAGCGAGCACCTTCTCGACCGTGCGGAGGTTTCGGGTGGTGGTGGATGACTTGTAGCGTTTCTTGGCCATGGTCTTGCTGATCGCGCTGTCGAGCGTGTCGCCGCGGTCCACCTGCCAGTACAGGACGCCGTCCCCGCGCCTGACGAGTTCCCCGGCCGCCGGTTCCAGGGCGGCCAGTTCCTCGAGCACCTCCGGGTCGCTGACGAACGTCACATACGAGTGGTGCCCCTCCACCTCGCGCTGGAACGGGAAGTCTGCCGAGATGGTTCGGAGCTCAGCCGCCGGGTACACCAGTACCCAGGCGTCGTAGCCGAACGATTCCCGTAGTGCCGCTTCGGCTTTCGTGCGCACCCCGGCGGCGCTTGTGGTGCTCGACAGCACCGCATTGCCGCTGGCCAACAGCGTCTTGACCGCCGTGAAGCCGGCCTGACTCAGCGTGGCCGCGACGTCGGCCATCTTGAGGTTCACCCCGCCGACGTTGACCCCGCGCAGGAATACCGCGTAGCGGGTCATGCGAACTCCAGCAGGGTCATGCTCGGGCGGGCGTGCCGCAGTGGGCTGATGAGGTCCAGCGGCGGC
Organism: Mycobacterium sp.; assembly: GCA_031292695.1. Taxonomy (GTDB): domain Bacteria; phylum Actinomycetota; class Actinomycetes; order Mycobacteriales; family Mycobacteriaceae; genus Mycobacterium. The sequence continues at coordinate 3,532 of JARLGS010000023.1, read as the reverse complement.
CAGGCGGCGACCTTCCAGCCGCCGCGCCCGGGCGGCCACGGGACGTCGCGTGCGTAGCGGACGCCGGGCACGGTGCCGGCCAGGTTCAGGGCCGCGTCCGCGGTGATGCCGAACGGCATCGGTGGCGAGTGGTAGCGGTCGGACAGCGGGAAACCGCGCAGCGTGCGGCGGCTGAACCAGGGCGGGATCGAGTCGAACATCAGGCGGCCGCCGGGGAACCGGGCCGCGCAGTCGGCGATCAGGGCGAGTGCATCGTCGGGGTCCAGGTACATCAGCAGGCCTTCGGCGGTGATGAAGACTCCGTCCCCGGCGCTCACCTCATCCATCCAGCTGCGGTCCAGGGCCGACTGGGCCAGTGTCACCACGCGGTCCTCGGCTGGCAGCAACTGCCGACGCAGGGCGATGACCGGCTCCAGATCGATGGAATACCAGGTCAATTCGTCGGCCACCCCGGCGCGCGACAAGCGCCAGTAGCTGGTCTGCAGCCCCTCGGCCAGGGCCACCACCGACGCCTTGGGGTGCGTCGTCAGATAGTCGGTGGCCGCCGCGTCAAAAGCGTTGGCCCGCAGTGCATGTGACTGATTCGGTCGGCCGAACTTCAGGAAGTCGTAGTGGATCGAATCGAACAGGGTGACGGCCCACGGGTCGCGGATGACGCCGTCGGAACGCTTGGCCTCGGTGGCGCGATTCTGCAGGGTCCAGAGGGTGGTGGCCGAAACCCCTGCCAAAGTGTTCCCGTCGATCCTCGTCATGATGCCCAATGGTAGGCAGCCGCGACGTACGCTGGGGGCCATGACCCGACAGGTCTTCGATGACAAGCTCTTGGCGCTGATCAGCGGCAATTCGCTGGGCGTGCTGGCCACCATCAAACGTGATGGCCGACCGCAACTGTCGAATGTGTCGTATTACTTCGACCCGCGGGCCGTCACCATCGGGGCGTCGATCACTGAACCGCGGGCGAAGACCCGCAACCTGCGGCGGGACGGCCGCGCGTCGGTCTACGTCCGGTCCGACGACGGCTGGGCATATGCGGTGGCCGAGGGCGACGCGGTGCTGAGCCCACCCGCAGCGGCGCCGGACGACGATACTGTCGAGGGTCTGATTGCCTTGTACCGCAACATTTCCGGTGAACATCCGGACTGGGACGACTATCGGCGGGCCATGGTTGCCGACCGTCGGGTGCTGCTCACCATGCCGGTAACGCATCTCTACGGGTTGCCGCCGGGCGTGCGGTGAACGCGCTACTCTTCGTGCATGGCCGAGAACTCCGCCGAAGAACCAGCTTCGTCCGACGAGACCAAGCGCAAGTTCCGCGAGGCACTTGAGCGTAAGAAGGCCGGCTCCGCCGGCGGCGCGGCCCACCGGGACGGCGGGGCCAAGCAATCCAAGTCGCACGGTGCGGCGGGGGGCGGGCGGCGCGAATTCCGCCGCAAGAGCGGCTAGGCCGGGGCGCTGGCTGGGCCTGCGTTCCGGGCCACTAGTCGCGCCGTCACCAGCGCGGTCAACATCACCGAAACGCATTGCAGGCCAGTGCCTTTGAGGCCCCAACCGACCGATGCGAGGGTCGCGGCACCGGCGACGAGCAACAGGATGCCGACCGCTGCGCTGCGCCAACCCGGGGTGTCGACCCGGCCGCCGTCCCACAGCGGCAGTGGATTGTTCTCCAGCGGTCGCAGCAGCAGGAACAGCCCGGCGACCAGCGCCGTCATGATGGTCATCTGGAAGACGCTCACGACCAGGAAGTGCGGCTGACCGGGGTAGCGGGGCAGGCCCAGCAGGTCGAACGCCAGGTGCATGCCGAGCAGCGCGGGCATGTGCCACAGGTACAGCGTCATGGCGCCGGTGTTGCCGATCACCGCCAGCCGCCACACCTGGGGCCGGGCGGCCCAGCGATTGATGGCGGGGATTGCCGCAATGGCGAACGCGCACATCATGATTGCGTGACCGGCCAACAGCAGCGACGGCGGTGTCATGTTCTTGATGTGCTGGGTCTCGAGGCCTACGAGGCTCAGTTCGTACGGCCCGGCCCACACCATCGCGATGTTGACCGCCAGCATGGCCAGGCCGACCCGCAGTGCGGTTCCGGGTGCCAGCAGTCCCCGCCGGTAGGCGACCCCGAACATGCCGGGGATGAGCCAGACCACAAAGTTCACATAGCCCAACGCCGACCAGGTGTGGTCGTTGATGCGGACGAAGTCGACCAGGGCGATCAGCGCGTACGTCAACGTGACTGCGGCCACCAGTTGGCGCGTTGTGGTGATCCGGACCAGCAGCGGCACTGCGGCCAGCACCATGACGTAAGCCCCGAGGAACCACAACAGCTGGATGCTGATGCCGGCGATGGGTTCGTAGACGTGGACGGGCAACACCGGTTTGAGCACCACCAGCGCCGCGGCCCAGAACGCCAGGTAGAAGAACACCGGTCGGTACAGCCGGGTGCAGCGCTTCAGTAGCCAACCGCCCCAACTGGAGCCGCTGCGGTACGACTCGGCCGAGGCCGCGACCCCGGCGAAGAAGAACAGCGGCATGATCTGGAAGACCCAGGTCAGCGCCTGGAACACCACCGATGTGGTGAGCAGATTGCCCCAGCGGAATACGCCGTGGTCGATCATGCTGGTCGCCATGATGGTGTGCCCTGCGACAACACCGATGAGCGAGACGATGCGGATGACGTCGATGGCGCGGTCACGGTCGGCCGGCGTGCGCTCCGCGATCTGGGCAGCGGAAGGGAAGACCGGGGTTCTCATCCTTCGAACGTACGGGCCGCACCCCTAGGTATTGCTACTCAAATTTGGTCTGACCTGCGTCGTTCCTCCCACAACACGGCACCAAGGCAGATCGCGGCCAGCACCGCGATGAGGACGGCGAAGCTGACTCCGGCCGCCTGCAGGCCCCAGTGCCGGGCCGCCAGTCCAAGGCTGACCACCGGCAGCGAGATGGCGACGTAGGCCACCACGAAGTACATCGAACTGACTTCGGCACGACGCGCCGCGGGGGTGCCTTCGACGACAGCGGCCAAGCCGCGGCTGAAGCTGATGCCCTGTCCGGCACCGGCCACGACGGCGGCGGCGAGCAGCCCGGCCAACGACGAAAGCTGCAGCGCTGCAGCAAGAATCACCATACCGATGACCAGGACGGCGCAGCCAAGCGCGACGGCCCGCCGCGGATTCAGGCGCCGTCCGGCCAGCTGCGCCGCTGCGGACGCGACGAAGATCGACGACGCCACGGCGCCGCCGACAGCGTGGTTGCCGATACCGATCACGGTGCTCACGAACGACGGCGCGACCGCAGAGAACAGGCCCATCACCGCGAAACCGGCGAACGCGGCCGTCGCCGCGATGACGAACGTCGACCGGACCTCGGCGGGTACCGACAGCCGCTGGAAACCGATGCGGCCATCGCGGTCCGAGGTCTCCGGGACCAGCCACACCGCGCCGATCGCCAGGACTGCCAGCACGATGTGCACGATGAACGGCAACTGCAGCGGATGCGGCAGGTACTGCACCAAGAGGCCGGCGAGCACCGGGCCGAG
>JARLGS010000022.1 GCA_031292695.1 Mycobacterium sp. | reverse complement strand
TGGTGTCGCCCGAGTACACCGCGGTGATGGAGTGCGAACCCACCGCCAGGGTTGAAATAGGCAACGTGGCGATTCCGCTGGCGTTGACCGTCCCCGTACCCAGAGGCGTCGTTCCGTCGAGGAAGGTCACGATGCCGGTCGCCGTGCTGGCGGCCGAACTCACCGTTGCTGTCAGTGTGATGGAGTTCTGCACCAAGACTGGATTGGAGTTGGAAGTTACCGAGACGCCCGCCGTCGCCTTGCCGATCACCAGTGTTCCGGTGGCCGTGCCCTGATAGTTGGGGTTGTTGATGGTGGCCACAACCGTGTAGCTGCCGACTGCTGTCGGTGGGGTTGCAGAGCCGTTGTAGGTGTAGGTGACCGCCAGACCGCTGGGCGTTGTTGTCGCCGTGGCAGAAAGCGGAGAACCGGTATAGGTCTGCGAGAGGCTGCCCAGCGTGACCGAGACGCCAGTCGTCGCCTTAGCGATCACCAGTGTTCCTGTTGCCGAGCCCTGGTAGTTGGGGTCGTTGATCGTGGCTACAACCGTATAGGTGCCGGCCGCGGTCGGTGGGGTCGCAGAGCCGTTATAGGTGTAGGTCACCGCCAGGCCGCTGGGCGTGGTTGTCACCGTTGGGGTCAATGGAGAACCGGTGTAGGTCTGCGCAAGGTTCCCCAGCGTGACCGAGACGCCGGTCGTCGCCTTGGCGATCACCAGTGTTCCAGTTGCCGAGCCCTGATAGTTGGGGTCGTTGATGGTGGCTACAACCGTGTAGGTGCCGGCCGTGGTCGGTGGGGTCGAGCTGCCGTTGTAGGTGTAGGTCACCGCCAGGCCGCTGGGCGTAGTGGTCACTGTTGGGGTCAACGGAGAACCGGTGTAGGTCTGCGAAAGGCTGCCCAGCGTGACCGAGACGCCTGTTGTTGCCTTAGCGATGACCAGCGTACCGGTGGTCGAGCCCTGATAGTTGGGGTCGTTGATCGTTGCCACAACCGTATAGGTGCCAGCCGCGGTCGGTGGGGTTGCAGAGCCGTTGTAGGTGTAGGTCACCGCCAGGCCGCTGGGCGTGGTTGTTGCAGTTGGGGTCAACGGAGAACCGGTGTAGGTCTGCGAAAGGCTCCCAAGCGTGACCGAGACGCCAGAGGTTGCCTTGCCGATTACGAGCGTTCCGGTGGTCGTGCCCTGATAGTTGGGATCGTTGATGGTCGCCGCAACCGTGTAGGTGCCGGCCGCAGTCGGCGGGGTCGCGGAGCCGTTGTAGGT
>JARLGS010000208.1 GCA_031292695.1 Mycobacterium sp. | reverse complement strand
GGAGCGCGAGTCCGCTCTCGATAATCACTGGTTTCCCTGTGTCCTCGGGCCTGAAGGTCAGCACTATATTGTCGATCACCATCACTTCGGCCTGGCGCTGATGCAGGAGGAGGTGAAGAAGGTCTCGTTGGTGGTGCTCAAGGACCTCTCGTTCGTCGAGCCCGGAAGCTTCTGGACCATCATGGACTTCCACCAGTGGGTCCATCCCTACGATGCCAAGGGCGTTCGCCGCGGTTACGACAAGGTGCCCGGATCCATCAGCGAGCTGCAGGACGATCCCTATCGCAGCCTGGCGGGGGCATTGCGCCGGGCCGGTGGCTTTGCCAAGGACGTCACGCCCTTCAGCGAGTTTCTCTGGGCCGATTTCTTGCGCACGCGCATAAGCGCCGCCGAACTGGGCGCGCCCAGCGAGCAGATACAGGCGACAGCCCTCAAGCTGGCCCGCAGCCAGGCCGCGCGTTATCTGCCGGGGTGGAGTGGTCCGATCGATGCCTGAGCCGTCCGCGCTGCCTACCCCGATGCCCGCCGAGCAACCGAAACGCGGCTGGGCCGACTTGATTGCCGGGCTGTCGATTGCCGGTCTGCTGTTACCTGAGGCGGTCGCCTATTCGAGTATCGCCAATCTACCGCCCCAGGCCGGGGTCATTGCGCTCTTCGTCGGGCTGTTCTGCTACGGTCTGTTCGGTACCAGCCGTTATGCCATCGTCTCGGCGACCTCGTCGTCGGCCGCGGTGCTGGCGGCGGCCACGGTCTCGGTGGCCGGTCCCGACATGGCGCTGCGCCTGACCATGGCCATCGGCCTGGTGATGATCACCGGCCTGATGTTCCTGCTCGCCGGTATGTTCAAGTTGGGCAGTGTCACGTCCTTTATTGCCAAGCCGGTGTTGCGTGGTTTTGCCTTCGGCCTGGCGGTGACGATCATCCTCAAGCAGGTCGCGAGCATCGTCCATGTGAGTCCGGCCCACAGCGACCTGATCCGCTTCGTGCCGGAGTTGCTCAGCCAGTTGCCGAGCTGGAACTGGGCCGGTGTCGCGGTGGCGATTGTCGCCCTGGTACTGCTCTCGGTACTGGGCCGCTACCGGCGCTTGCCGGGCGGGTTGCTGGTGGTGATGCTTGGCGTCGCCGCCGGCAAATGGCTGGATCT
>JARLGS010000207.1 GCA_031292695.1 Mycobacterium sp. | reverse complement strand
CCAGGTCCGCAGTCCGGCGGCACGGGCGCCAGCGACGCCGGCCAGGGATCGGACCGGGGAGCTCGGCGCGACGGCTACGCCTCCGGCCAGCGGCGCCTGGCCGACGGCTCGATCGAACTGGAAGACGACACCCCCCGCGCGGTGCGCTGGCTGCGTACCGGCATCAACATCACGGCCTGAAGGAAACGTTGCCATGAGTATTGCCGCGGCCAGTACGGCCGCCAGCACCAACGCCTCGTCCACCCAGAACGCGCTGGACTCGCTGTCCGGCAACTTCCAGGATTTCCTGGGGATGCTGATGACCCAGTTGAAGAACCAGGACCCGACCAGCCCGCTGGACACCAACCAGTTCACCAGCGAGCTGGTGGAGTTCTCCGGTGTCGAACAGCAGATCAACACCAACAACGCCATGACCCAGCTGAACTCGCTGACGCAGTCCGGCCAGTTGCTGCAATCCTCGGCGATGATCGGGAAAACGGTGGAGGTCTCGGCCAAACAGATGCCGTTGCAGAGCAGCAGCGGCTCGTTGACCTTCACCGACCCCACCGCCGGCACGGCGGAGATCACCATCACCAACGCCGCCGGCACCAAGGTGCTGGACACCACCGTCAACGCCACCGCGGGCAGCAACACCTGGACCTGGAACGGCCAGGACTCGAACGGCAAAACGCAGCCCGACGGCGCCTACAACGTCGCCGTGACCGACACGAATGCGGCCGGGACCACCTCCTCGCTGGCGTTCACCGTGTCCGGCACGGTCACCGGCGTGGTGGAAAACAGCGGCACGCTGGATGTGCAGATGGGCGCGCAGACCGCGGCGTTCTCGGCGGTGCAGTCGGTGTCCAGCTAGGCCGGGGGCAGCAGCCGCCAGAAGCGGGCGATCTCGACGGTGGCGTCGATGCCGGCATCGAGGACGAACGGTTCCGAGCTGGCATGCGCCACCGGAAAGCCGTGCGCCATGCCGTCGATGGTCCAGCTTTCCACGCCATCCCGCCAGACCCGCCGGCGCAGCCCCGGGCGTGGCGTCAGGTCCTGCGTGG
>JARLGS010000206.1 GCA_031292695.1 Mycobacterium sp. | reverse complement strand
TTTCGAACCAGAGCAGCCGTGGCTGCTGCGGTTCTTCGATCAGGTGTCGTGGTATCCGGTGTCCTCCGAGGAACTGACGGAGGTGCGCGCGGACGTCGCCGCCGGCCGCGGCACCGTCGACATCACCGACGGCGAGTTCCGCATCGCGGATTACCTGAGCTTCTTGACGCGTGAAGCGCAGGACATCGCCGCCGTCCGGCAGCGGATGGTCCTCGCCCGCAGCGAGGAGCGGGCCCGCTGGGAAGCCAGCGGCGAAGTCGGCGCGCGCGGGAAGTCCTGCGCGACAACAGGCCAGGAGGTTGCGTGATGGATCGGATCAGTGCGGCATTCGAGGCCATTGCCCGGCGGCCGGAGGCCTTCATCACCGTTCGCGACGAACGCCGGGTGCGCGCGGAGGCCGCGGCGGCGACCGGACCGCTCGCGGGCCTGCTGCTGGCCGTCAAGGACAACGTCGACGTCGCCGGTCTGCCCACTACCGCCGGGTGCCCGGGCTTCGCCTACACCCCGGACGCCGATGCCCCTGTGGTGGCAGCGCTGCGGGCGGCCGGCGCGGTGGTGATCGGCAAGACCAATCTGGACCAGTTCGCCACCGGGCTGGTCGGCACGCGCAGCCCGTACGGCGCGGTGCGCGACTCCCGGCGAGCGGATGGGATCTCGGGCGGGTCGTCGTCGGGTTCGGCGGTCGCGGTGGCCATCGGTGCCGCCGACCTCGGGATCGCCACGGACACTGCGGGATCCGGCCGGGTACCGGCGGCCTACCAGGGGCTGGTGGGCATCAAGGCCACGATCGATCTGGTGTCGACCGCCGGCGTCGTTCCGGCCTGCCCGAGCTACGACTGCGTGACAATCCTGGCGCGGAACCTGACCGATGCCGAAGATGCCATGGCGGTGATGGCTTCGACTGCGACCCGGCAGTGGCCGGCATCCACCCGGTTCGCCGCGCCCGTGGAGCCGGTACTGGCGGTGCCCGCGGAGCTGCCGGCCATGACTGCGGGCTGGGATGTGGCGTTCCGGCGGGCTGTCGATTCCGCGCGCGACGTCGGGATGCGGATCGTCCCGATTGATCTGACGGATTTCCTGGCTGCCGCGCGGCTGCTGTACGACGGCGCACTGGTGGCCGAACGCACGGAGGCGGTGGGGGACTTCGTCATCGGCGCCGGTGATGACGCCGGTCTGGAGTCGACCGTGGCGGCCATCATCGCCGCCGGCGCTGCGTATTCGGCGACCCGGTTGCTGGCTGATCGCCGCGAGCTGGCGCGGTTGCGTGAGCGGGCCTTCCACGCGTTGGCCGGCTGCGACGCACTGCTGGTGCCCACCGCGCCACTGCAGCCGACGCTCGTCGAGGTGGCGGCCGACCCGGTGGGTGTCAACTCACGGATCGGCACCTATACCAATTTCTGCAATCTGTTCGACATGTGCGCGGTAGCGGTGCCGACGGGGGAGGTCGCCGAAACCGATGGCAGCACAGCACAATTCGGCGTGACGGTGCTGGGCCGGCCGTTCGACGATGCGGTCGTGGCCGATATTGCGGCGCGGCTCACCGGTGATGAGCGCGGGGTTGCGTCGTCGTGGCCGGAGCGCGCTGGTGCTCAGGCGATGACGCTGGTGGTGGCCGGCGCGCATCTGCGCGACCAACCCCTCGCCGGGCAGTTGCACGACCTCGGGGCCCGCTGGGCCGGGCCGGCGCGCACGGCCGACCGTTACCGGATGACGGCGCTACCTTCTGGCAAGCCCGCCCTGGTGCGAGCAGGTCATGGTGGCGGGGCTTTCGAGGTGGAGCGCTGGGTGCTCTCACCGGCGGCGCTGGGACAGTTCTTGGTGGCGTTACCGGCACCGATGGGGCTGGCCCCCGTACAGCTCGACGACGGCTCCTGGGAGACCGGTTTCCTGTGTGCAGATGAGGCCGCCGTCGCCGCACCCGACATCTCGGAATTCGGTGGCTGGCGCGCCTATCTGCAGGCACAGATCGCTTGAGCTAAACGTCGATTCGGCTGGCTTTGGCCCGGGCGGTCCAGCGGCCCTGGTGGTAACCGACCTCGACCGGATGCGAAAAGGCCTCGGTCACATTGTCGGTCGTCACCGTGGCGACTGCCGGCCCCATTGCCACGTTGCGGCCGTCGGAGATCAACAGCGCGTGTGTGGTGGTGGTCGGCAGCTCTTCCAGATGGTGCGTCACCAGGATGGACGCGACCTCCGGGTGCACGTCGCCGAGCGCATCGATGGTTTCCAAAAGCTGTTCGCGCGCAGCCACATCCAGGCCCGTTGTCGGCTCGTCGAGCAGCAAGAGCCGAGGACCGGAGATCAGCGCCCGGGCGATCAGGGCGCGGCCGCGCTCGCCCTGGGACAGGGTCGGCCAGGTGCTCTCGGCGATCCGGTCCAGACCGAGCGTGGAGATCATGGCATTCGCCCGGTCGAGGTCATCGGCAGCCGGCTGCCACCGCTGCGGAATGTCGATGGTGCCGGTGATGCCGGTCAGGACCACCTCGCGCACAGTCAGCGCGGTGTGGAGCCGGTGCCGTGGGTTGACGTGACCGATCGACTTGCGCAGCGGCGCCAGGTCGGTCCGGCCCATCTGCTCGCCCAGCACCCGCACGGTGCCCGAGGTCGGAAAGGTCACCGCGCCGCAGAAGCCCAACAGGGTGCTCTTGCCGGCGCCGTTGGGCCCCAGCAGCGCCCAGTGTTCACCAGCGTGCACGGTCAGCGAGATGCCGTTGATGATCTGCTTGCCCTCGCGGCGGAACGTCACATTGTCGAGCTCGAGAACGGGTGTCATGCGAACGACTCCTTCAGGGCGCTCAGGTGGGTGCGGCTCGCGGCGGCCGCGGCGGCGGGGTTGCGCGCGCCGATGGCGTCGGCGAGCTGTTGGTGCAGAGCGTGGTCGCACGGCTCTGAGGTGATCGGGCGGATCTTGAGCATGTCGATCATGGCCAGCCGCAGCCGGGGGAGGAACGCGTCGAACAACTGGGTCAGCACGTCGTTGTGTGCTGCGGCGATCACCGCGCGGTGAAAAGCCATGTCAGCGTCCACATGGTCGGGTACCGACTGACCCACCACGCCGCGGGCGGCGAGGGTGTGCCGAATTGCGCGCAGATCGGCCGGCGTGCGGCGGGTGGCGGCCAGTGCGGCAGCCTCGGCCTCGATGGCGATGCGGGCTTCGATCACCGAGGCGATGTGCGCACCGCGCAGTACGGTGTCCCAGTCTTCGTTGGCATCCAGCGCGGTGACGAACACCCCGGCACCCTGACGGCTGTCCAGCACACCTTTGCCGGCCAACTCGCGAATCGCTTCGCGCACTGTGGATCGGCCCACGCCGAGCTGTGCGGCCAGGGTGGTTTCACCCGGAAGCCGGTGCCCCAGCGGCCATTCGCCGTTGCGGATGCGGGTCAGCAGCAGCTGTGCGGTCTGCGCTGCCAGGGGGTGGCGCTGTACCTGGACGGTCATCGAACCTCTCTACTTGTCTGAGGAGTTGTGTATAGTCTAGCCATCATGACGCGCGTGCTTCTGCTTGGCTGCCGCGGCGGGGTCTGAAACGACCGGCCCCCTGCCGCGGGGCTTCGTCGCGACCGGTCATCGCCATACCGACCGAAAGCAGACCCCTCATGAGCACCAACTGGAATCGTCAACAACCTTCGGCCATGCCGTGGCACCGCTATACCGATGTCTTCAATCGCGTCGACGTGCCTGCCGCCCAACGATATTGGCCGAGCGCACGAATTGCCGCCGCACCGTTGTGGGTGCCCGTCGACCTGCGCGACGGTAACCAGGCGCTGGCCGAGCCGATGGACCCGGATCGAAAACGCCGGTTCTTCGAGCAGCTGGTCGCCATCGGCTACAAGGAGATCGAGGTCGGCTACCCGTCGGCCTCGCAGACCGATTTCGACTTCGTTCGGCTGCTCGCCGAAACCGAGATCGCGCCAACAGATGTCACCATCGTGGTCTTCACCCCGGCCCGCCGTGACCTGATCGAGCGCACCGTGGAGTCGGTGCGCGGCATCGAGAACGACGTCGTGATCCACATGTACGCGGCGACCGCACCCATCTGGCGAAACACCGTGCTGAGCAAGGACCGCGACCAGTTGCGCGAGCTGATCCTGGAGGGCGCCCAGGATGTGCTGCGGCTGGCCGGCGACCAGCCCAACGTCCGGTTCGAGTTCTCGCCAGAGGTGTTCAACCTGACCGAGCCCGACTACGTGCTGGAACTGTGCGACGCGGTGACTCAGCTGTGGGACGCCACCGACCGTCGGCCGGTGATCCTGAATCTGCCTGCCACGGTCGAGGTCGCGACGCCGAACGTTTATGCCGACCAGATTGAGTACATGCACCGGAATCTGGCCCGCCGCGACGCGGTGATCCTGTCGGTGCACCCGCACAACGACCGGGGTACCGGGGTGGCCTGCGCCGAACTGGCGGTGCTGGCCGGCGCCCAACGGGTGGAGGGCTGCGTGTTCGGCAATGGTGAACGCACCGGCAATGTCGACATCGCCACTCTGGCCCTGAACCTGTACGCGCAGGGCGTCGACCCGATGATCGACTTCTCCGACATCGACGCCATCGCCCGTACGGTGTCGCACTGCACCCGGATGCCCATCCACGAACGGCATCCCTACGTTGGCGACCTGGTGGATACCGCGTTCTCCGGCACCCATCAGGACGCCATCAAGAAGGGCCTGGCCGAACATCGGGGCCGGGCCGCGGCGGAGAACAAGTCGGAACGCGAAATCGATTGGCGGGTACCGTATCTGCCCATCGACCCGGCGGACATCGGACGCAGCTACGACGCGGTCATCCGGGTCAACTCACAATCCGGGAAGGGCGGCATCGCCTACCTGTTGCACACCGGGTACGGAATGGACCTGCCGCGGCGGCTGCAGATCGACTTCGCCCGGCACGTGCAGGCCCGCACTGACGACTGCGGCGCCGAGGTGACCGCCGCCGAGCTGTACGAGTTGTTCGAGGCGACGTATCTGAGGTCGGGCGGCCCGGTCGAACTGAAAGACTGGCATACCGGCAGCGACGAGACCACCGAGATCACGCTGATCGTCGATGGTGCGGCGCACATCAGTACGCACCAGGGCGTCGGGCCGGTGGCAGCGCTGACCCATGCTCTGGCCGTCGTAGGGCTGCCAGTGGAGATTCTTGGCCTGACCCAGCAGTCGATCGGCGCCACCGCGGTCACCTACCTGGAACACCGCGGTGGCTGGACCTGTGGCCGCAGCGACTCGGTGCTGACCGCGTCGCTGGCGGCGGTGATCGGGGCGGCTAACGCGCGCAGCAACTGACGCTCCGTCATCGCCGCGTGCTCGCTCTGTGCAGCGCACGCACAATGCTGTGCCTGCCGAGGCCGATCTTGTACTGGTTCTGGCTCAGCGCGGTGGCGCCGTCCATGGCCACTCCGGCAGCTCGGCGAAAAGTCGTGGTGTCGGCAATGTTGCCCACCAATGCGGCTTCGGCGTCGGAGCACCGCCATGGTTTGGCGGCGACGCCGCCCAGGGCGATGGCAGCTGAGGTGACGATTCCGTCGTCGATCGTCATGCCGACCGCCACGGAGACGAGGGCGAAGGCGTAACTGTGACGGTCGCGCACCTTGAGATACCAACTGTGGAAGGCGTATTCGGAGGGTGGCAGCTCGATACCGACGATCAGCTCACCCGGTAGCAGTGCATTGTCTCGCTCGGGGTGATCCCCGGGGAGCCGGAAGAATTCGGACAACGCAATGCTGCGGGAACCCTCGCGCGACCGCACATGCACGACGGCATCGAGAATCGCCAGTGCCACCGCCATGTCCGACGGGTGCACTGCGACACAGGATCGGCTGGCGCCGAAAAGTGCGTGCTCACGGTTGAATCCGTCGAGTGCGCTGCATCCGGACCCAGGTTGGCGCTTGTTGCATGCCGGGAATGTGCTGTCCATGAAGTATGGGCAACGGGTGCGCTGCAGGAGATTGCCACCCGCGGTGGCCATGTTGCGCAGCTGCGTGGTCGCTCCGGAAAGGATCGCGTGTGACAGCACGGGATACCGGGTGCGGACCAGGTGATGGTTGGCGATCGCACTGTTGGTCACGCCGGAGCCGATCATGATGCCGCCGGTGTCGGTGGCGGTGATCTCGACCAGCCCCAGCCTGCCGATGTCGACCAACGATGACGGCTGTGCGACCCCGAGTTTCATCAGATCCAGCAGGTTCGTGCCGCCCGCGTAGTAGCTGCCGCCGGTGGTGTCCGCGACGGCAAGAGCGTCATCGACGTCGCGTGCGCGGTGGAAGTCGAATGCCTTCATGGGAGACGCTCTGGGGGGCACTCGGGCAGGCATGACGCAATGGCGTCAACGATGTTGGGGTATGCGCCGCAGCGGCAGATGTTTCCGGCCATGCGTTCGCGAATTTCGTTGGGAGACAGGGCCTCGGGGCCCTTCGCGAGATCAGCGTACGGGCCGTCGAAGGACGCGGCGGACAAGTCGCCGCGGGAGTGCTCGTCGAGCAATGCATGCGCGGAGCTGATCTGGCCGGGAGTGCAATAGCCGCATTGGAATCCGTCGTGGTCGACGAATGCCTGCTGCAGGGGATGGAGCTGCTCACCGTCTGCAATGCCCTCAATGGTCAGTACGGTCGCTCCGTCGATCGACACCGCGAGCGTCAGACAGCTCACGACACGCTGACCGTTGACGCTGACCGTGCAGGCGCCGCAAAGGCCGTGGTCGCAGCCCTTCTTGGTTCCGGTGAGCTGAAAGTGTTCGCGGAGCAGGTCGAGCAGCGTCGAACGGACGTCGGTTTCTACCACGACCGGCGCACCGTTGATCGACAGCTCGACGGTGTGTTCGGGATGGCTCTCAGCTGTCATGACGACCGGTCCTGGAGTGTATTGCTGAACGGGGACAAGAGGTTTTCGAGCGTGATGGGTAGGTCGCGCATTCGACGGCCGGTGGCATGGAACACGGCATTGGCGATCGCGGCGGGGACTCCACAGATGCCGATCTCGCCGATGCCGCGCGCACCGAATGCCGTGAGGTGGTTGTCGGCCCCGGCGATGAAACTGACGTCGAATGCCGGGACATCGGCGTGGGTGGGCAGGTAGTACTCGCCAAGGGCGTGGCCGGTGCCGGGGGCGTACGGCACCTGCTCCATCAGGGCCATACCGAGCCCAAAGGTGATGCCGCCCATCACCTGACTACGCGCGAGCTTCGGGTTGATGACCCGCCCGCAGTCCATCACCGCTACCCAACGCGTCACCGATGCGCGCCCGATTTGTTCATCGACTTCGACCTCGCAGAAGTGCGCACCGAACGACTGCGACATCGGCCCGTCCTCTGGTGCGCCCTCGCTGCTGCTGGTGAAGGTCAGCTGGTCGAGCAGTTCGCCGTTGGCTGCGGCGAGCAGGGCGGAGACGGTCGTGCCGGGTGGTGCCGGCTGGGCGCTGACGATCTCGCCGTGGCGGAGG
>JARLGS010000205.1 GCA_031292695.1 Mycobacterium sp. | reverse complement strand
GGCGCTCCGGTCAGTGCCGCATCGGCGGCCGGCGGTGGCCCGGTAGGTGGCGCTCCGGCTGCGGGAACCCCGGCGAGTCCAGCCGCCCCGCTGGGCCCCGCACCGACGCCACCCCCGGCGGCTCCGGTCGCTCAGCCAGGCGCACCCGCCGGTCCGGCCGGACCAGGCGTGGCTGCGGCTGCGTCGAACAGCAACCAACAGGCGGCTGCGGCGGCGCCGATTCCCGTCAGCCCAGCCCGCGCCGAGCGCGACGCGATGGCAGCGGCCGCCAAAGCCGGTCTGCTGCAACGTAAGTCGGCCGGCAACTCCGACGCCGATATCGAGGTGGCGCGACGGGTCTCGGCAGCCTTGCACGCCCCGCCGTCGATCCCGAAGGCCAGTTTCCAGTTCGTGTGGGCGGTCGGCGTCACCACCGAGGGCCAGATTCTGGCCGCCAACTCGTACGGCATCGGCTACATCCCAGACGGAGTCAAATTGCCGGGCCAGGTCACCATGGTCAGCGCCGACGAGGCGGTCCCGCCGAGTGAACGCGGAAAGTGGGTGAATTTCCCGTTCCTGGCGCTGCAGGGTTGGGCTCAGTTCCACAGCAAGACGCTGCGCGCGATCATCGGCACGCCGGACGAGGTGAAGCCCTACGAATCCAGCATGCACGTCGAGAAACTGCAGGCCGACGACATCCCTGCGGATGGCACGATGCAGGGACGGTCGCGGCTGCAGGTGATCGCGCCGGAGGCGGCGGCCCGCTTGGAGGCATGGTCGGACGTGACGTTGTACGAGGCGTTGCCCCCGCGGCCCGTGCAGGATGCCCCGCCGGATACCAAGGAGGGGATGAAGCTATGGATGGATGCGCTCAAGCCGCTGTTGCGCACCACCGGGACCAACGGTCCGCTGGACCACTTGACCCGGCTGATCGCCTATGCCGATTACCTGCAGCAGGTCGAGTTGTACAAGGCGTACACCGCTCCGCACGTGGCCGCGCAACGCGAGGCGATGTCGGATTGGATTTACTGGCAACACATTTCGTCGCTCTGCCAGGATGCCGTCAACCCGAGCCTCAGCACGCTCGGCCAGTGAACTAGCCCGTCGAGCGCAGCCGGCCGATCAGCAACTCCTCGACCTCTGCCCGGCAGGCGTCGAGGTCGACCTGATCGTCGAGCATCGCCTGCAGCGCCACCCCACGCAGCATGCCGACAATCGTGGTCGACAGCCCTCCAGGGTCGATCGAGGCCGCAACTTCGCCGGAAGCAACTCCCAAGGCGATCCGTGCGGTCAGCTCATCCCGGAACTCGCGATCGGCGGCCACGAGCGCCGGCCGCACCTCCGGCGACCCGGCGGCGACCGCGTCGGCCCACAGCACCAGTCGCGCGCGGTTCACCGGTTCCGGGTTGCTCAGTACGCGGAAGTAGGCGCGAACCAGCCCGAGTGCCTCCTCGAGCACGGACCCCGATCGGGTCTCGCTGAGCACTGCATCGCGGAACGGTGTGGTGACCGAATCGACCAAGCGCGCCATCATCGCGCCCTTGGATCCGAAATGGTGGGTGGCCAGTCCGCGGCTGTAACCGGCCCGTTCGCCGACGCTGGCCAGCGTTACCCCTGCCGGTCCGTGCTCGGCGACCAGTTCCGCCGCGGCGGTCAGCAATCGCTGTTCGGACGCGGTCCGGCGTTCCTCTTGGGTGCGGCGCGCCGCGGTCACACCGGGCCTTCGGACTGCGCCGCGAACGCCAGCAGCTCACCCCGCCCGATCTGAGTGACCAGGCTGGCGCTGTCGAAATAGATGCGCTCGTTGATAATTCGGTCGCCGTCGAAGAAAAACACCGCGATGATCGCCACCCGGAACGCCTTGCCGGTCGGCGGCAGGCCGTAGAACTCACCGAGATTCGTTCCGAGCAAATCGAATTCGACGATCACCGCGTCGTCGGCGACGTGGAACCGGGAGTTCTCGTGGCGCTGATCGGGGAACGCGGTCCGGGTGGTCAGGTAGTAGCCCATCACCTCGTCGTCGCCGTCGAAAATTTGGTTGGTGGCCATGATCTCGTAGCGCGGATGCCCGTTGAAGGTGGCCAGCGTCTTGTCGAACTCCTTGGTCACCTCGGTGTCCATGTGTTCTTTGATGACGGCCAAGCGCCGCTCCCGCAGGTCTTCGGTGATCATGGCATCTCCTTGCTTGTTAACTAACAAGTTAATGCGGCGAAGGCGACGGCCGTCAACCCCCAAAACGCTCAGATCGCGCGCAGGTAGCGCTGGGTAACCACCCGCTGCGCCAATTGCGCGACCGGCCGGCCGAGCCGGCTCCACCACTCCGCCGGGCGGGAGAACGCGGTCACCTCGGCATACACGGCATCGGTGACCGGGTCGCGGCGCACGAGGAACAGCTCCTCGCCGGACTCCGGATGACCCGGCAGTGTCCCGTACGCAAATCCGCGCCGATCGGGTTCGTCGACGACGTACATCACCCGGCACGGCACCCGCATCGGCCCCAAATGACCCAGGACATCTGTGCCGACCTCGGCGGTCGTCGTACTGGTCTGCACTCGCAGGCCGGCGCCGCGCTGCATGCCCCAGTGCAGCAGCGCCTCGGCGGCGGCCTCGAATCGCGCTCGGCCAGAACCGATCTGGCCCGCCGCCCGGAGGTGGTGATACCCCTCGGGCAAATCTCCGGCGGTGGCCCCGACCTCGGGGTAGGTGAACTCGAGCCCGGCAAGGTCGCTCAGCTTCATATGGCCACCATGCCAGCCTGCTACTCCGCAGACACGCAGATGTGCCGGTGAATCTCGCGGGTGAGCTCGTCGACCTTCGCCAGCAACTCCGTCAGCTGTGTCGTGTTCTCGTAGGTGTGCAAGGCGACCGCGGAGTTGATCTGGTCCTCGCGCTTGGCCGCGATCAAGAGGATTGCGCCTTGCAAGCCGGCGACCATCGACAGCGCCAGGTTCAGCAGGATGTACGGATAGGGGTCGAACCCGTGCTGGCCATCGGCAGATCCACCGAGGTATAGGACGCTGTTGGCGACGGCCCACACCGCCATGAAACCGAGGAACCCGAACACGAACGGCCACGACCCCATGCCGTTTCGCATCGCGTCGGCGGCTCGCTCACCCAGCGTCAGGCGATCCCCGGTCCGCACGGCAGGGTGGCGGTGCCAGTGGTTCGTCCATTCCATGCTGGTGTCCTTCGAATTCGGCGGGCAGTCACGCCGATTCTGATTGCCGACTGCCGTATCGGCAGCGCGGGCAGCCATCTCGCCAGCGTTTTCACAGGTCCCGCCCGCCGGCGTGATATGAGAAACGGGTGGAACCCGAGACTGAGACCGTTCATGCCGGCGGCGGATTCAACCCGCCCGTACCCACTAGCAAGGGCGGCCCGGACTACGGCCGGTTCATCGAAGCCGTGCGCACGATCAGCGATCTGGCCCGAGGCGCCGACGCGCCCGATGACGTCGTCACTCGGGCCGCGAACCTCATCGAGCAGGCCAACGCGCTGCTGGCACCGTTCGACGCCGACGAATGGCACTCGCCGTCGGGCCGCCGCCTCGATCTGCCCAACCGCGGTGGCATTCTCAATGTGCCTGCGGCACTGAAAGTCACCGACGACGGCAGGATCGCCGGCCCGGTCCGGTTCCGGCGTTTCCATCTGGGCCGCAATGGAGCCGCGCACGGTGGCGCCATCGGCCTACTGTTCGATTCGGTGCTGGGGCACGCCGCATACCGGCTCACCGACAGCCTGTTTCAGCGGACCGCCTACCTGCACGTCAACTACCGCAAGATCGCGCCGGTCGAAAAGGACCTGCAGGCCACCGCGACTGTGGAGCGCATCGAGGGTCGCAAGATTTTCATCACCGGAGCTCTGCTCGACGGCGACACCGTGCTCGCCGACGCCGAAGCCCTTTTCGTCAAGCTGAAGCCGGGCCAGCCCTGAGGCGGCGCTGGGCCCCGGTGCGATGACCGGTGCCGATAGCATGGTCGCGATTGCCATCGAACCACTAGGAGAGTCGTGATGACCGCCGTCGCCAGCCCCGCACCAGCAGCCCCGATCCGGGTCGCTGCCGGGACTACTGCCGGCGCCGCGGTCCGCGAGGCCGGGCTACCGCAGCGTGGTGAGGTCGATGCCATCGTGGTGGTCCGCGAGGCCGACGGCCGGCTGCGCGATCTGTCCTGGACGCCGGAGGTCGACGTCGAGGTCACCCCGGTGGCCGCCAACACCGACGATGGCCGCAGTGTCATCCGGCACTCCTGCGCGCACGTGCTGGCCCAGGCCGTCCAGGACTTGTTCCCCGACGCCAAGCTCGGTATCGGCCCGCCGATCACCGACGGCTTCTACTACGACTTCGATGTCGCCGAGCCATTCACGCCCGAGGACCTCGCCAAGCTCGAGAAGCGGATGCAGAAGATCGTCAAGGACGGTCAGCTGTTCGACCGCCGGGTCTACGAGTCCAAGGACCAGGCCCGCGCCGAACTGGCCAAGGAGCCGTACAAGCTCGAACTGGTCGACGACAAGTCCGGCGACCCTGACGTCATGGAGGTCGGCGGCGACGAGCTGACCGCCTACGACAACCTCAATCCCCGTACCCGCGAACGGGTTTGGGGTGACCTGTGCCGGGGCCCGCACATCCCGACCACCAAGCACATCCCGGCGTTCAAGCTGACCCGCAGCTCGGCCGCGTACTGGCGCGGCGACCAGAAGAACGCCAGCCTGCAGCGGGTCTACGGCACCGCGTGGGAGTCGCAGGAGGCCCTCGACAAGCACCTCGAACTCATCGAGGAAGCCCAGCGCCGCGACCACCGCAAGCTCGGTGTGGAGCTCGACCTGTTCAGCTTCCCGGACGAGCTGGGCTCCGGCCTGCCGGTCTTCCACCCCAAGGGCGGCATCGTGCGCCGTGAGCTGGAGGACTACTCGCGGCGTAAGCATCAGCAGGCCGGCTACGAGTTCGTCAACACCCCGCATATCACCAAAGAGCAGCTGTACATCACCTCGGGCCACCTGGAGTGGTACGCCGACGGCATGTACCCGCCGATGCACATCGACGCCGAGTTCAACGAAGACGGCACGCTGCGCAAGCCGGGGCAGAACTACTACCTCAAGCCGATGAACTGCCCCATGCACCACCTGATCTTCCGGTCACGTGGGCGCTCGTACCGCGAACTTCCGTTGCGGCTCTTCGAGTTCGGCAGCGTGTACCGCTATGAGAAGTCCGGCGTCGTCCACGGCCTGACCCGGGTGCGCGGCATGACGCAGGACGACGCGCACATCTACACCACCCGCGAGCAGATGCGCGATGAGCTGACCCGGTTGCTGCAGTTCGTCCTCGACTTGCTGTCCGACTACGGCTTGGACGACTACTACCTGGAACTGTCGACCAAAGACCCGGACAAGTACGTCGGCTCCGACGAGCTCTGGGAGGAGGCCACCGAGACCCTGCGCGAGGTCGCCGAGGCCTCCGGCCTGGCCTTGGTGCCGGACCCGGGCGGCGCGGCGTTCTACGGCCCGAAGATCTCGGTGCAGGTCAAGGACGCGTTGGGCAGAAGCTGGCAGATGTCGACCATCCAGCTGGACTTCAACATGCCCGACCGGTTCGAGCTGGAGTACACCGCTGCCGACGGCAGCCGGCAGCGGCCGGTGCTGATCCACCGCGCCCTCTTCGGTTCGATCGAGCGGTTCTTCGGCGTGCTCACCGAGCATTACGCAGGGGCGTTCCCGGCCTGGCTGGCCCCGGTGCAGGTGGTCGGCATCCCGGTCGCCGACGCCCACCTGGACTACCTGTATGACGTTGCTGCGCAACTGAAGTCGCACGGGGTGCGGGTCGAGGTCGACGCCAGTGACGACCGGATGGCCAAGAAGATTGTGAACCACACCAACCAGAAGGTGCCGTTCATGTTGCTCGCGGGCGACAAGGACATAGAGTCAGGAGCGGTCAGTTTCCGCTTCGGCGACCGCACCCAGATCAACGGGGTGCCGCTGGCAGACGCCATCGACATCATCACCGGATGGATAGCTCGTCGCGAAAACGCGTTCCCAACAGCCGAATTGGTCAACGAAGCTCAGGGCGCTCAGACGTGACCGACGATCGGAGCATCGTGGATCGGGGGGTCGGCGAGGCAGATCATCTGCAGCGGCTGTGGACACCGCACCGGATGAGCTACATCGTGGACGCTCCGATGAAGGGTGGCGAAGGCACGTCGGCAGGCTCGAAGCAGCCGTTCACCGACATCCCCAAGCTGTCCGACGAAGACGGGCTGATCGTCGCCCGCGGCGCGCAGGTCTACGCGGTGCTCAACCTGTACCCGTACAACCCGGGTCACCTCATGGTGGTGCCGTACCGGCAGGTGTCGGAGCTCGAGGACCTCACCGACGCCGAGAGCGCCGAGCTGATGGGGTTCACTCAGAAGGCAATTCGGGTGATCAAGGCCATCTCGAACCCGCACGCCTTCAACGTCGGGCTCAATCTCGGCACGTCGGCCGGCGGCTCGCTGGCCGAGCACCTGCACATGCATGTGGTGCCGCGCTGGGGCGGCGACGCCAACTTCATCACGATCATCGGCGGCACCAAGGTGATCCCGCAGCTGCTGCGCGACACCCGCAAGCTGCTGGCCGACGAATGGGTGGCCCAGAACGGCAGCCGACACAGCGCCGGGGAAGACAACCCAGCGTGAGCGACTTTTACCTGTTGACCCGGGCGGCCTACACCAAACTCAGCCGTCCGCTGGCCCGCGGGGCGTTGCGCATCGGCCTGACCCCGGACAGCGTCACCGTCATCGGCACCGCTGCTTCGGTGGCCGGTGCGGTGACGCTGTTCCCGACCGGACACCTCTGGTACGGCGCCCTGGTGGTTTGGTTCTTCGTGCTGGCCGACATGCTCGACGGGGCCATGGCCCGAGAACGCGGCTACGGCACCCGCTTCGGGGCCGTGCTGGACGCGACTTGCGACCGGATCGGCGACGGCGCGGTGTTCTGCGGCCTGCTCTGGTGGATAGCGTTCGGGCTACACGACCGGCTTCTGGTGGTGGCCACGCTGATCTGCCTGGTCACCTCGCAGGTGATCTCGTACATCAAGGCCCGCGCCGAAGCCAGCGGTCTGCGCGCCGACGGCGGCTTCATAGAACGGCCGGAGCGGCTGATCATCGTTCTGGTGGGGGCGGGATTCTCGGACCTGCCGATCCATCCGCTGCCGCTGGCGCTGCCCATCGCGATGTGGCTGCTGGCCGCAGCCAGCGTGGTCACCCTTGGCCAGCGGGTCGCGTCGGTTCGTCGTTCCCCGGCCGCCAATGAGCCACTGCCGCCGAGCATCCCGCCGAGCAGTCCGCCGCAGAAGGAGCAGGGATGAGCGTCCCCACCGGTGGTGTGCCGTCATTCGGCGGCTTCCAGGTCCCGATGGGCGAGCACCTCTCGGACCTCGGCTATGCCGCGGGTTGGCAGCTGGTTCGCGCGATGCCGGAGTTCGCCGCCCGCAACGTGTTTGACGCCGGCGCGCTGTACGCGGCGCGCGGCGGCGGCCCCGAGCAATTGCGCAAGAACCTGGCGCGGGTACTCGGCGTGAAGCCTGCGCAAGTGCCGGGCCGGGTCATCCGGGCCTCGCTCGCCTCCTACGGCCGCTACTGGCGAGAGGCCTTCCGGCTGCCGTCGATGAACCAGCGCACCCTCGGTGAGCGGCTCCGGCACTGCCTGGTGGGCACCGAGCACATCGACGAGGGCTTGCAGCGGGGCAACGGCGTCATCCTGGCGCTGCCGCATAGCGGAAACTGGGACATGGCCGGGGTGTCGGTGGTGCACCAGTACGGAAAATTCACCACGGTCGCCGAGCGGCTCAAGCCGGAGTCGCTGTACCGCCGTTTCCTCGAGTACCGCGAGTCCCTGGGTTTCGAGATTCTGCCGTTGACCGGGGGTGCCCGTCCGCCGTTTGAGGTACTCACCGAGCGGTTGCAGGCGAACCGCATCGTCTGCCTGATGGCGGACCGCGATCTGTCCCGAAATGGTGTGCAGGTCAACCTCTTCGGTGAACCGACCCGTTTGCCGGCGGGCCCGGCGAAGTTGGCGTTGACCACCGGCGCGACGCTGCTGACGGTGCACTGCTGGAACAAACCGGATGACTGGGTCTTCGACTTCTCCGGTCCGCTCGACACCTCCAGCGGCGACGTCACGGCCATCACCCAGAACCTCGCCGCGCATTTCGAGGCGGGCATCGTCGCGCACCCCACCGACTGGCACATGCTGCAGCCGCAGTGGCTGGCCGATCTGTCCGAGGAACGCCGGGCCCGGTTGGCCGGGAGCGACTGATGCGCATCGGCATGGTGTGCCCGTACTCGTTCGACGTACCGGGCGGCGTCCAGGCACACGTGCTGCAACTGGCCGAGGTGATGCGCGGCTACGGCCACGAGGTCAGCGTGCTCGCGCCGTCGTCGGCGGAAGCGCACGCCGCGCTGCCGGACTACGTCGTCTCCGGTGGTAAGGCCGTGCCGATCCCGTACAACGGGTCGGTGGCCCGGCTCCGGTTCGGCCCGGCCACCCGCCGCATGGTCAAACGGTGGATTGTGGAGGGCGAGTTCGACGTGCTCCATTTGCACGAGCCCAACGCGCCGAGCCTGTCGTTGCTGGCGCTCATGGTCGCCACCGGTCCGATCGTCGCGACGTTTCACACCTCGACCACAAAATCATTGACGCTCAGCGTCTTTCAGGGTGTGTTGCGGCCGTGGAACGAGAAGATCATGGGCCGCATCGCGGTCTCTGATCTGGCGCGCCGGTGGCAGATGGAAGCCCTCGGTTCAGACGCGGTGGAGATTCCGAACGGCGTGAACGTGGCGTCGTTCGCATTGGCGCCAGTGCTGCCGGGGTACCCGCGGCCCGGCCGGACGGTGCTGTTCCTGGGCCGATTCGACGAGCCGCGCAAAGGCATGCAGGTGTTGCTCGGCGCGCTACCGAAATTGGTGACGGCCTGCCCGGACGTCGAGGTGCTGGTCGTCGGCCGCGGCGACGAGGAAGCGCTCAAAGAGGCGGCAGGGGAGCATGCCGGTCACCTGAGGTTTCTCGGTTTGGTCGACGACGCGGAGAAGGCCTCGGCCCTGCGCAGCGTCGATGTCTACTGTGCACCGAACACGGGTGGTGAGAGCTTCGGCATCGTGCTGGTGGAGGCGATGGCGGCAGGCACCCCGGTGGTGGCCAGCGACCTCGATGCCTTCCGGCGGGTGCTCAACGGCGGTGAGGCGGGGCGCCTGGTGCCCGTCGACGACGCTGAGGCGCTCGGCGACGCGCTGGTCGCGCTGCTCTCGGACGAGGCGGCCCGGCACCGGTATGCCGACGCCGCGACTGTGGCGGTGCGCCGCTATGACTGGTCGGTGGTCGCGCAGCAGATTCTGCTGGTGTACGAGACGGTGGCGGGGTCGGGTACCAAGGTCGAGGTGGCCGGCTGATGAGCGCTTGCGCGAAGAAGAGACGACGCTGATGAGCGCTTGCGCGAAGAAGAGAAAGAGACGGTCCTAGATGCATCTGCTTCTGGTGATCGCGGTGCTGCTGCTGGCGGCGGCGGTACTGCTCACCGTGGTGTGGGCGTATCAGACCGCACACCGCTTGGACCGGCTGCACGTCCGCTACGACCTGTCCTGGCAAGCCCTGGACGCGGCGCTGGCCCGGCGAGCGGTGGTGG
>JARLGS010000204.1 GCA_031292695.1 Mycobacterium sp. | reverse complement strand
GCCGTCGGGCGAAACGCCGCGCCAAACGCGTCGAACACAATCAGCGGCGCCAAGGCCTCGCCGGTAGGCGGCCCAGGTCAGTGCCGCGGCGCGGCAAGTGTCGGACTGGCGGTACGGGTCATACAACTCGTCGAGCGTGGCGGGATCGATCGGTCGTGCGCATGGTCGCAGGAACAAGCGCTTGAAATCGTTCTCGCGCGACAAAGTCGCGGCGACGTTTCGGGGACCGACGACTGGGACCAGAGAGATCAGCGCCGGCACAGGTGGGCGAAACAGCTCGAGAAAAAGCGTGGTGTTGAGGATTAGCAACGACGCCAGGCGGTCGGGGTTGCGGATTGCCCACATGAGGCCGACGGGTCCGCCGATGTCATGGACGGCCAGATGTATTGGTGCCTTGGGCACCACACGCTCCAGCAGCGCCTCCAGCAGCCGCGACTGTCGAGCGAGCGAATAGTCGTACTTCGGGGGCTTGTCCGACCGCCCGAACCCGGGCAGGTCGGGAATGACCATGCGGGCGCTGTCTCCGACCACTGCTGCGACATCCCGCCATGCGACCGACGACTCAGGAATGCCGTGTACGGCGACGACGGTTGGGCGGGCACTTGCGGCTGGGGCGGTGTCCACACAGAACACGCCGACCCCGTCGATGACGTGGCTGGAGCCGCCGAAGTCGTCCGCGGGCGACCCTGGTGTAGTCATGATTGGCAACTCCTCTTCACCTTTTTGGTGACATTACGGTCAAACATCGATGGGCAGAGCGGAACCGGCATATCGCCTCCCGAGTTCAGATAAGCACCGGCAGCAGCAACCCCCACGAGCGAACGGTGCTGTGGCCGCTGGTGTCGAGCACGGCGCGCCATGGCCGCGACGATCTTCGGCAGTCCGCAAGGCATCCTCGACCTCGCGCACGGGAATCGTCGGGCCTCAGTGCGCCATTCGGCACTCCCATGCCATAGAGCTGGGCGACGAATGCCTTCTGCTTTAGCTCGGCGTTGGGCCAGACCTCGGTCACAAGCCCGAGGCGCAACGCCTCGGGGCCAGACACCGTCTTGGCGCGAAGGATCAGATCGACTGCTCGATCGCGGCCGACGCGCTGCCGGGCCGTGGGGCACCCGGCCTTCTTGCCGACGATGTTGCCCAGCGAGCTCTCCACCTCGGCAAGCGCGATATTGGCGGCGACGCCGGTGTCGTCGGTCACCCGGGCGAGCGGGGTCGTGATGTCGCGCTCGTGGACCCAGAAGTCGAAGGCCCGGATGGCGGGGAACCGTCCGTAGGTGCCGGGGCCTGTCGGCATCCACGAGGGGCGTTCGAGGTCCCGGCCTGAGAGCGAGGCCAGATCCCGCCGATGGTGGTCGTGGGTCGCGCGGATCCGTTCGACGAAGGCCGCGCTGTCCAGACCGGTTGCGGGCGAAGGGAATTGCTGTCGTCGCTGGCCGGCGCGGTCAACCGGCGGCACCCTGCCCAACGGCATGGGTCGCGACGTGGGCGTGCAGGGCCTGCTCGGCCTCGGCGTGGGCGGGCTTGAGGTCGAACACCACCTCTTTCACCGTTCCGGTGAACGCGTAGGGGGCCCTGGGCTCGTAGTCACGGTCGACGACGAGCCCGTTGTCGCGGCCGATGTCCATTCCGGCGTAGGACGAAAATGCGACGGGCACGGTACGGGCCATGTCGCCTTCCCCGATCAATTCGTCACCGGCCCACAGCGTTACGTGGCCTCCGGCGCCGGGGGTGGGCTTGCCGATCTCGAACAGTATCTTCACCGTGACGTCGCCGGTGGGGATCGGCTGGTTGGACACCTGCTTGTAGGTCTCTATACCCAGGAAGGAGTAGGTGTGATGCAGCAGGTGTTGCTCGTCGACCCACAACGCGAAGCCGCCGATGAAGTCGGCGTTGGCCACGATCACCCCTTGGGCGCCACCGTCGGGAACGCTGAGGTGCGCCTCGATGGCGTAGGAACGGCCGACGATTCTGGGGACCATGCCGCGCTGAATGTTCTGCACGCCGCCCTTGAACATGAATCGGGTGGTCGTCGGCATCGGCGGCAGGATGCCGAAGAACACGGCCATCCCGCCCAGCAGCGGCAGGACCCGGTTGCGTTCGGCCTCCTGCCAGAACAGCTCCTTGAGTTCGGCGAGTTTCTGGGGTTGATCGGCCGCCAAATTCTTCGCCTGGGAGAAGTCGTCGGGCAGGTAATACAGTTCCCAGACGTCCTTGTCGGGGTCATACACCCCGGGCGCGAACCGACTCATGGTCTCCGGTGTGAAGTCCCAGGGCGCCTTGTCCAGCCGTGCGCACGCCCACCAGCCCTCCTGGTAGATGGCGCGGCTGCCGACGATCTCGAAGTACGGCAGGGTATGGCGCTCCTCGGCGCTGGCGTTCTCGAAGGTGTGCAGGAAGCTGGTGCCGTCCATCGGTTCCTGGTCGATGCCATCGACGCTGGTGGCTTCCGGTAGCCCGGCGGCTTCCAGCACGGTGGGGGCGATGTCGACGCATTG
>JARLGS010000021.1 GCA_031292695.1 Mycobacterium sp. | reverse complement strand
GTCTCGGCGCCCGGGTAACCGGTGTCGACATCACCCCGGAGTTGCTGGCCATCGCCGCCGCCAAGCCTGGCGGCGACGCGGTCACCTGGGTGAGCTCCGACGCGTCCGCCACCGGGTTGCCCGATGCCGGCTTCGACGCGGCGGTGTCGAACATGGGCATCATCTTCGTGGCGCCGTCATCGGTGGTCGCAGAGCTGGCCAGGCTGCTCAAACCTGGTGGTGCCCTGGCATTTTCGACGTGGGTGCGCGCCGGCGACAATCCGTTCTTCACGCCGATCGTGGATACCCTGGGCCCGCCGGCGCCCGGCCCCTACTCTCCCGATCAGTGGGGCCAACCCGACCTGGCGCAAACTCGACTAGCCACCGATTTCACCGACGTCGCGATCGAAAACCGCATTTTGAACTGGAGATTCGAGTCGCTGGCCGCCGCGGTGCAGTTCGTCACCGAGGAATCTCCGATGCACGTCAGCACCCTGGCCTACCTGGATGACGCTACCCGGGCCCGCCTCGTCGGAGCGTTCACCGCGGCCATGGCCACTCACGAATCAGCCGATGGCACCGTGGCTTTCGATGCGCCGTATGCGCTGATCACCGCCCAACGGCGCTGACCGCCGGGCGGGTTTCACCGGGCCTGGTAGAGAATTCCCCGCCCGATCGCCTCCCGGATCTCGGGCAGCGCGGCCTCGGCCAGCGCCTCGTCGTCGACGCCGTGATGCGCCGCGAGCAGGGCGATCAACGCGCCCAGCGGCACCTCCCCGCGGCACCCGGCCAACAGCGCGGTGAGCACCTCGTCCACGCCGAGCACCGCGGCCGGGCCGCCGGGCCGGCGCACTGCGGCCCCGATCTGCTGCCAGCCGTCGGGCCCGGGCAGCGAATGCTGTTCCAGCACGACCGGAGCGGTCGACAACCGGGCGGCCAGCAGCTCGTCGTTCGTGGTGTCCCGCAGGTAGGCGCGCCGGGCGAAGAACGCTTCCACCTCGGTCCCCGTGACGGGTTCGTCGGTGATCTCTTCGAGGATCTGTTCGGGCGCCTCGCCGGCGCGGGGCACCCGCAGCGAGATCAGGCCCATGCCGATCCCCGTGATGCCCTCGGCATCGAACCAGTCCAGCCACGCCGCGCCGCGGTGCGCGGTCTCCTCGGCAGACTCCCCGGCGTCGGCCAACCACAGCGAGACGTAGCTGACGGGGTCGGCCAGCTCGCGCTGCACCACCCACGCATGCAACCCGGTCCCGGCCAACCAGTCCCGCACCCGGGCCTGCCAATCTTCGCCCCGGACAATCCAGTTGGCCATGATCTGCGCGGTGCCACCCGGCGTCAGGTAGTCGGCGACGTTCTCGATGATGTGCCGGCACAACGCATCTCCGGCCACACCGGAATCCCGGTAGATGTAGTCGAGGGCACCGGTCCCCACCACGAAGGGCGGATTGGAGACGATCAGGTCGAACCGCTCCCCTGCCACCGGTTCAAACAGGCTGCCGCTGCGCAAATCCCACGACATGCCGTTGAGTCCGGCAGTCGCCCGCGCCAAGTCCAGCGCCCGCAGGTTGGTGTCGGTGCCCACGATCTCGGTGCAGTGCCTGTTCAGGTGCAGGGCCTGGATGCCGCAGCCGGTACCCAGATCGAGCGCCCGCTGCACCGGTGTACGAATCACGGCCCGGGCCAACGACATCGACGCACCACCGATGCCGAGGACGTGGTCGTGTCGCACCGGTCCGCCGCGCAGCGCAGCATCCTGGTCCGAGACGACGTAGAAGTCGTTCGCCCCGTCGCTGTGTGGACGGATGTCCAGCG
>JARLGS010000203.1 GCA_031292695.1 Mycobacterium sp. | reverse complement strand
TCGCACGTCCGTTCTGGGCACCGCAGAACCGGTCAGCCGGGATCTAGGTACCGCCGTCAGAGCAGGCCAAGTTGATTCATCAACGTTGCCACATCCCAATAGGCATGGATTGACACCGCCCTGCCGTCCTGGTCGACCTCCCAGACATCGGTTCCGCTGACATCAAAAGCCTTGCCGGTCGGCGGGACGCCCGGTGGAAAACCTTCGCCGGTGTGGGTACCCGTCATTCGCCACTCCTGCGCAACTCGGCGCCTAGCGGCGTCGACCAGCGGACTCCCGACCGGCTGCATTGTCAGATCCGGAAAGCCTTGCCAAGTGGCGGTGAAGAAGCCGCGAGCTTCGGCGCGCGTCGTCATCGGCGCCGGGAGGGAAGGGTCTGCCCAATGCAGTTCCGTTGCCACCACATCGAGAGCCGTATCGATATCGCGCTGACTCCAGGCGGCAAGGTAGCGGGCCGGGTACGCCTGCAGCGTGACCGGATCAGTGGTTTGGTGAACGGGCATTTCAAACTCCGTCAGGGAATGATTGTTGAGGCTGGTGCCTTCATCCTTCACCTGAGTTGACGGCATCGCTGCGTGTGCGGCGACAAAGCCCTCGATGTGGGCATCGGCTATCCCATCCGGGGGAATCGTAGCGGCCGGTCTACACGGTCGACGTCGCAGCCAGACTCAACACGAATTCGCGAACATTCGCCGACGTCGTCGGGTCGGCTGCAGTGAACTCGTCTGCTACCACGGTATCCGTCGCAAGGAGAAGCATCTGAGGCCCCTCGTCGATCAGCAATCGGCTAAGCCCAAGCGCCGCACAGGTTCTCAACGCTGGCGCCAGGACGCGCTGCGCTTCGTCGCTATTGCCGGCGATGGCGAGGCACAGCGCGTACTGGAGCGTGGCCTGAAGGTAGGCACGCGGGCGCTTGCGTTGGTCGAGGTGGTCACGACGAGCGCCCGCTCGATCGCAGGCCGCGCCGATCGTTGACGACTGCCCGTGGACGAGGAGCAGTCTGATTTGTGCATCCTCCTTGAATTCGGCTGTGGTATTACCGATTCCATCGAGAGTTTGTGTCCCCTGACCCGTTATTCGCTGCGCGAGCGACTCCTCGATCTGTCCGCTCGACAACGCGGCGAGTCGGACCTGTTCGTTAACCAGGCGCGCCTCGAGTCGCGGCAGTCGTAGTTGCCTGGCGATCTCGAGACCCTCGGCAAGTCGGCGGTCGGCGGCCGCCTTGTCACCACGGGCAAATTTCAGGCGCGCCCCGGTCCCGAATGCCGCGAGCATGAAGTCGACGAGTCCGCCTTCGGCGCCGAGTTCGTAGGCATTGTCGAGCAATGCCTCCGCCTCGTCGAGTTGGCCGCGTTCGTAGAGCAGCTCGCCCAACAAGGACCCGGCGAGCTTTGCGACGTAGGTTGGGCGTCCGGAGGGCAGCTGCGCGATTCGCCTTGCGTGTCGCAGGTGCGCTTCGGCGCCGGCGACGTCGAGCTGCTCGTTCGCGGCGATCGCCGCAAAACAGTATCCGTAGCTAGCGCTCAGGGCCCCGGAGATCCTTTGATGGTATTGGCGTCCCCACCTCTGCCAGCGAAGCGCGTCATCGAAGTCGAACGCCCGGATCGCACGAGATGAGGCGACATCGGCTGCCCGGCAGAGAATCCACGGACGAAGAGTGTCTGCCCTGTCGACACAAGCCTGAACGGCATCGGCGGCGGCGGAGGTATCGGGACGGTCCTCGAAATCGGCGAGTACTGCGCGAATTAGGTCCATCTCGGCGCGCAGGTCGTCGGCTTGGTCAGCCGCCGGAATCGAGTCTATGCCGATTTCAGCCAACCGAAGCGCGTCCTGCACCGCCGCAGGGCGGTGCAACACGACGTTTGCCCAAGCAAGGTCCACCTGCAGCCGTGGGCGCGCATCCACGAGTTGCACCGGCAGCTTGGCCGCAAGCCCAATGAGCATGCTCATCTGTGACTGCTCGTTCAGGCCTGGAGCAGCCTGCTCGACGACATCAACCGCCTGCGGTGCGTCGCCGGCGCGGATCAAGTGATCGACCGCCTGGCTGAGCATCTGATGTTCGGAAAACCACTGTGCAGCTCTAAGGTGCAGATCTGGGATGCGGTCTTCCGCGTCGCGCTCGAGGCGGTGTAGAAGGTAGTCGGCGAAAAGATGATGGTATTGGAACCACGATCCCTCGGCGTCGGTCCTCCGCAGAAAGAGATCACGTTTTTCGATCTCTTCGAGGATGCTTCGGCTGCGTCGGTCGCCGGTGAGCGCCGTGGCCAATCCGCCGCAGATCTGTTTGGTTACGCAGGTCGAAAGCAGGAAATCGAGTAGCTCCGGTTCGAGGCTGTCCAGGACGTTCGACGCCAAGTAGTCGCCTATTGCTTTGTCCCGACCGGACAGATGCTCGATGAGCGCTGCCGGATCGGCGTTTTCACGAAGCGAAAGCGATGCCAGCTGCAGCGCGGCCGCCCACCCATCAGTCAATTCCTCGAGTTCGGCCACGTCGACGGTTGAGAGGTCGAGGCCACACTGATCGACCAGCAGCGCGCGGGATTCGGCCTTATCGAACTTGAGGAGCGTCGCGTCGATATCGATGAGCTCACCCTGAACTCGCAACGTAGTGAGAGGAAGTCCGGCGCCTGCCCGGCTGGTGACAATCAAATGTAGGTGATGGCAACAATTCTCAATCAGATAGGCGAGAGCGTCCCTGGTATCAGTGTTGTCTACGCGATGCCAGTCCTCGATTACCAGCGCAAGGGTTTGTTTTTCGGAATGCAGGCAATTGATCAAAGCGTTGAGGACATATTGTTGCGTATTTTCCAAACGCCCTTCGAATTCTTGTTGCAGCGTGTCTGCGAGGTCTGGCATGGTGCGCCGAATCGCCTCAATCAGGTGGGCGATAAACCAGACCGTGTTGTTGTCGTCGCTATCGACAGCCAACCAAGCGGTTTTCAGACCCTGTCCGGTGAGGGCTTCGGTCCACTGTGCGGCCAGGGTACTTTTGCCGTACCCGGCGGGTGCGTGAATGAGGACCAGTTTTGGTCTTCGGCCCGAGCTGAGGCGATCAAGGATTCGTCGCCTTTGCACCGTCGCGCGATTGAATGTCGGCGGTCGAAACCGCGTCGGTGCGCTCGGCGGGTAGTTCGCTCGCCGGGTGGGGCCGGACCCGTCCGACCGTAATCCGAGAGGCACCGAATGCCCGATCGGTTCCGACGCCGAGGTGGGGCGGGACGCTTCATCGGCGTCGGTCGGCGGTGCCGGTAACTCCAGCGGGACCTCAGCGATATTTAGCCCGACATGGCCGCCGGCTGCGCGCAGAACCTCACCAAACGCTGCCGCAGAGCTTGGGCGGCGTGCGGGATCGATATTCAACCCGAGCTCTAGTGCCGAGCAGATCGGGTCGGAGACGCCTTTCGTGCGGAGATCGGGTATCGGCCCCGCCGTCACGCGACGAGCAAACGCAATGATGTTCTCGCCTGATCGAAAGGGAAATGGCGGTTCACCGCAAAGCAGCGCAAAGACCGTGGCCGCCAAGCTGTAGACGTCGGCGGCGATCGAGGCGGCGTGACCCTCGAACAGCTCCGGCGCGACGTAGGGCGGAGATCCGACGAGCATGTTGGCGGCGGTCTCACCGGTGCCCGTGACGCGCGCAATGCCGAAATCGCTGAGTTGCGGTTCGCCGTAGGTGGTGAGCAAGACGTTGGAGGGCTTGACATCACGATGAAGAACACCCGCGCGGTGAGCGGTCTCCAGAGCGCCCGCGAGTCGCACCCCTACCGTCAACGCCTCCCCGATTGCAAGCGGTCCATGACCCTTGATCCAGGAGTCCAGCGTGTTCCGACTGTGATAGGGCATCACGATGTACGGACGTCCGGTGAAGGTTAGGCCGCTGTGCAACACCGGCACGATGTTCGGGTGGCCCGAGACTCGTCCCATGGCCCGCTGCTCAAGCGCAAAGCGTTCCAAGTCGAGGTCGTCCTGATCGGAGCTGAGCACCTTGATCGCGACGACCCGGTCGAGTGATGGCTCGTTGCAGCGATATACGACTCCGAACCCGCCGCGCCCCACCGGCTCCGCGTCCTGGTAGCCCTCCGCCTCGAGCTCGGCGACGACTCCGGTCGCGAGCCTGCGTTGCGTGTCGTCGGGATTGGCCACGGCTATGCCACCCACATGCGCGCCGCGCGGGCTGGCCGGATCTGATCCGACCGATGATCCGTCCGATCCGGTGCCAACATTCCCATCACAGATGCCTTCGACGCAGCTATTCACCTTACTACCGCCCGCCGGGCGGTAGTGGCTTTATTGTGGCGGCATGCCGGGCGGTGGGTACACGCCGCGCAGGATCCACGGTAGCCAGCTGATGCCGTATTCGATCTCGTCGCTCGCGTCGTAGTCGGGGCTGGGGTCGATCGGAAAATTCTCCGGCAGGACTACC
Organism: Mycobacterium sp.; assembly: GCA_031292695.1. GTDB lineage: Bacteria > Actinomycetota > Actinomycetes > Mycobacteriales > Mycobacteriaceae > Mycobacterium. The sequence goes on along the minus strand of JARLGS010000203.1, from coordinate 59,983 downwards.
GCAGGCGGAGGCCCCGTTTGCTGTCCAATCGCTGTGCTCTGGGGTGGTCTCTCAGACTGCCCGTAGACGGCCACCACGACGGTGCGATCCGGGTTGTTTTCTGACCACACCCCGATTTGATTGTTAGCGCAATCGGACATGATCGCGAAATACGCGGGGTTGTAATACCACTGGTTCATCAGCTCGACGCCGCTGATTTGCCACGGCTGGGTTGATCGCCACCGTTTCGGCCACTCGTCCCTTGTAGCCGGCTACGTTGGCGCGGCCTTGTGCGGTGGACCCGTCAGAACCGATGTCGCCGTCGAGGTTTCGGTTGTTCAGCACATCGAGGGTGTGCCATTGGGCGGCCAGTTGCAGTTGCGGGCTGACCTTGACGTCGTTGGCGCAGCCGGCCTGATGTTGAACGGTGTACACATTGGCGACCACGCCGTCATTGAGCCGCTTATTGTCGGCGCACGCGGCGGGCATACCCAGGACCGTGCCCGCGGCCATAGCGAGCAAAGCGGACAGGGTCAGCTGTCGATGCTGCATGTCAGTTTTCCTTTCCATCAGCCGCCGGCGGTGACCGGTCGGCGGTAGTGCGCAGCCGAGTTCCGCAACTGCCAGATCAGCGCGGAGCAAAGTTCGTTGACCGCCTGCGTGATCAGATACGAGGCCTGGTATTCGTCGGAGGTGTTGAAATCGGCCTTCACGTCGCCCATGACCTGTGGATAGGTGCGGCCCTGAGATACCTCGTCGCAGATGCCGTATCCGTAGCTCAAGGCGGCGTCAGCGTTGGCGAAGTTGTAGCCGAGCCGCACTGTGACATTGACCAGGTAGGCCACCACATCTGCGCGCGCACATGGTGTAACCAACACTGCCGCGACACCAAATAGCCCCGCAAACGCGAATAGCACGCGCGCTAGCGACTTCCCCAGCGTGTGATGAGAGACGGATCGCTGCTGCATCATCGTAGGCTCAGACTGGATCGAATCCAGAGATCAGCCAGCGGCCGTTGATCTTGTCGAGGGTGACCCGGACGCTGGATGCGGTGCTGGAGGGCGCGTCCTGGCCGACGATGACCGTCTGGTCCACGAACAGCAGGACGACGGCGTGGTTGGCGGTCGCCGACGTCGATGCGGCAGCCGGGACGGTGGCCACAGCCGAAATCTGCTTCTGCTGTGCTCCCGGGATCAAAACGTCGTGGGTCAGCGATGTGGTGGTTTCAGCCTTCCACCCCGCACCCCCTGGACTGGTTCGAAGCCCGCTTGTACCTCGAGTTCGGCCTGACCAAGGCGGCGTTCGAGCGGGCGACCAGCGACGACATCGCCGCGATGCGCTCGGCGATGGTCACGATGCGGGCCAGCACCGATGCCACGCAGTTCTTCGATGCCGTGCTGGCGTTCCACGGCGTCGTCGCGGCCGCGGCCCACATCCCGGTTCTGGAGGGGATGCACCAGCTCATCGTGACCACCATCAAGGCTGTGCTGACGCGGGTGGTGTTCGTCGGCGACCATGAATCGCTGCTGTCGAGCTGTCTCGACGTCCACGACGACATCGTGGCCGCCATCGCCCTGCACGATCAGGCCTCGTTCGTCGATGCCATCAACCGCCACGATGAAAACCTGATCCGCGCCGACGACCCGGACCGCACCCCCAACACCCCTCAGCACCCCTGACCGAACGTCGCCGATAACTGACCTCGCCCGTCATTCCGCCGTTCGTCTTGGGATCGGCACTGCCTGCATGCCGGTACTTCTACCACCGCACAAATATGACGCACATCATTATGCATACACATCTTGAATTGTGCATCCACAATAGCTACCCTCGATGAAACCTGCCCGTCCCAGATGTTGCGCGGAGCCACCACGATCAACGCTCGGCTATCCCCCCGCACCGGCCTCGTCGATGTCCACACCCACGCCATCGACGAGAATCTGCCGGATCTGCGGGCTGCCTGTCCGCACGACCTCTGGCCCAGTGTCGAGCACACCGGCGAGACCGAGGCACACCTGCTGTTCGGTGGACAGCACCACCGCCGAATCGATCACCGGTGCTGGTCGCCCGAGGCCCGACTCGCCGATATGGATCGTCAAGGCGTTCCCGTGCAGGTGCTTTCGCCGATTCCGGTGACGTTTTGCTATTGGGCCTCAGCGGCCGGCGCCGCCGAACTGGCGTCGAGTCAAAACGATTTCTTCGCACGGATCACCCACCAGTACCCAACCCGTTTCGCTGCGCTGGGCGCCGTCGCCCTGCAGGACCCCGACCGGTCCGTCGACGAGATGCGCCGGTGCATGCGCGATGTGCGGCCCAGCCATAACCGCCCACGCCATCGGCGATGGGCATTCCAACCTGACATTCCTGGTGTCGGACGGGCATTCGCGACTGATCGTCCGCCGACCACCGCCGCCGCCGCTGCCTCCGGGCGCCCATGACGTACTACGGGAGGCGCGGCTCCTGTCCGCACTCGAGCGGACCGACGTCCCTACCCCGCGAGTGCTCGCCATCGCGGTTGCCGATGAGCTGCTCGACGTCTCGGTCTTCGTAATGGACTTCGTCGACGGGGCCGTCATCACCGAATCGACGCCCGCGCCAATCAACGACGGACAGCCGCGCCGGCACATCGGGGAATCACTGGTGGACACTCACGCCGCACTCCACAAGGTGGCTTGGCTCGAGGTGGGGCTCGAGAACTTCGGCAAGCCCCACGGGTTCAACGCCCGGCAGTTGCGGCGGATGCGGTCACTGATCGCTGTAGACGGAGCCGTGCCGCGTGACTTCGCTGCGCTGGACAACTGGCTGCCCGCAAATCTTGGGCCGGAATCCGAAACAGCCATTGTTCACAACGACTTTCGCATCGGCAACATGATCGTGGACATCGGTACCGGTTGCGTCGCCGCGATCCTTGATTGGGAGCTCGCCACCATCGGCGATCCGCTTGCCGACCTGGGATACCTGCTTACGTCGTACCCTATGCCGGGCGAGCCGCTGGTTCCGACATCGGCGATGGGCACCGCGGTGCTGGAGCCTGGCTACCCTGGACGCACTGAGCTGATCGACCGATACGCGGACCGCACCGGGACTGATGTGTCGGGAGTCAATTGGTATGCCACGCTGGCGATGTACAAACTTGCCGCGCTTTACGAGTACAGCCGCAGGCGGTTCGAGAGTGGTGTCGGCGACGCCTACTATGCCGATCCCGGGTTGGTGAGCTCTCTCCTGGCTGCCGGCGAACGGCTGGCCGCCGAAGACTCTCCGCCCACCTGATTCGCATCGGCATCCACGTTACGCAAGACACGTCTCGCGCAGGCCTTCTGCGCGCAATGTAGACGGTACGACAGTCATCCCCTCGGAAGGGAAAACTCCCCTGGTTGGGGGACGCGCACTGGCGAGCTATCAGATACCCTGACCGCGTGCCACCGTTCGATCACGAATTGAACCTCACCACACAGGCGATCCTGACGGACGTCAGCTGGGGGCTGACCGCGGTGCTCCTGGTCATCGCGATCCGGATGGGTGTGCGGGAGCGGACGCCGTTCTATGCGCTCGTGGTCCTGGGGGCCTTGGTCGGCGCATTTGCCGAGCCGCTTTACGACGTGGCGATGATGCTGTACTTCTACTCCACACCAGGCATGTGGACGCACTTCACCGCTTTCGATATCCCGCAACCGATCTGGACGCATAGCGGTTATGTGGTGCTGTACGCCGCCCCGGCGATCTACATCACCCGCCAGATCGCCCGCGACATGATGACCCGCCGCACGCTGTTTATCTGGGCTGGCATCACGTTGCTTGAATCGGCCGCATTCGAGATCGTCGGCATCAACGGCGGCCTCTACAGCTATTGGGGGCCACACGTGTTCCGGATCTTTCAGTACCCGTTGGTGATTGGCGTGCTCGAAGCCGCTCAGGTGATCTGCTTAGCGGTGGCGGCATCCGAGCTGCGTGCCCGGTGCACTAGCCAGTGGCAGCTGTTGGGCCTCTTCGTGCTTTTTCCGTGCACCTTTTTCATGGCCAACTTTGGCGCCGGCTGGCCAACGATCGTCGCTGTGCATCTTGAGCACACTTCGACGCCAGTGGTTGCTGCCGCAGCGGTGCTGAGCATCTGCTTCGCGGTGGCACTGGTGCGAGCCGCCGCGTCGTTCCTGCCGCCGCGATCAGCTGCCGATGAGGACCGTGGGCGCAGCCTGACGAGCGTGCAGCCGGTCCTCGGCGAAGCCGGGCAATCCGTCACCGGCTTATCCGCCGGTACAACTGCATAGGATTTCAGCCATGAAGCGTCGCGCGTCACGGGCCGCCTTGATCGTCGCCGCTGCCGTCGGCGGAGTCCCACTTGCGTTGGCGCCGTGGGCGCATGCCGCTCCGGCTCCCGAGGTGGAATATCTGTATGACGTGACCGTGCGGCGGCACTACGACTTTCCGAACACTACCGACGCGCTCAACTACGGCTACGGGATCTGCGACAAGGTCACTGCGGGCAAAAGCTACGCCCAAGTGATGGGTGATGTTAAGAGTGACGTGACCCCCAGCGACGAGTTCGCGGCTAATTATTTGATCTCGTATGCGGTTAATTTACTGTGCCCTGCCCAGATCTGGCAGCTGCGGAACTCAGCGGCGCACTACCAACCACCGGCGGAGTAGCCGCAGCTAATCTTGGATTCACCGGGGCGTTTCCGGCAGCCCCGTAATCCACGCTGATTTGCGACGTACCCCGCGACAGCACGTCAGGAGACCGCAGGGGTGGCGCCCGATGAGCAAGCAGTGCAACGAGATCTGTTCTGCCTGTTTGTTTTAGCGGCGAGTCCGCGCTTGTCATTGCCGACGACGTTCTGAACCTCGCCTATTGCGGCGGCATGCCGGGTGGTGGGTACACACCGCGTAGGATCCACGGGAACCAGCTGATGCCGTATTCGATCTCGTCGCTGGCGTCGTAGTCAGGGCTTGGGTCGATCGGAATATTCTCCGGCAGGACCACTACAGGCGCAGGCCCTGTTTGCTGTCCAACCGCTGTGCTCTGGGCTGGTCTCTCTGAATGCCCGTAAACGGCCACCACGACGGTGCGATCCGGGCTGTTTTCTGACCACACCCCTATTTGATTGTTAGCGCAATCGGACATGATCGCGACATAGGCGGGGTTGTAATACCACTGGTTCATCAACTCGACGCCGCTGATCGCCACAGCGGGATTGATCGCCACGGTTTCGGCGACCCTGCCATGGAAGCCGGCGGCATTTGCGCGGTCTTGTGGCATGGATCCGTCAGAACCGTTGTCGCCGTCGAGGTTTCGGTTATTCAACACATCGAGGGCGTGCCATTGGGCGGCCAGTTGCAGTTGCAGGTTGATCTTGACGTCGTTGGTGCAGCCGGCCTGATGCTGAACGGTGTAGACATTTGCGACCACGCCGTCGTTGAGTCGCTTGTTGTCGGCGTGCGCCGCGGGCGCAGACAGCACGGCGCCGGCAGCCATAACGAACAGAGCAGACAGGGTCAGAGGTCGATACTGCATGTCAGGTTTTCCTTTCCGTCCGCCGCCGGCAGCGAGCAGTGGCCGGTAACCGGTTGCTGAGTTTCGTAACTGCCACACTCGTCAGCGACTTGCCCGGTGTGATGGGAATCGGATTGGTTCTGCATCGTCGTGAGCTCAGACCGGATCGAACTGCGAGATCAGCCACCGGCCGCCGATCTTGTCGAGGGTGACCCGAACGCTGGATGCGGTGCTGGAGGGCGCGTCCTGGCCGACGACGACGGTCTGGTTCACCAACAGCAGGACGACGGCGTGGTTGGCGGTCGCCGACGTCGAAGCGGCGGCCGGGACAGTGGCCACAGCCGAAATCTGCTTCTGCTTTGCTCCCGGGATCACGACGTCGTGGGTCAGCGATGTGTAGGCCTGCAGGAACGTACCGGTCAGTCGGCCCCGCGCGGCCTCAAGGTCCGCCTGCACCGTGTCGGGCCGGTAGGACAGCAGCGCAATGGTGCCGTCGGTGGCGGCACGCACGGACTCCGCGCGGGCGACCCCGGCATCGCGGGCCGAGCCATCCTGCCATTTCAGGAAGCCCGCCGCTGAGGCCAGCAGCAGCGCCAGGCCGGGCAGTAGCCCGTAGGCGATTACCCTCGACCAGCGGATGCGATGCCGCGCCTTTGCCGGCCGCTCGTCGTGGTTTGGCTCGTCGGCATCCGTGGCCACGTCGGTCGCTTTGGTGTCGCCCTCAACCGTCTCGTCCTCACCGGCCTCCTCAGTGGTCACTGTTTGCTCCGACTCAACAGGTGTTTCGAGCACCTGGTCGGTATCACTGCGCTCGCCCGTGCGGGGCGACGTAACCGCGCTCACTGCACGAACCCGACGTTAGAGACTTTGACCTGATCGCCGACCTTCTGCACGGAGATGCGCATTCGCCATGCCCGGGCAACCGGGTCGGCCTCGCCGGCATTTGAAGTCTGCACGGCAACCGCCACCAACACCTGGGCGCCGTCGGCTGTCTCCGATTCCAGCCCGGCCTCCGTTATCGTGCCCACGGTGGTCGCCTTGGCTTGCTGAAGCACCCCGATAAACGGCTGTGACCGCTTGGCGAAGTCGTTGTAGAACTCCCCTGTCGCCCCGTCGAGAATGCGACGCACATCAGCGTCAGCATGCTGCCAGTCGATGGTCGTCAAGTTCAGCGCGCCCTGCCTGGCCACCTGCAGATACTGACTTCGCTGGGCCTGCACCTGGTGCGACTGGTGAAGCCGAAATCCCCACCACCCGGCCAGCGCCGCCAATGCAACGACGACGGTTAAACCGAACAGCGTTGCGCGCCGCTCTGCGGACATGGGTTTCCTGGTCCGGGCCGCGGGCGGGCTGTCGACGTCATCTGCAGCGGACTCGGGGGGACTGTCCTCGACGTCGACAAACTCTTCGTCCAGGGGCAGTTCGGGATCAGCTACTACGGTCATACCGTTCTCCATCCTTCGTGCTTGATGAGTCTGTGTGTCGTTGCCGTCAAGGCCCCGGCGGTGGCAGCAGCATCGATTGCCATGTCTTGTCCTTCGGCGCGGTTTGGGCCAGATCGGACCGGGTGTACTGATGCCCGTCGGGTCCGATGTAGGTGCCGGTGGCCGGGTCGTACGGGGCTGCGGCAATCGGTGGCGGTGCCGGACCGGGTCCGGGCGCAGCCCCGGCCGGCGGTGGAGGCGAGCCGGGCGGCAGCTGCGGGATACCCTGACCCGACAGTGTGGCGTTGGGGTCACCTTTCCAGCTGTTGCCGTCGTTGAGCGGCACGTATTGTTCGTTGCTTTCGCACAACTTGACGGTGGGTGCGCGCTTGCCGGGCACGGTTTCACAGGGGACGTTGCGGGCACCGCGCACGTTGAGCGGCGAGTCCTGCGGAACCCTGCAGTACAGGTCGCCGGCCGGTCGCTGGGGATAGTCCTCGAAGGTGGGGATCCGCTGCTGCTGGGCCGGCAGGAATCCGGTACTGCACGTCGGCGGCAGGTTGATGTTGAGGTTGAAGCTCAGGTACTGACCCCGGTACGCCTGCTTGGTGTTCACATTGGCGACGATGCCGGCCTGGTCGAGGGCGATGGATTCGGGGAATATCACGAGCAGTTGTTCGATGTCGTTTTGATAGGTGAGCGCGACCTGTCCCACGCTGACGAGGTTGGCGAGCAGGATGGGCAAGGTAGGTTGCACCCGCTCGATCAGTTGGCGCAACTCCCCGAACGCTGGCCCGCCCTGGTCTATGGTTCCCGCGACCGCCGCGTCGTGAGTCTGCAATTCCGTGGTTACGGTGGCCAGGTGTGATGCCCACCCTGCAATCGCATCCGATGTGTGGGTTTGTGAGTCCAGCACCGGCTGCGCTTGGTCGATCAGCGCGACCAGCGGGTCGAGATTCTTGCGTGCATCGATCGCCAGGTTGGACGAACCCATAATCAGGCGGGAAAGTTCGGGGCCAAGCCCACCCACCGCGGTGTACGACTCGTTGATGACGGTCTGCAGATTGTCGTGAGGTATTGCCTGCAAAGCAGTGTTGGCGGCACTGAGCAGGGTGTTGATATTTGGCGGCACGGAGGTGTCGGCCCGCCGAATCACGTCGCCGTCCTTGAGCGGCGGCGAGGTGCCGTTGCGGGGCAACAACTCGACGTACGATTCGCCGATCGCGGATTGGCTGTGCACCTCGGCTTTGAGATCCGACGGGATGTCGATGCCGGATTTCAGGGACAGCACCGCTTCGACGCCGCTGTCGGTCAGACGCACGGACTGCACCTGGCCCACTTCGGTGCCGCGATAGGTGACATTGCCGGTGCTATACAGCCCGCCGGTTTCCGGCAGCTCCACCTTCACGGTGTAGCGGCCGACTCCGAACAGCATGGCCGGCAGTTTCACGAAGTGCAGGGACATCAGCGCCAGCGCGACCAGTGCGATCACGGTGAAGATGGCCAGCTGGATTTTGATTCGTCGGTGTAGGCGCCGCATCTAGGACCCCTGGTCCCAGTGGTACGGGATGGTCAGCGGATTACCAGGGGTATTCCGGTAGCCTGCGGTGCACGGGCTAGGGTACTGGCCGATGGTGCGTCCCCACTGCAGCTCTAGCTCGGTCAGATGGCACTCCCACCGGGTGCCGGTGAATATTCCTTGGTCGATTCGGCTGAGCGTGAGGTCGATGATCGCCGTCAAGTTGGCGTAATCACCACGTTGAAAATTCTCGAACGTTTCGTTCGGAAATGGGAAGGTGGCAAGCAGGCTAAGTGCCCGCGTCAGGCTGGGGCCAGCGTTGGCGAGCGACTCCAGCACGGGCCCTAGCTCTTTTAATTCCTTGACCAGGTTCGCTTTGGTTTTGTTGACCGTGTCGACGGTCACAGCGCTGAATTTGCCCAGCTGATCGGCCGCCTCGACGAGGTTGTCCCGCTCGTTGTTGAGCACCGCGAGCGCGTCGGGGATGGTCGCCAGGGCCCGGTCTAGGACAGGTTGCTGCTCGGCGAATTTTCCGACCAGGCGGTTCAAGCTGTCGGTGGCCGCGATGATGTCGCCGGACTGGTCGTTGAGGTATGCGGTGAATTTGTCGAGCTGACCGATCAGGCTACGCACATCTTGCTCGCGGCCCCGGAACGCGGTGCTGAACGCCTCGGTGATGTCCTGTATCTGGCCCAGTCCGCCGCCGTTGAGCACCAACGACAGCGCCGCCAGCGTCTGCTCGGTATTCGGGTAGGCGCCGGCGCGTGACAGCGGGATGAGTGAGCCCTCACGCAGCTTGCCTTGCGGCGCTTCGCCCGCCGGTGACCCCAGCTCGATGTGGTAGGAACCTAGCAGGCTGGTCGTGCCGATCTTGGCGGTTGCGTTGGCGGGCAGGGCGACGTCACCGTTGAGCCGCATGGTCACCAACGCGTGCCAGCCCTGACGCTCGATTTTCGTCACATGCCCAACCGCCACGTCGGCGACGCGTACCCGAGAGTTCGGTTGGATGTTGTTGACTTCGGGCATCTGCGCCTGGATCACGAAGGAGCCCGGGCCGTCGCCCTGCGTGCCGGGTAGCGACAGCGAATTCAGCCCGTGCCAGCCGCAGCCGGATGTCCCGGCCACGGCAACGCTCGTCACCAGGAGCATGACCAGGCTCGCCGCCGCGCGGCGCCAGCGGCTGATGCTCATGAGCCACCTCCCGGCGGAATCATCATGCCGCGCAGGCCAGCCGTGGGGTCAGTGGCCACCGCCGCGGCCGCAGCGGGTGCTTCGGCGGGCAGTGGCGCGGGCGGCGGGGTATTCGTGGCGGGCGGCACGAAATCGGGGCGCATCCAGTCCTCGCTGAAGGTGACCTCGTTGGGTCTGGCCTGGGCGCCGACCAACAAGTTCTCCCCTATTGGGGGGTAGTTGTACTGGCGATTCTTAAAAATCGGCGCCATGTACTGCGCACAGAGTTTCGCCGCTTGCTCGCCACCCAAGCGGGACGCGGCCTGTACCGCTCCGCACAGGAAGGAGATCGGGTTGGCGAAGTTGTTGACCGCCAGCGCGCCGGTAAGCGCACCGTTGGCCGGTTCGTAGATGTTGTTGAAGTCCTGCAATACCGTCGGGCCGATGTGCAGCGTCTGCTTGATGTCATCGAGGCTGGCGACCAGTGCCTTGGTGATCGACGTCAGTTTGTCTGACGCGGTGCCCACCGCCTCTCGATTGTCGGCGGCGAAACTTTGCACGTCGGCCAGGACCGCGTTGAGGTCCTCGACCGTCTGGCCGACCTTATTCGGGTCGTCGGCCAGCAGCGAGGACACTGAGGCCAGGTTGCGGTTGAGCTGCTCGAGCAGATCTGCGCTGTCGTGCAGCGCCGACACGAGCGTCGACAAATCTTTGAATGTGGCGAAGATGTCTTTGCTGTGGTCGCCGAGCGCCGACACAGCCTGCGACAGCTTGATGATCGTGTCGCGGATGGTGGCGCCCTGTCCGCGCAGGTTGTCGGCGGCGGTGTTGATGAGTGAACCCAGCGTGCTGACGCCGCCCGGCTGGGTGGGCTTCAACAATTCGGTCAGCCGCTGCAGTTGCGCCCGCAAGTCATCCCACTCGACCGGCACCGCGGTGCGGTCGGCAGGGATGACCGCGCCGTCCTGCATCGTGGGCCCGCCGGTGTAGGGCGGCGTCAGCTGGATAGCGCGGCCCGTTACCAGCTGCGGCGACAGAATCGCGGCCTTGGCATCGGCGGGCACTTTGTACTTGCGATCGAACCAGAACGAAATCTTGGCCCGCAGCGGCTGCGGTTCAATCTTGACGATCTTGCCCACCGCCACGCCCCGGATGCGCACCTCGTCACCGGCAAACAAGCCGTTGCTGTTGTCGAAGTAGGCGATCACGATTGTTCGGGCGGCCTGATCGCTGGCCCGCATTGCGACGAACACCCCGGCAACGAGCACCACGACGAGGGTGGTCGCCAACACGGTGCGGGCTCGTCGAAGTTTCGTTATCACCGTTGGCCTCCCGGCTGTTGCGGGGGCGGCACCTCACCCGGTGCCGGCACATAGACCGGCGAGGGTGTCGGTTCGGGTGTGGACCGCAGGCTCGCCGGCGGTGGCGCTGGCGGCCCGGGCGGTGGGCCGCCGGGCGGCGGGGCCGGCGGTGGTTCCCGATACGGGTAGCAGCCAGGGCCGGGCAACGCCACGCCGGGCAAACCGCACGAATGGTCGTCCGGGTTGCCGGTGATCGCGTCTGGCAAAGTCAACCGCGGCTCGCCACCCTGGCCGGTCCGCGGGTACGGCATCGGCAACGGTGGGGTCCCGGGCTGGCCGGTTGGCGGGTCGGTCAGCTGCGAAGGCAGCAACGTGGCCGGGTCCAGCCCCAGGTCGGAGAACGCGGCACCGATGAACGGTTGCACGAACTGACCCGGAAGCAGATTCACCACGTACGCCTTGAAGAAGGGGCCGGATGAAACCGATTCACCAAGGGACAACACATACGTGTTGATCAGTGGGATGGCCTGCTGAATGCGTTCCTTGCGTTGGTCGACAATCGCCAGCACCCCATTGAGCTTGTCTAGCGCCGGCCGCAGCTGCTGTCGGTTCTCGGCAATGAACCCTTGCAGTTGCCGCGACACCGCCGAGATATTCGCCCAGATCTGATTCAAGGCGGCGCTTTGTGTCCGGAGCTGGGCCAGCAGCGCATTGGTGTCCCGCACCAGGCCGACGATCTGGTCAGTGCGCTTGGCCAGCACCCCCGTCGCCTTGGCTGCGTTGCTGAGCAGGTTACGAAGTTGTGCGTCGCGCTCATCGAGTGTTTGTGCAAACCGCGCCACCCCCTGCAACGCGTTCCTCAGGTCTGGCGGGGTATTGGCAAAGGTTTGCGCCAGAGTGCTGAGCGATCCGGACAGCTGTTCGGTGTTCAGCCCGCTGATCGTGGTGGCCAAGTCGCCAAGGGCCTCGGGCAGCTGGTAGGGCGAGATGGTCCGCTCGATTGGGATAGGACCATTGAGCTGGCCGTCGCCGCGGGGTAGGACGTCGAGGATCTTGCCGCCCAAGAGGCCTTTGCCTTTGATCGCCACCTCGGTGCGGTCCCCGAGACGGATGTCCTTGCCGACCTTGAATTTGACCAGCACGCCAGGCCCGTCGAGTTCGATGCTGGACACCTTTCCCACCGGATAACCCGAGACCTCGACACCGTTGCCGGTCCTGAGCCCGCCTGCGTCGGCGAAATAGGCGGAGACGTCGGTGCCCTGGTTGAAGAAGGGCAGCTTCTGGTATTGCAGCGCGGCCACCACAAACCCGGTGACTGCCAGGATGCCGACGGTGCCGAGGATCAACGGGTTGCGCTCAGAGAAGGGTTTCATTTCGGCGCGCACCGTCCCGTGCTCTGACCGGCGATCTTGATGTACACCGGCTGGCCCCCTTTGCCGTTGACCTTGAGCACGACATCGCAGAAGTAGAAGGCGAAGTAGTCGCCGTAGACGCCCTGACGGACCAGTGCGCGGTACCTGTCTGGCAGCGTGTTGAGCAGATTGTCGAGGTAGTCGTGGTCGGCTAGCGCGATGGTCGCGGTCCGGTCGGTCTCGTGAACCACCTTCCGGAACGGCTCCCGGGCCTGCGACAGTAGGTCGGCGACCGAGCCGGCGGCGGCGTTGGTGTAGGCCACCGCGTTGGAGATGTCGGTTTTGCGTTCTGCCAGCCCGTGAACCAACCGCGACAGCGAAGTCACCGCTTTGTCCAACCGGTCGTTCTGGCCGCCCAGCGAACCCAGCACCACGTTGAGGTTGGTGATGACCTGCCCGATCAGCTGATCTCGGTCGGCCAGGGTGTTGGTCACCGCAGCCGCCTGGTCTAGGAATGACCCGATGGTGGGGCCCTGCCCTTGAAACGCCTGCAACAACTGTCCGCTCAGCGCGTTCACTTGCTCGGGGTTCAGCGCACGAAACAGCGGGCGGAAACCACCGATCAGCGCATCCAGATCCAGCGCCGGTTTGGTGCGGGCCACCGGAATGGTCTGACCGGGATTCAATATCTTGAGTCCCCCGGCGCCCTCCTGGAGCGCCAGGTAGCGGTCGCCGAACAGGTTGTCGTACTGGATCACCGCCCGGGTTCCCTCCGTGAGGGTTACCGAATTGTCGGCGGTGAACTCGACCCGCACCGTCGCGTCGGGGTTTATGGAGATGGTCTTGACCTTGCCGACCTCAACCCCGGCGATGCGGACCAGCTTGCCCACCCTCAGATTGGACACGTTGGTGAACTCGGCGTAGTAGGTCTTGCCTTCGCCGAACCGGAGCTGCCCGAAGATGGCAACCAGCAAGAACGCGGCCAGTAGGCAAACCGTGAGGAAGATGCCGAGGCGCACTATGACGCCTCTCAGGTTTTCCCGCATAGCCTCTTCTCCTGCTTGTGTCGATCGTCGACGGTCACGGTGGCGGCGGACCTGTTTCCGCCGGGGGTGGGCCGGGCTCCGGCGGTGCTGGGCCCGGCGTTGCCGGGGGTATCCCCGGCCAAAGCGGCACTCCACCCGGCCCGTACAGTGCCGCCCCATACGGCGGCCCCCCGGGGTTCGGCCCGATTGCCGGCCCAGGAATGCACTGGCGGACCGAAGGCGGCTCGGGCACAGCGCGGGTCACCGGGAGGTAGTCAGCCCAGCAGGGATGCCCGATGCCGGGGTTGGGCCGGATATCGAGCCCGGTTCCCCAACCGGTGTCGGTGATGAGCTGGCGCACCGGGAAGTTCTTGGTGGCATCCGGCAGCGACCCGCACCCCGGCTTTCCTCCGGGTCCGCCTTTGGCGGCGATGACCGGCAGGTTGTCGGGATAGACATAGGGGTCGTTGCCCAGCAGCAGAGCGACGTCGAGTTGGAGCGTGCGGCCGTCGGCGCCGCCCCACGCCGCATAGCCCCCGTTGTCCAGATACCACTTGGTGCCCTGCAGAAAGCAGGTGTACTCCGGGTTGTACTTGAGCAGCAGGTTCGTCGTCGGCTCGAGAATGTTGACCGCTCCGACGAGATTGTCCCTGCTGGTACCGAGCAGGTTGGTCCCGGCGTTTGCGGAGCCAATGACGTTGAGCAGCAAAGAATCCAGCGTTTTCGAATGATTCACCACGGTGGTGCTGGTGGTGCTGGCGGCGTTCAGGATCGTCAAGATGTCCCGGGCGGCCGCGTCATAGGTGTCGTTGAAGTTTTTGAAGGAACGCCAGTCTTGGCGGATGGTGTCGCTGCGCGCGTTGAGTGCCTGCAACACCTGGTTGAGGTCGGTGGTCGCCTCGCCGATCCGTTCACCTTGTCCGCGTACGCCGTCGGCCACGGCCGTCAGCACCGCGTTCAGCTTTACCGGATCGATCATGTTGAGCAGATCGACGAGATTTTCAAAGACCGTGTTGACCTCTGTGCTGACATTCTTCGAATGCAGCACCGCGCCCGCGGTCAGCCGAGCACGACTCGGGTTCTCCGGATACACCAGCTCGACGAACTTGGCGCCGAACGCGGTGGTGGCACTGATCTGTGCCTGCACGTTGGCCGGGATATAGCGGATCTGATCGGGGTCGATCTCAAGCGTCAAGCTGGCCATGTTCTTGCCCTCACCGATCTGGCTGACCCGGCCGACCTGGACGCCACGCAGCTCGACCTTGGCGCCGGTCTCCATCACCAGCCCAGCTCGATCCGATGTCAGGGTCACCGGCACATACGATCTGAACGTGCCGGCGAAGGACGTCGTGGTCACGAACAGGAACACACCGATGGCCACCAACAGGATCACCGTCCACCAGGCGGAGCGGATGCGGTGTTGTCCTGCCCTGCGTTTCATGCCGCTAGCCCGCCAGGTGGAAGTTGCCGGACTGGCCATAGACGGCGAGCGTGATCATCACGATCTCGACCGCCGCGACCACCATCGAGGTACGTACGGCCCGGCCCACGGCCTCACCAACCCCGGCCGGCCCGCCGTGCGCGGTGTAGCCGTAGTAGGTGTGCACCAGCATGACCACGATCGTGATCGCCACCACCTGGAAGAACGACCAGATCAGATCGCGGGGACTGAGGAACGTGTTGAAGTAATGGTCGTAGACACCGGAGCTCTGACCGTATATGGCGGTGGTGCCGGCGCGGGAAGCCAGAAAGGCCATGATGATTGCCACGCAGTACAGCGGGATCACCACGACGACCCCGGCAACGACCCGGGTGGACGCCAGGTAGCTGACGCTGCGAATACCGATCACCTCGAGCGCATCGATCTCCTCGTTGATCCGCATCGCACCCATCTGAGCGGTGGCGCCGGCACCGATGGTCGCCGACAATGCGACGGAGGCGGTTCCGGGCACAATGAGCCGGATGTTGAAATACGCCGACGCGAACCCGGTGAGGGCTTCGATACCGACGGACGCCAACTGGTTGTAGCCCTGCACCGCCACCAAGGCGCCGGTGGTCATCGTCAGGAAGCCGACGATGACGACGGTCCCGCCGACCATCGCGAGCGCTGCGGCACCCAACCCCATTTGCGCGATCAGGCGCAGCAACTCGGTCCGGTAATTGACGACAGCATCGGGAATCGCCCCAAGTGTCGCGACATAGAACCGTGCCTGCGATCCGACCCGGTTCCACTCGCTCATCACGCTGTTTAACGTGCGCTGCAGCCGCGGATGGAGCCTGCTCGGAAGGGCACTCGAAACGGTATCTGTCATGGGTCCACCTCACGACACCGTGAACTGGATACCGACGGCGGTCACGATGACGTTGATGGCGAACAACACCATGAAGGTGAACACCACGGTCTCGTTGACCGCGTTGCCGACACCCGCCGGACCACCGCCGACCGAGATGCCCATGTAGCAGGCGATCAGGCCTGCCGCCATCCCGAATAGCATCGCCTTGACCAGCGAGACGATGACGTCGGCAAGGCCGGTAAGCGTCGTCAGCCCGGTCACGAACGCACCCGCCGAGACGTGCTGGGCATACACAGTGAAAAAGAAAGCGCCGGTAAGACCCACCACGGTCACCGCCGATTCCAGCGCTAAAGCCACCGTTGTGGCCGCCAGCACACGCGGGACCACCAGCCTCTGGATGGGGTTGATGCCCAGCACCCGCATAGCGTCGAGTTCCTCGCGGATCGTCCGCGCACCCAGATCGGCGCACATCGCGGTGGAACCCGCGCCGGAGACCACCAGCACCGTGACGATAGGGGCGATCTGGTTCACGGTGCCGATCGCCGCGCCCGTTCCGGAGAAATCCCCGGCACCGATTTCGGTCAGCAGAATGTTGAAGATAAACGTCAAGATCACCGAGTACGGGAGCGTCATCATCAGCGCCGGCACCATTGACACCCGCGCGACGAACCAGCTCTGAAGGAGGTATTCACGCCAGGCGAACGGCGGCTTGAACATCAACACCAAGGCGTCCAGTGACATCGCGAAGAAGCCGCCGATCGCACGGACCGGCTTGGTAACCGCGTGCGTCGTCACCACCGGTGCTCCCACGACGCGGGCGTGACGCCGGGTTCTGGGCGTGCCGCGTCCCGCGGGCGGATCTGATTGCGCCCCGGTGTGCCTGTCCATACAGCCACGGCGAGGACGCCCCCAGTCGCCCGCAGCTGCAGGTAGTCACGGCCAGCCGACGGCATGATCGAACGCTAGCGAGGCGCGCAGTCCGGTGACTGCTCCACCAAGAGGGATAATGGGTCCCCCATCGGGGTCACTTCCCAGACGTCTGACCGGCTGTTAGCTTATCGAACGCCATCGAGATGATCGGCCCGGTGACAGCGCCACCACACGGATCGTGGAAGTCAGGTGCCGAAAATGACGGTGCCTGGGCATCGACTGATCGTGCGCAGAGCATCGCGGCGTGGCGAAGTACGCCCGGCTCACCGGTCGCGATATTCGTTGGTCAAATCGTTTGTTTTACAAGCATTTTCGCGAGCCCGCAGGTCGACACGCCGGATCTTGCCGGAGATGGTCTTCGGTAGTTCCATGAATTCGATGCGCCGGATTCGTTGATACGGAGCAAGGTTTCGGTGGGCATGGGCGAAAATCGCGTCGGCGGTGGCCCGATCGGGGAGCCACCCCGCCGCCAGGCTGATGTAAGCCTTGGGCACGGCCAACCTGGTTGGGTCAGGGGCCGGTACCACAGCTGCCTCGACCACCGCCGGATGTTCGATGAGCACGCTTTCCAATTCGAACGGGGAAATCTTGTAATCGGACGCCTTGAACACGTCGTCGGTGCGGCCGATATAGGTGATGTAGCCGTCGGCGTCGCGGCTGGCCACGTCCCCGGTGTGGTAGTAGCCGCCGGCGGAAGCCGGGTCGGTGCGCCCGTCATCGCCGAGATAGCCGGCCATCAGATTCACCGGCCGCGGATCGAGCCGCAGACAGATCTCACCCTCGCCGGCGGGCTGCCCGCTCACCGGGTCGACGATCTCGACCGCAACACCGGGCAGCGGCCGCCCCATCGAGCCGGGCTTGACTCGCGAGCCCGGAGTATTGCCGATCAACGCCGTGGTCTCGGTCTGCCCGAACCCGTCGCGAATGGTCACCCCCCAATGCTTCTGGACGTGCTCGATGACTTCCGGGTTCAGCGGTTCGCCTGCGCCGACGGCCTCCCGCAGCATGGGTGGCTTGGCGCCCAGGTCCGCCTGAATCAGCATGCGCCACACCGTCGGTGGCGCGCATATAGAGGTGACGTCGGCCTGCCGCAGCATCGTCAGGAATCGGGATGCGTCGAAACGGGTGTAGTTGTAGACCAGGATCGTCGACTCGGCGATCCAGGGCGCGAAGAAAGAACTCCATGCGTGCTTGGCCCAGCCCGGGGAGCTGATGTTGAGGTGGACATCACCGGGACGCAGTCCAAGGAAGTACATCGTCGACAGATGGCCGACGGGGTAGGACCGGTGCGTGTGCTCCACGAGTTTCGGCTGGCTGGTGGTACCGGATGTGAAATAAATCAGCATCGGGTCGTCCGCACGCGTCTGAGTGGCGAGCCGTGACGGCGCGGCCACTGCGTCGGCCAGCCGGTACGGCCGCCACGGATGGGGAACCTCGCCGATCGCGATGCGGCCGAAATCCCCTGGGATATCAGCGAATTTGCCGATCTGGTCGGCATCGGTGATGACGTGGCCCACCGCCCCCCGGCCGATGCGGTCGGCGAGATCCTTAGGCCCCAGTGCGGTCGTGGCCGGCATGATGAGCCCGCCCAGTTTCATAACCGCCAGCATCGATTCCCATAGCTCGACTTGATTGCCCAGCATGACCATCACGCGATCGCCGGGCGCGACGCCGCCGGCGGCCAGTGATGTGGCAAGCCGATCGGAGCGTGCGGCCAACTCGGCGAAGGAGTACGAGCGATCGCTACCGTCCTCCCCGACGATGCGCAGCGCCGTTCGCGGGTTGCCCGCCGCGACTGGGTCGAACCAGTCGAGCGCCCAGTTGAACCGGTCACCGATGTCGGGCCAACGGAAGGCCGCGACCACAGCGTCGTGGTCGTCGCGGTGTCGCACCAGCATGTCGCGGACAGCCCGGTAGGCTGCTCGGCCAGTCGTTCGGTCCATCGGTCCGGACTCCTCACATAGCTTTTTGAGAGACTTGCTCTACGGCGTCACTGCGGCGCCGGTGTCGATCCGAAGGAGGCTGCGCGTGCAACGTCGCGAGCAAGCACTCCGGTCCTCCCGGGCTGAACGGGTCGCTGCCGACCTGGAACACGAGATCCTCAGTGCCCGCCTGCCAGTCGGGGCTCACCTGGGACGCCGCTCGGAGATCATGGACAGGTTCGGCATCAGCCCGACGGTGATGAACGAAACACTGCGGATCCTGCGCGATCGCGACCTGGTGACGGTCCGGCCCGGACCAGGCGGCGGGATCGCCGTAGCCAGCGCGCCCCCGCAGGTCCGGGTAGGGGCGCTGGATCTGTGTTTTCAGCCTTCCACCCCGCACCCCCTGGACCTGTTCGAAGCCCGGTTGTACCTTGAGTTCGGCCTGACCAAGGCGGCGTTCGAGCGGGCGACCAGCGAAGACATCGCCGCGATGCGCTCGGCGATGGTCACAATGCGGGCCAGCACCGATGCCACGCAGTTCTTCGATGCCGTGCTGGCGTTCCACGGCGTCGTCGCGGCCGCGGCCCACATCCCCGTTCTGGAGGGGATGCACCAGCTCATCGTGACCACCATCAAGGCTGTGCTGACGCGGGTGGTGTTCGTCGGCGACCACGAACCGCTGCTGTCGAGCAGTCTCGACGTCCACGACGACATCGTGGCCGCCATCGCCCTGCACGATCAGGCCTCGTTCGTCGATGCCATCAACCGCCACGATCAAGACCTGATCCGCGCCGACGAACCGGACCGCACGCCGATTACCCCGCAGCACCCCTGACCGAACGGCGCCGATGGCTCGACGGTAACTCCCCCGGTCCATCCCCGGGATCGGTCCTGCCTGCATGCCGGTACTTCTACCACCGCCGAGGTGTGACGCACAACATTATGCATGTACATCTTGAATTGTGTATGCATAATCGGTTACCCTTGACGAAACCCGCCCCTCTCACAGCTGCGCGGAGCCACAATCATCAACGGTCAGCTATCCGCCCACACAGGCCTCGTCGATGTGCACACCCACGCCATCGACGATGATCTGCCGAATCTGCGGAGCGCCTATCCGCACGACCTTTGGCCCAGCGTCGACCGCACTGGCGAGACCGAGGCACACCTGCTGTTCGGTGGACAGCCCTACCGCCAGATCGATCACCGTTGCTGGTCACCGAAGGCACGGATCATCGATATGGATCGTGAGGGCGTTGGGATGCAAGTGCTTTCGCCGATCCCGGTGACTTTCTGCTATCGGTCGTCGGCAGCCGGCGCCGCCGAACTGGCGTCGGCTCAAAACGATTTCTTCGCACGGATCACCCACCAGTACCCAACCCGCTTCGCTGCGCTGGGCGCCGTCGCCCTGCAGGACCCCGACCGGGCCGTCGACGAGATGCGCCGGTGTATGCGCCATCGCGGCTTCCTCGGTGTCGAGATCGGCACGCGGGTCGGGGATACCGAACTCGCCGACCCGAGCCTGGACCAGTTCTTTGCCATCGCGGGAGAACTCGGCGCCCTGATACTGGTACATCCCAGTGACCAGGACCTACCGGCGCGGGTGACCGAGCTCGGACTGGGCTTCGGCGCGGGAATGCCGCTCGAGGCGGCACTGGCAGCGGCGGCACTGATCGTTAGCGGCGCACTTGCGCGACGGCCAGGAGTGCGAATCTGCCTGGCGCACGGCGGAGGCGCGCTCCCGGCACTGATCGGACGACTCGACAAAGGGGCAATCGTCGCCGGCATGCCCGCCGACTCACCGCACCTGCCGAGTCGCCTGGCTCGCCGGCTGTGGTGCGACTCTCTGACATACAACCGTGAAGCGTTGCTGGCAGCGATCGAGGTCTTCGGCCGCGACCATGTCGTCTTCGGATCCGACTACCCCTTCGCCGCGATGCCTGAGCCTCTCGAAGACATCGTTGCCACTCTGTCAGCCGACCTGCATCGCAGGATCTGCCACACCAATTTGGAGGAGCACTATGGCGCAGTTCCTGGGTCTGGGACTGACCCACTATCCGCTGCTGGCCGGTACCGACGAGCACATGGCGGACCTGTTGCGCTGGACCTTGACTGATCCCGACATTCCCGCCGGGGCAAAGGATCCCGCCAACTGGTCAGCGTCGATGCGCGCCGAATGGGCCACCGACGGCGGAGTCGCGGCTGCGGCACATCACCGCAAGCTGTTGGTGGAGAACCTTTCTCGCTGTCGTGATGCGCTTGACGAGTTCGGCCCTGACGTCGTGGTGGTATGGGGGGACGACCAGTACGAGAACTTCCGCGAAGAGGTCATCCCCCCGTTCTGCGTGCTCGCCTACGGCGACGTCGACGTGAACCCCTTCGAGCTGATGACCCACCGCGGCAGCCCGAACGCTTGGGGCCTGCCCGACGACACCACCATCACTCTGCACGGCGACCCCGAGGGCGCCCGCCGGCTCACCGACGACCTGATCGGCCGGGGCTTCGACATAGCCTACTCCTACCGGAAGCGCAGCGACGCTCCTTTCCCGCACGCGATCGTCAATACCCAACTGTTCCTTGACTATCCCAACGCTGGGGCGCAATTCGATTACCGCATCATCCCCATCACAGTCAACTGCTACGGGCAGCACGCAATTGCCCGCAGGGGCGGCCTGGCGCGATTCGCCGCCATCGCCGACGAACGGCTCGATCCGTCCGGGCCGACTCCGGCCCGCTGCTATGCGCTGGGCCGCGCGGTCGCGCAGGCGTTCCGCGACACCGACTTACGTGTGGCGCTGGTGGCGTCGTCGAGTTGGTCGCACGCGTTCCTGACCGACAAGACATGGCACATCACACCCGACACCGCCGCAGACAGCCGGTTGTACCAGTTGTTCGTCGAGCGCGACTACGAAAAGTGGCAGGCCACCCCCAGCCGCGAAATCGTCGACTCCGGTCAGCACGAAATGCTCAACTGGTTCTGCCTGACCGGAGCGGTCGACGAACTCGGCCTCGATCTTGGGTGGTCAGAGCTCGTCACCACCGATGTCTTCAACTCCAACAAGTGTTTTGCCGTGTTCAAGGAAGGATGCTCGCGATGACATCAACCGTCGCAGGGATCGCGTTAGAGCCACGCACCATCGATGCCGGAGGCATCGAAACCAGCTACCTCGAGGCGGGTGCCGGCGACCCCGTTGTCATGCTGCACGGCTCGGGCCCCGGGGTGTCAGCGATGGCCAACTGGCAGCGCAACATCGGAACGTTGTCGCAACGATTCCGCGTGCTCGCTCCGGACATCGTCGGTTTCGGCGCCACCGAGCGGCCCGATGACATCGTCTATTCGCTGCGCACCTGGACCGATCACATCTGGGCGTTCCTCGATGCACACGGCATCGAGAAGACCGCGATCGTCGGCAACTCGCTCGGCGGGCGCATCGCGCTGCAGATGGCCACCGACCGCCCGGACCGGATCACCAAGATGGTGCTGATGGGCGCACCCGGTGTCGGCATGACGCTCACCGGCGGTCTTGCCGCGTTGCGCGCCTACGAACCGTCTCATGACGCGATGAGCGATCTACTGCGCAACTACTTCGCGGTCGATCCGGCAATGATCACCGACGAACTCGTCGCGATCCGGTATGAGGCCAGCATCGCCGACGGCGCCTACGAGGCGTACCGCAGCATGTTCTTCGATCCACGCCACACCGGATCCGAGCTCAGTATCACCGAGGACGAGGTGCGTGCCATAGCCACACCCGCACTGCTGGTACACGGCCGGGAGGACAAGGTAGTCCCGATGCAGGTCTCCGTCACGATGCTGGGGCTGTTGCCCAACGCCGACCTGCATGTGTTCAGCGCATGCGGACATTGGACCCAGATCGAGCGCGCCGACGAGTTCTCCGCACTGGTCGCCGACTACCTGGCACGGCGATGAGCACCGGTATCGAGCCGTGGGTTACCCAGGCAATCGACGTAGCGCCTCAGCTGCCGATCGTCGTCGACGACCCTGTGGCGCAACGGTTTCAGGTGCACCGCTCAGCGATGACCTCGCCCGAGATACACCGAGCCGAGGTCGAGCGGATCTTCGGCAAGTCGTGGCTCTACGTCGGCCACGAATCGGAGATCCCCAAGCCGGGTGACTTCGTCCGGCGGCCCGTCGGCGGTCGACCGATCTTCATGGTCCGCGGAGTGAAAACCGGCAACGTCAACGTATTCCACAACACCTGCACGCACCGTGGCGCGTTGGTGTGCCGCCAGGACTCCGGCAATTCCAAAGTATTCCAGTGCTTCTATCACGCCTGGACCTTCGACTCCGAAGGCCGGCTCAAGGGGGTGCCCGATCGCGACGCTTACGCCGGCGGAGTCAACTTCGACGATTTGGGGCTCAAGCGGGTGGCGCGCGCGGAGTCCTACCGGGGCTTCGTCTTTGCCAGCTTCGACCCCGACATCGACGACCTGCCCACCTATCTGGCCGGCGCGAAAGACTACATCGATCTCGTCGTCGACGGCTGCGGCGGGTCGGTCGAGATGGCCCGCGGCACCAACCAGTACAGCTTCGGCGCCAACTGGAAGCTATTGGTGGAGAATAGTTTCGACGGATACCATGCGGAGTCCACGCACGACACCTACTTCAAGTACCTGGTGTCCATCGGCACCGACTTGCGCGGGGGGGTCAGCGGTCGAGCCGTCGACCTGGGCAACGGTCACGCCGTGATCGAATACAGTTCCCCGTGGGGACGTCCGGTCGCCAAGTGGGAGCCGCTGTTCGGTGCCGACGCCCACACCGAAATCGACCGGCTGCGGGCCGATCTGGTCGCCCGTCACGGCGAGCAGCGTGCGCACGCCATGTCGGAAGTGAACCGCAACCTGCTGATCTACCCGAACCTGATTATCAACGACATCATGGCCGTGACGGTGCGCACCTTCTATCCGCCTGCGCCCGACACCGTCGACGTCACCGCATGGGCACTGGCTCCCAGCAACGAGCCGGCGTCCCTGCGTCACCGCCGGCTCGATAGCTTCTTGACGTTTCTCGGCCCGGGCGGTTTCGCCACCCCCGACGACTTGGAAGCGTTGGAGTCCTGCCAGCAGGGCTTCGCCAGCGGTGGCGTCGAATGGAACGACATCTCCCGCGGCATGGGTCGCTCGCCCTCGGCCAACGACGAAGAGCAGATGCGCGTGTTCTGGCGGCGCTGGCAGCACCAGATGGGTGCCGCGGCGGACCGGGCAGGTGCCCAGTGACCGCCATGGCTTGGCAGCAGCAGGTCTTGTTGAGGCAGCAGGTCGAGGAATTCCTCTATGCCGAGGCCGCGTTGCTCGACGCGTGGGTGCTCGATGACTGGCTGCTGCTCTTCGACGAGGACGCCAAGTACGAGGTGCCCTGCAACGACGCACCCGACGGCGATCCGGCCACCGACCTGATGCTCATCGACGACAACTATGTGCGGCTGGCGGCGAGGGTAACCCGGCTCAACAGCCGACGCGCCCACCGCGAGTACCCGCATTCCCGAACGAATCACCAGGTGTTCAACGTGCGAGTGCAGGACGTGTCAGCCGAAGAGCTATCGGTGACCGCGTCGTTCACCGTGTGGCGATTCCGAGCGGGACGCACCAGTTGCTATGTCGGCCAGTACCGCTACCGGCTGCGGCAAGGCCACAGCGGTTTTCGGATCGCCGCAAAGCGAGTGGAGCTGGACATGACGGACCTGCGTTCCGTCGGCGACGTCGCGATCATCCTGTGAGCGCCGCACTGAACACCCGGACCGCGGTCGTCACCGGCACCGCATCCGGTATCGGCCTGGCTATCGCCGCACGTCTAATCCAGGATGGCACAGCGGTTTTCGCGGCGACCCGCAACAAGGAAGACCTCGAACGCGTGTACGAGCATGCGGCCATCGCGGGCGGCTTCGTCGGTGAACTCCACCAGCGCGGCACGGCCGACGACCTGGTGGCGACGGCTGTCGAGACGCTCGGCCATGTCGATGTTCTGGTCAACAACGCCGGCGGCGGCGTGATCCGGCCAACGCTCGAGCACACCGAGGAGTCGTTGCGAGCCACCATCGACAACAACCTGTGGACGACGATCTACTGTGTGCGAGCAGTGCTGCCGCACATGGCGTCTCGCGGACAGGGCCGCATCATCAACATCGGCGCCGACTCGGTGCGCACCGGTCTGGTGGATCACGCGATGTACAACGCCGCAAAGGGCGGCGTGCACGCGATGGTCACGGGCATCGCACGCGAGTTCGCCGGCGCCGGTATCACCGCGAACACCGTGGCGCCGTGCTACGTGCGCACACCAGAACTGGCGAAGCTGCTCGAATCCGGCCAGGCGCCGCCGCGTCTGCAGCGTGTCGTCGAAGAGGGAACCGCCATCGTGCCGCTCGGACGCCCGGGTGATCCGGCGGAGGTGGCGGCGGCTGTGGCATTCCTTGCCGGCGAGGACAGCCGGTTCATCACTGGACAGACGATTTACGTCAATGGCGGCAGCAGCATGGGCTGACGCCCAACCAGCCACAACCCTGAGGGATCCAAACCCCATGGCTATCAACACAACACGTCTGCGCGAGGCGGCGGACCGGTTGATCGCAGCCGCCGCCGGACCGCGGCAATGCGATCCGGTGCGGGACATCCTGGGCGCGACAGACATCTCGTCCGCTTACGCGGTGCAGCGCCTGCTCACCGAGGACTCACTAGCGCGAGGACGCGGGATCGTCGGCCACAAGATCGGCCTGACTTCCCCGGCGGTGCAGCGGCAATTGGGTGTGGACCAACCCGATTCCGGTGTGCTGTTCGCCGACATGCAGGTGGCATCGGGAGCCACAGTCGCGACCGACACGCTGCTACAGCCCAAGGTCGAGGCCGAGATCGCGTTCATCCTCGCCGAGGACCTCGACGGCGACCTGTCGGATTCGCGGATCAGAGCCGCCGCCGGTGTCGCGATACCGGCCATCGAGATCGTCGACTCGCGGGTGCGCGACTGGTCGATCAGCATTGTCGACACCATCGCTGACAACGGCTCGTCAGCCCTGTTCGTGCTGGGGTCGGAAGTGGCGGCCGCCGCCGACCTCGACTTCGCCTCGCGCACAATGCAGCTCACAGAAGACGGTGTAGTGGTCTCCACCGGGCGGGGTGCGGACTGTCTGGGCAGCCCACTGAACGCGCTGCGGTGGCTTGCTCGCATCGCCCAGGAGAACGGCTCTCCCCTGCGTGCCGGTCACATCGTGCTCTCCGGTGCGCTGGGGCCCATGGTGCCGGTGCGGCCGGGCAGCACGTACGTAGCCGAGATCGACGGAATCGGCTCCGTCGAGATCTCTTTCACCGAGGTGGCCGAATGATGCGCACCAAGGTCGCCGTCATCGGCTCGGGCAATATCGGTACGGACCTGATGATCAAGGTGCTGCGGCTCTCAGAAGACCTCGAGATGGGCGCGATGGTCGGCATCGACCCGGACTCCGACGGCCTGCGCCGGGCGCAGCGCCTCGGCGTGCCGACCACCGCCGGCGGTGTGCGGGGCCTGCTGGATATGCCGGGCTTCGACGACATCGCGGTGGTGTTCGACGCGACATCAGCCACCGCGCATCTCGACAACGCGCGGCTGCTCGCACCGCACGGTAAGCGACTGGTCGACCTCACACCGGCGGCGGTCGGCCCGTTCGTGGTGCCTGCCGTGAACCTGCGCGAACATCTGGACAGCCCGAACGTCAACATGGTGACCTGCGGCGGCCAGGCCACCATCCCCATCGTCGCGGCGGTCTCCGCCACCACACCGGTGCTCTACGCCGAGATCGTCGCCTCGATCGCGTCGAAGTCGGCGGGTCCCGGCACCCGGGCCAACATCGATGAGTTCACCGAGACGACCGCCAAGGCCTTGCAGGTCGTCGGCGGCGCCAACCGGGCGAAGGCCATTATCGTGCTCAATCCCGCCGATCCACCGCTGATCATGCGCGACACCGTGCACTGCCTCATCGGCGAAGCCGACCTCCCTGACGTCGAAAGAGGCATCATCGCAATGGTTGACGCCGTCGCCGCCTACGTGCCGGGCTACCGGCTCAAACAACGCGTGCAGTTCCGCCGGCTCGACGCCGACGACCCGGCTCAGGACTTGGTCAGCTCCGGACAAGCCCGCCCGCGTTGGCAGGTGTCGGTGTACCTGGAAGTCGAAGGCGCCGCGCACTACTTGCCTGCCTATGCCGGAAACCTCGACATCATGACCTCGGCCGCATTGCGGGTCGGTGAAAGCATCGCCGCGCGAACAGAAGAACGGGTCCCATGACGCAGCTCTACCTCCAGGACGTCACACTTCGCGACGGCATGCACGCCATCCGTCACCGGTTGCCGGTTGACCAACTGCGCCGGATCGCCGCCGCCCTCGACGCCGCAGGGGTCGCCGCTATCGAAGTCGCCCACGGCGACGGCCTTGCCGGCTCCAGCCTCACCTACGGTCCGGGCAGCTCGACCGACGGGCAGTGGATCGCCGCAGCAGCCGAGGTGGTCAAGAGAGCGCGCCTGACCACGCTGCTGCTGCCCGGGATTGGCACCATCCACGACCTGGTGGCCGCGCACGACCTCGGTGCCACCTCGGTGCGGGTGGCCACCCACGCCACCGAAGCCGACATCGCCGAGCAGCACATCGCCAAGGCGCGCGACCTGGGCATGGACGTCTCAGGCTTCCTGATGATGTCGCACATGGCCGCACCGGAAGTCCTTGCGCGCCAAGCGAAGCTCATGGCTGAAGCGGGAGCGCACTGTGTCTACGTCACCGACTCCGGTGGACGCCTCACTATGCGCGATGTCCGCGACCGGGTACGCGCCTACCGCGACCTGCTCGATCCCAGCACCCAGATCGGCATCCACGCTCACGAGAACTTGTCGTTATCGGTCGCCAACTCGGTGGTCGCGGTCGAGGAAGGCGCCGTTCGTGTCGATGCGTCGCTGTGCGGTCATGGCGCCGGAGCAGGAAACACGCCCATCGAAGCGTTCATCGCCGTCGCCGATATCTACGGTTGGCAACACGGATGCGACCTGTTCGCCCTGCAAGACGCCGCCGAGAATTTGGTCCGCCCGCTACAGGACCGGCCAGTGCGCGTCGACCGGGAAACACTCACACTCGGTTACGCCGGCGTCTACTCGAGTTTTCTGCGCCACGCCGAACGCGCCGCTCAGGACCACGACCTCGACGTGCGGGACATTCTCATCGAAGTCGGCCGCCGCGGCCTGGTCGGCGGCCAGGAAGACATGATCGGTGACGTCGCGCTCGATCTGCTCCACGCGAGCCTGCACTCTTGACCAGCCGTCGCTTTCTGATATGGTCTGACCAATAGTATTATTGGTCCGCTTTTTAAGGACGGCGATGACGGTCGTACCTGACATCCGGTGTGTCCCCGACATCGCGCGAGTCTGGGCAGGCAATGCTCCAAATAAGGCCGCACTAATGGACGCCAGTCGTGTCGTCACCTATGCGCAACTGAATGACAAGTCGAACCGCATCGCGAACACGCTGACCTCAGCCGGTATCCGGCCCGGCTCCCACATCGGCTTTCTCGGGAAAAACACCGCGGCGTTCTTCGAGGTCTGGATAGGCGCCAATAAGGCGGGATGTGCTCTCGCACCGCTCAACTGGCGCAGCGCAGCCGCAGAACTCGTGGAAGTCGTGCACGACGCGAAGATGCCGCTGATCTTCGCCGGTCGTGAATTCACCGAAGTCGCCGAGCGGGTGCGCGACGCCGCAGCGATCACCTTGCAGGTCGTCGGAGAAGACGAGTTAACGCAGTGGTCCTCGGGCGCCGACGGTGCAGACCCCGGCATTGCGCTGAACGACGACGCCACCGCGCTGCTCGGCTATACGTCGGGTACCACCGCCGCGCCTAAGGGCGTGCCGATTTCGCATGGGGCCGTGATGAATTGGTTCCGCGCCGCCGCGACGGAGCCGTCTGTGAACTGGAACTCCGATGACGTCGGCCTGATGGTCATGCCGAACTTCCATCTGGCCGGCACCTTGGTGTCGCTACCGGCGCTGTATCACGGAGCATCACTGGCGATCCTGTCCGCGTTCGATCCGGCGGCCTTTGTCGCCGCTGTCGCGGCACATCGTCCGACCGTCACCTGCCTGGTTCCCACAGCGATGCAGATGCTGTTGGACCACAAGTCGGAGCAGCCGGCTGACTTCTCTTCGTTGCGCCGAATACTGTATGCAGGCTCCCCGATCGGACAGCACACCCTGCAACAGGCGCTGGAGGTGTTCGGTTGCGATTTCGTGCAGTTCTACGGAACCACTGAGACGTTCATCATCACGCTGCTCCGCCCCGAACAGCACCGCCTCGACAATCCGGACCTGCTGAAATCCTGCGGGCAACCGATGCTCGGTGTAGAGCTGCGTATCGTCGACCCCAACGGACGCGACGTTCCCGACGGCGTGACGGGTGAGGTTCTGGTGCGCCCACCGTGGATGTTCAGTGGGTACTGGAACAAACCCGACGCGACCGCCACCGCGATCGTCGACGGCTGGTACCACACTGGTGACGCCGGCATCCGCGACAAGGACGGCAATCTTTTCCTCGTTGACCGACTGAAGGACATGATCGTCAGCGGCGGCGAGAACATCTACTCGGCCGAGGTCGAACGCGCTTTGGCGGCGCACCCGTCGGTGCAATCGGTCGCCGTGGTGGGTGCCCCCGACCAAAAGTGGGGAGAACGCGTCGTCGCCTTCGTTGTCCCCTACCCCGACAAGCCGGTTGACGTCTCCGATCTTGTGTCGCACTGCCGTGACCTCATCGCCGGATACAAAGTGCCGAAGGAGATTCATGTGACAGACGCGCTGCCGCAGACAGCGAGCGGAAGGGTGCAGAAAGCAGCTCTGCGCCAACAACTTCTAGGAGAGTAGCTGTGGGATATCAGTCGATATTCAAGGAAGACCTGTTCGCCGGGCGCACGGTCGTCATCACCGGTGGCGGAAGCGGGATCGGGCGATGCACCGCGCACGAACTCGCTGCGCTGGGCGCCAGTGTGGCGATCGTCGGCCGCAACACCGACAAACTCGACGCCGTGCGCGCCGAGATCCGCTCCGACGGGGGGCGGGTTTCCGTGCACGCCGCAGACATCCGCGACGAAGGCGCCGTCAGCGACGTCATCGATGCGATCCTCGCCGAACACGGACGCATCGATGGGTTGTTCAACAACGCCGGCGGACAATACCGGGCACCCCTGGAAACCATCAGCACTAAGGGTTTTGAGGCGGTGGTGCGCAACAACCTGACCGGTGGCTTCATCGTCATGCGCGAGGTGTACACCAAGTGGATGCGGTCGCACGGCGGCGCGATCGTGAACATGATCGCCGACATCTGGCACGGCTGGCCGCACTTCGCGCACTCGGCGGCCGCCCGTGGAGGCATGCTGACGCTGAGTGAATCCGCCGCGACCGAATGGGCTGCCGCGGGAGTGCGGGTGAACACCATCGCGCCCGGTTCCATCGCATCGAGCGGGCTCGACACCTACGACACCAAAGACACCGACTTCATCCGCAACCAAGTCGCTCACACAATTCCCTTGCAGCGCTTCGGAACCGAGGCGGAGGTTTCCGCGGCGGTGGTGTTCCTGCTGTCACCGGCCGCAAGCTTCATCACGGGAACCTGCATCCGCGTCGACGGCGGAGCACCGAACGCGAAGCCGGGGTGGTGGGAACTGCAACCCGTGCAACACAATAGCCCGTTTGACGGGTTCCACCGTTCGGCGTTACCCGCCATCCTCGACACCAGCCAGCCTAACTAGTCATCAAACAGAGGGATCCTCTCATGACCGCAAAAGTGCTCTACGAGAAGCGCGGTGAGGTCGCGTACATCGCGCTCAACCGCCCAGAAGTCAAGAACGCCATCGACATCGAATCCCACGAGTTGATGTGTGACATGTGGCGTGACTTCCGTGACGACCCCGCGCTGCGAGTCGCGGTCATCACCGGCACCGGCGATGCGTTCACCGCCGGCGCCGACCTGAAAACCCATGCGCCCGAGTGGCAGACCGTCGGACCGATGGTCGGCCGCGAACGCCTCGAGGACGGTCTGTGCGGGATCACCCGAGGACCGCTGTCGCGCATCACCAAGCCCATCGTCGCCGCGATCAACGGCTGGTGCGTCGGGCATGGCGTCGAGCTGGCGATGGCGTGCGACATCCGCATCGCCTCTGACCGTGCACAATTCGGCACCTTCGAGGTGCGTCGCGGAATGCATCCGGCCGACGGGGGAATCCCGCGTCTGGTCAACACCTGTGGTGTCGGCGTGGCGCTGGAGCTGCTGCTCACCGGTGAGCCGATCTCCGCCGAACGGGCGCTGACCGCGAACATGGTTGCCCGGGTGGTCCCGCACGACAAGCTGATGGAGGAAACCGACGCCTTGGTGCAGCGGATCCTGCGCTGCGATCAGGCCGCGATCGAGTCGGCCAAGGAGACGGTGCTCGAGATCATCGGGCGCCCACTGTACGACCAGCTGCGCGTCGAAGCGATGTGGGGCTACGCGCTGTGTGGCGGAAACGCCACGGTGATGGAGCGATCCCAGCAGTTCTTCGACAAAGCCGATCGCGGCCGAGCCGGCGCCACAGCGACTCCGTTATGACCACGGAGCCGCCAATGACTCCAGGTAGTGGCAAGCAGACGATCCCGCGTCGACTGCTCCGCCCTCGGACAGCGACCACCGAACCAGCCTTGTGCGCAGTTCACATACACCGATGAGAATTTCGGTCAGCCGACAATGGGCACTGCGAACCCGCAGCCTTAACTTCTATGTCGCCTTGCAATCCGACGACCGCCGGAAGGACGAGGGTGCGTACTTACGCGAGATCCGCACAAATTCACCGGAAAGTTGAAAGACATGTCTGAACTGTTTCCCGACTACCGCTCTCGGTGGGAAACCGATGACCACCGGCTGCTCCGCAAGCACGCGTCAGCGTTCTTCCATAAAGAGGCCACTCCTAATCAAGTACGCTGGGCCGAACAGCATCAGGTTGACCGTGATTTTTGGAACAAGGCAGGCGCCGCGGGGCTGCTCTGTATGGAGCTACCTGATCAGTACGGTGGTGGTGACGGCAATTTCGGACACGAGGCAGTGATTCAGTACGAACTCAGTTTCTCTCCGGAGACTCGGCATTCGGCTTCGCCGTGCATTCCACAGTCTGCGCGCATTACATCTACGCGTTCGGCACTGAGCAGCAGAATCGCGCTGGCTGCCACGGGTGACGACAGGCGAGGCGGTGCTGGCTATCGCGATGACCGAGCCCGGTACCGGCTCGGATCTGCAGGCGGTGCGCACCAACGCCGTTCGCGACGGCGACGATTACGTGATCAATGGGTCGAAGACGTTCATCTCCAACGGATCCCATTGCGATCTACTAATCGTCGTGGTGAAGACAGACCCGAGCCAGGGCGCCAAGGGAATCTCGTTGTTCGTCGTCGAGACCAACGGTCAGACCGGGTTCGAACGCGGCCGGGTACTGCAGAAAATCGGACAGCATGGACAGGACACCCGCGAGCTGGCATTTACCGATATGCGCGTGCCAGCGCGGAATCTCCTCGGGGGCCTGGAGGGGCAGGGTTTCTACCAACTGATGAAGCAACTCCCCCGGGAGCGTCTGAGCATCGCGATCGGCGGCGTTGCGATGGCCGAGGCCGCCGTGCTGGAAGCGGTCAAATACGCCAAGGAACGTCACGCGTTCGGGCGCCCCATCCTCGACTACCAGAACACCAAATTCGTTCTGGCCGAATGCAAGGCCGATGTCCTGGCCGGTAAAACACTGATAGATTACTGCATCGAGAGATACCTGGAGGGCACTCTCGACGCGGCGACCGCGTCGATGGCCAAGGTCTGGGCGACCGACATGCAGTGCAAGGTCGTCGACAAATGCCTGAAGATCTTCGGCGGCTACGGGTACATCGTGGAATACCCCATCGCGCAGATGTACGCCGCCGCACGAGTGCAAAAGATCTACGGCGGCACCAGCGAGATCTTGAAGGAACTCGTCGCCCGGGAGCTCTGACCACGGCGCTACCGCCACTCCACTTTGAGGCCGTGGCTTCCTATCTTCATCGCAATTGCCCCGACCCCAGCGGCACCGGCGGTGTGGAAGATGTCCATACCTAATGCCGGTCGTCTCGCAGCCGGGCGTCCGCAAGTCGAGTAGTCGCTACTCCTGCTTCCTCAGGGCACTCGCCGTGACACTGGCCACGCAGTCGGCGGCAAGGGTTGCGAACCTCGGCCGGCTGACGAGATGGTCCATCGTGCGGCTCGCGGCCGATTCGTCGATGAGCAAGGCCGTGAGATGACGTTTGAGTCGCACTACTCCGCGGGGTGGTCCGTGCCGATCCAGCATCTGCTTCTCAATGAGATCCGAATGGCCGCCACCTCAACTACGTCCGGAATCTCAACCACTCCAGCGCCCGATAGGGCTGGCCGTTTTTACGTGGCGGGTGCGCGCTTTTCCGGTGTCCAGGTCGCGGGCAGCCGCTTGACCCCGTTCATGAAGTTGGAGAGCAGCACTTCACGCTCTCCGACCTCGAGATTCTTCATGCGGCTGTAGATCTCGCGCATCTGCGCCTTGAGGACTGCCCGTCCCAGCATGTGACCGAGGCAGTAGTGCGGTCCGCCACCGCCGAAGGCCTGGTGCGGGTTGTGCTTGGCCGTGCGCGAGATGTCGAAGACGTCGGGATGGTCGAAGACGTCCTCGTCGCGGTTGCTCGAGATGTACCACATCACCACCTTGTCGCCCTCTTTGATGGTCACCCCGCCGATTTCGTAGTCGCGCAACGCGGTACGGCGGAAATGCATCAGTGGTGGCTCCATCCGCAACGCTTCGTTGACGGCATCGTCGACCCGGGCTTCGAAATCTTCCATCAGGTAGGCGAGCTGGTCCGGGTGCTGCTGGAACAGCGTCAGGACGTGCGCCATGGCATGGCGGGTGGTGTCATTCGCGCCAGCGGCCAACAGAGAGAAGAAGACCCCGACCTCCTCGGTGGACAACTTATGGCCCTCATATTGGGCCTGGGCTACCCAGGTGAGCAGATCGTCGCCGGGATTCTTCTTTCGGTCGGGGACCAGTTCGAGTGCGAGCGTGGCCAGCTTCTGTGACGCATCGGCGAACACGAACAGCGGGGAGCCGATGTGGGCGTACTCGGGATCGTTCCAGCACGCGAACTGCTCGGCCGCGTCCATCACGTACTGAATCTGGTTTTCGTCCGTGATGCCCAGCATGCTGGCGAAAACGCGGCCGGGGACCTCCTTGGTGATCAGCTCGCAAAGATCGCCGCCACCCAACGGGGCGACGTTGTCGATGATTCCCTGGACGATGCCACCGATCTTGTCGGACATCTTGGCGATGTTGCGAGGCGTGAAGGCCACGCTGACGATATTGCGCATCTCGGTGTGACGGGGTGGGTCCGTCACGATAAACGACAGCATCGTCTCCAATTGCGGAAAATCGTCGACGAACACACCCTGAGCGGAGCTGAACACCTCGGGTTTGCGTGAGATCTCGGCGATGTGCGCGTGTTTGACCACCGACCAGAATCCCTTGGCGTTGTCCAGGTTCGGGTCCAGTGAGTCAGGCGGGCCGTTCCAGCTCACCGGCTTGTTCGCGCGCAGCCACCGGAACGTGTCGTGGTGTGCGGACCGCGGCAGCGCCCAGAATTTCAGCGAATTCAGGTTGGTGTTAATACCTTCCGTCGCAGTAGTCATGGGGTTGTACCTCAACTCTCGATGGTCTGAGCCGGCGAAGATTCGCGGGCCGCATGGACAAGACGCTACGCCCGCGTACTTGGCGGCACATCGCCTGATGGGATCAAAAATGCTGCCACTAAGTAGGTATGTTCCGGCTCACTATCCCGGACGGAATATGAGAAACACCACCTCTGGCAGATGCGCACGCTGCTCGGCACCGACAGCATGGCTGCTAATCGATCGCGACGTGGGCTCCAACGTTCCCGTCCGATGGCCGTATCGACGCGAAACGGAAGCACCATGAAAACCAAAGCTGCGATTCTGTGGGGAGTTCAGGAGAAATGGCAGGTCGAAGAGGTCGAACTCGATCCGCCGCGGTCCGGTGAAGTTCTGGTCAAATTGACGGCCAGTGGTCTGTGCCATTCGGACTATCACTTGGTCACCGGGGATATCCCGGTGCCGCTTCCCTTCGTCGGTGGTCACGAAGGTGCCGGTGTCGTGGCCGGAGTGGGCCCAGACGTCACCGACGTCGAGGAAGGCGATTCGGTCGTGTTGAGCTTCCTGCCGGCGTGTGGCCGCTGCTCGTACTGTTCGCGCGGGATGACTAATCTGTGCGATCTTGGGGCCGCCATCGTCCAGGGTCCGCAACTGGACGGGACCTACCGCTTTCACGCCCGCGGGCACGATGTCGGTCAGATGTGTGTCCTTGGCACCTTCGCGGATTACACGGTTGTGCCGATGGCGTCGGTGGTGAAGGTGGATCAGGGCAGCAGGCTTGATCGGGCCGCTCTGGTTGGTTGCTGTGTTCCCACCGGCTTTGGCAGCGTGGTCAATACCGCCAAGGTTCGTCCCGGCGACACGGTGGTGGTACTCGGTGTGGGCGGGATCGGCAGCAACGCAATCCAAGGGGCCGGGATCGCGGGCGCCCGATATGTGGTGGCGGTGGATCCGGTGGAGTTCAAGCGTCAGAAGGCGCTGGAGTTCGGGGCAACCCACACGGTGGCCACAGCGGCCGAGGCGCTGCCGCTGCTCACCGAGCTCACCCGCGGGCGGCTGGCGGACGCGTGTGTGATCACCACCGATGTGGCCGAGGGCGCCTATGTCGGTGAGGCGCTGAGCCTGGTCGGCAAACGCGGAAAGGTCATCGTGACGGCGATCGGCCATCCCACCGCGCTGGACGTCACCGCCTCGTTGTTCGAGTTGACGTTGTATGAGAAGTCCATTCACGGGTCGTTGTTCGGTTCGTCGAACCCGCATCACGACATCCCGAGATATCTGGAGATGTACGACCTGGGTCAACTCAAGCTGGACGAGCTGGTGACCAGGGAGTACACGCTCGAGGAGATCAACGATGGCTTTCGAGACATGCTGGAAGGACGCAACATCCGTGGAATGATCCGGTTCTGATCGCGATCAGAACAGCGCCGCGTCCCACGCTTGGTACTTGCGGACGGCGTCGGTACGGTTGCTCGCGCCCAGCTTCTCCATGATGTGCTTGACATGGGACTTCACGGTGCCCTCGGCAATAAACAGCCGATCCGCGATCTGCGCGTTGGTCTTGCCCGTCGCCAGCATTTGTAGCACCTGCTTCTCCCGCAGCGTCAGCTCCGCGATGATATTGCCTTCCCGCCTACAGACGCCCTGCGCGCCGCCGGTCGGATCGGCGTCGGCCAGCAGATCCATGTTGTCCCACAGCTCATCCTCGAACGCCTCGGCAAGTGCCCCGATCTTGTGGGTGTGCTCCTCGACAGCGCCACGCATCGCGCGCAGGCGCTCCAGAACCAGGTTCCGCTCGAAGATAGCGCCGACTCCTTCGGCGAACAGGCCAAGCAGGTCGCGCTCGGCCACATCGACATCGCCGGTCTCCGTCGGTGCATCGGCGTGCAGCAAACCCACCGGCGTCTGCCACGCGTACACCGGCGCCGCGACGTAGGCCTTCGGGTTGGTGACTGCGACCAGCTCGGAGTGCAGCCGCGGGTCGGAACGCGGGTTCTCGATGAGGATGGGTGATCCGCTGAGCACCATTTCACACTCGGGTAGGGGCCGGCGAAGCCTACGGGGATGCGCGCGACCCACTTGCAGCATCGTCGCCGCCAGTTGGTCGTCGTCGGCGGCGTAGGCGGACCGCACGAACCAGGTGTTGTGCCGGATGTACGAGAACAGAATACGGGTGAAGCCCATCCGGTGCACTTCGCCTGGAATCCGTTCGGCGAGTTCAGAATTGTCGAATACCAGCCGCAGCCGCGCCAGCGCTTCCTTGGCGACGGTAACTGCTTCCCCCGACCGCGCAGGGAGCACGTCAGCGGCGTCGACCAAGCGGGCGAGACCATCGCGCGGTGACGTCACGGCCGAAAACCAGCCGTCTGCGATACATCCCTCGACGAGTTGCGCATTCGGTGATACCTGGCCACAGCTTCGGTGCGGTTGGTCGCTCCGAGCTTTCGCAGAATGTGCTTGACGTGCGTCTTGATCGTGCCCTCCGTGACGACAAGGCTGACCGCAATCTGCGCGTTGGTCTTGCCCGCAGCCAACCCGCGCAACACATCGGCTTCGCGGGCAGTCAGGGCACCGGATACCTCGCGATAGTGATGTTCGGTCATCGGCTGGGCCAGCTCCACGCTGAGCAGGCGTTCGACGGGCTTGGTCGCGGGCTCGGCAAGGTCCATGACTTCAAGGGTGAACTCATCGGCGAGGGTGTTCGCAGCACGCAAGTGGTCGTCGGCGGCCCGCCGCATGGCCTGAAGCCGGTCGACCATCAGATTGCGCTCGAACGCCACACCGAGGCCTTCTGCAAACATCCCGAGCACGTCGCGGTCGAATGGTTGTACGCCGGACTCATCGGTGTCCCGATCGGCGTGCAGGAATGCGATCGGCTTTCCCCAGCTGAACACCGGCGCGGCGACATACGTCGTGGTCTTGGTCAGCGCAACCAATTCCGGATGCACATGCGGGTTGGATTGCGCGTCGCGTACCAGAATGGGGACGCCGCGGCGGACCATTTCGTTCTCCGGCAAGGGACCGCTCAGCCGCCGCGGGTTAGCGAGTCCTACCGAGACCATGCGCTGCGCGAGTTCTTCGTCCGCGCCGGCGAAAGCCGAACATGCGAACCATATTCCGCGCTGAATCCGGGAGAACAGCACGCGGCTGAAGCCCATCCGGTGCGCCTCGACCGGAGCGCGCTCGGCTAGGTCCGCTGCCGACACCGCGCCCCGCAACCTGTTGACCGCCTCCCGTGCGCCGCAGACTTTATCGCGGTGGTCCGCCAGGATTGCGTCCTTGATCGACAACTGGGTCAGCTCTAACCGCAACATCAACGCAGCTACCACATGGTCGGGCTGGCGTCGCGGTGACAACGCCGCGAGTTCGAGGTGCTGGGTCAAGCCGAGCCGGGCCGCCAACAGCGCCTCGTCTAGGGCGTGGAGGTCAGTGTCGGAGGACATGGGGTAGATCTCCTCGACGCCGAGGACCTCCGCGGTCACGCGCATCAGTTCGCGTGCCTGCTCGGCGCATTCGGTGACCGTCGCGGGCAGTTCGGCGAGTTCAGTCATCTCGTGACGCTGTCTGACGTTACAGCGGGTTGTCGCCGGACGTCGAGTCGTCGATGATCCGGATGGACTGCGTCGGGCAGCTCATCGCGGCTTCCTCCATCTCGGCGCGCCGGGAAGCGTCTACCACCTCCGTCTGTACAGTCATCAACCCGTCGTCGTCGATCTTGAACACGTCGGGTGAGTGCATCTCGCACAGCCCGATCCCGGCGCAGGTCGACCGGTTGAAGACAATCCGTGCGCGGGCGGTCATCGCGGTGTGCCCGTGGTCGTGCTCATGCCGAGCATGCCGCGGATGGATCCGTGCATTACTTCAGCCTCCTCATTCGATCGGGGGCTCATATGGTGAGTCAACTTTGGCGAGGTCGGTGGCGATAGTGCCCAAAGTTGACAGTCCTTGGGCCGAATGGCACTCGCACGCCGTATGCCCTCTTGTCCGCCGACGGGTGTGCGCACCGTCCGTGAAGGTGGAGAGCAACACGATGACGGTCCGTTACCCGCTGCCTCGGCGGGTCGGCGCGTAGAGGGTGTTCCACACGACTCTGGCGTAAGCATCTGCCAACCGCTCCTGGCTCGATTCCGACTCTGCACCTTCCGGCTCACCAACATTGCCGTAACCGGCCGCGCTAAGTCTTGACTGTTTCGGTCTGACCATTCTAATGTTTCCGGCATGGTAACCGCTCCCGACGCGTTCAGCTACCGTGCCGCGGACGGGAGGCAGCTCGTCGGCTTTCGCTGGACAGCCGATGACGGCAAGACGGACTCGGGCGTCGTCGTGCTCGTACACGGTATGGGTGAGCACCTCCGCCGATATGACCATGTTGCCGATGCGCTCACAGCCCACGGTTATGCGGTGTACGGACATGACCACCGCGGGCACGGCGCCTCCCTGGCCGCCGACGACGAGCCCGGCCAGCTCGGGCACAATGGCTGGTCGGCACTGGTCGACGATTTGAATCTGGTTATCGCCCAAGCAAAATCAGACCACCCTGGACTGCCAGTCGCGGTGGTCGCCCACAGCATGGGTTCGTTTGCGACGCAACAATTCCTGGTGGATCACGGCAGCGCAGTCGACGCGGTCGCCCTCACTGGAACCGCGGCTCTCGACCTTCTCGAACCGGCCTTGGACCTGTCCAGCGATCTGGACCTGTCCGCCTTCAATACCCCGTTCCAGCCGGCGCGCACCGATTTCGATTGGCTCTCCCGCGACGAGTCGGTCGTCGACGCGTATATCGCTGATCCGCTGTGCGGATTTGGCATCGACGCCGCGTCGGTCAAAGAGATGTTCGCCGGCGCCCGGCGCCTCGCCGACCCCGACGAGGTGGCACGCATCCCTCACTACCTGCCTGTGTACCTGGCGGTCGGGTCGAAGGACCCCGTCAACGGCGAGCTGACCCTGCTGTGGGCGCTGGTGGACCGCTACCGCGCCGCCGGCCTCAACGACGTGACCGTCCGCGTATACGACGACGGCCGACATGAGATCCTCAACGAGATCAACCGCGCTGAGGTGATCGAGGACCTCCTCCACTGGCTACAGCGGGTGTCAGCGCATCCCGCAGCAAGGACGAGACCATGACCGACGACACCCCGGCCGACAGGCCCGCGCCCAAAGACCTCAGCGCATGCTCCGCTCTGATCGTTGGGGGCACCGCCGGCATCGGGCTTGCCTCAGCCCGGGCACTCGCCGCCGCCGGCGTACCCAGGATCGTAGTCGTCGGCCGCAACGCCGAACGCGGCCAACTGGCCGCAAAGTCGATCGCCGAACTCGGTGCCGCCGCACACTTCGTCGCCGGTGACGCCACCGATCCTGACGCCGCAACCGCTATCGCGGCGGAGGCGGATCAGGTCCTGTCCGGTGTCGACATCCTGATGTGCACCACCGCCGCAGATGTCCGGCCCGAACTGTTCACCAATATTCCGACGACCGACATCAGCCGCATGTTGACCCAACTGGCGCTGCCGTCGATGCACATGGCCAGTGCAGTGCTGCCAGCCATGCGCAGCCGCAGATGCGGCGTCATCGTGAACGTGGCATCTGACGCGGCAAAGACTGCTACGCCCGGGGAAGCGGTCATCGGTGCCGCCAAGGCCGCCATCGTGATGTTCACCCGAACGATTGCGATCGAAGAGAAGCGCTACGGTATCCGCGCCAACGCGCTGACGCCGTCACTGGTCCACGGCACCGCTTCGACCGAACGCATCACCGCCGACGGGTTCAGCGCAAAATTGTTCGCCCGTGCGGCGAAACAGGCTGACCTCGGTGTGCCGACCGCGGATGACCTTGCCGCGCTGACGGTGTTCCTGTGCAGCCCGGCGGCGGCGCGATTAACCGGTCAGGCAATCAGTGTCAACGGCGGGATCTCCGCCGCGTAACCCCCGCCAACACCGCGCACCAGCGTGAAAAAACTTGCCGTTCAACGTAACACGTTGTGTCGCCCAGGCCTCGTTCTGGCCTCCATGTAGAGGGCGATCGCCTCCGAGCGGTTGATGGCCCCGATCTTTCGAAGGATCCTCTTCACGTGTGTCTTGACCGTCTCGACCGTGATGACAAGTTGATCGGCGATCTCGGCGTTCGCAGCTCCCAGGACCAGCCTCTCGAACACTTGGCGTTCGCGCTCCGATAGCGTCGCCGCCAAGGCGGAATCCGGCGCTATGGTCGGGGGCTCGACACGATTGGCGTATTCGACATCGAGACTGATGGCTGCTGCAGCGATCCGGTCCGCTTCATCGGTCAGCCGCGCCGCCGAGCGAGCGATCGAGGTCCGCTGGTGCTGCACCCGCTCGGTATTCACCATCCGCTCGTGAAGCAGCGAATAGGCAGAGGCGAACGTATCCAGCACGTCGACGTCACAGACGGAGACGCCTTCGCTGCCCCGGCTGACGTGAAGAAGTGCGACCACCCGCGATTCGGCGATCACCGGGGCGACGAGATAGTGCGCGGAGCCGAGCAGTTCCCGATAGCCGGGCGTCGCGGGCACGTCGACCTCATTCGTTCGGATGGTGCCGCCCAAGCGAATACAGTCCCGTTCGGCCACGCATCCACGACGCGCGATCATAGTGGGGCCTTCGACGCCGTGGCCAGACTCTTCGACGACGAATCCATCGTCGAGGACGAGCGACAGCAACGCGTAGTCGAAGCCGAGCGCGTCACACAGTTCAGTACAGGCTTGCCTGGCCAGTCCTTGCAGCGAGCCCGCCTTCTTCATGCGACGGATCCCATGGGTCAAGGAACGCACCACATCGACGTGATCGCCGGCTCTCATCTTGCGCGCTTCCACCTGCGCCTGAAGGAATTCAGCCAAGGTACTGCGCCCGATCGGTGATGCGATGTCGTCGCGGATGCCGCGGTCGCCGACCAACAATCGATCAGTGGTTGCCGCTGACATGACGACGGCCTCGTCGAGGTTTGCCGCATCACCTGTTCGAGGCACACCGAATGCGCCACACAGTTGTTCGTTCAGATGGTTGAGTCTGCCCACCATCTCGCGGGTGCTCATCTCGAGTCACTCGTTTGCGCGGTAGCGATGCCGGCGAAGACGGCCACGGCCGCTGCCCTGCTGGACGTATGGAGCTTCCTGGCAATGTGTTTGAGATGGGACTTCACCGTGCCTTCCGAGATCACCAGGCACCGGGCAATCTGGCTGTTGGTGGCCCCAGTCGCTACATACGACATGATTTCTCGCTCGCGGGCGGTCAACAATGGCACAGCCGGCTGATCGCCGCGGTGGTAAGCATCGTGTCGCTGTTTCGGGCTAGCGCCTGACCACAACGGCGGTCGGGCCGGCCGTCCGAGCAGTTCCTCTACATGGGCGCATAAATTGCCGACTGCGACGCGTTGTTGCGATGCCTTCTCTTCAAGTACGGCGCGCTCGAATGCGGCGGCCAGGCACTCGGCGAAGGCCTCCAGCTGGTCGAGATGCTCCATCGTCACGATGCCGTCGGGTTGCGGACGGTCAGCATGCAGAATCCCAATTGCCCTGCCCTGGACAATGATCGGGGCGGCGACATAGCCAAAGCAGCCGGAGGCATCGACGATTCCCTTGAACGTGCGCTTGTCTTCCCGCGGAAACGGCACAAGTGCTCCGCACCGTTTGCGGATGAGTTCTGTCTCCAGCGGAGCGTCCGCTAGTTGGATGTGGGCGTGGGCCACGAATTCGTGAAACGGCCGCGATTGGGGATCGGCCCCTTCGTCTTCTATGTGGAGGTGCTGGGGCAGCCACATGGAACCTCGCACGGTGGAGATCATGGTCCGGGCGAAACCAAACTCCCGGCTCAGCACCACCGGGGCCGCGTAGATCATCTCGCGCGGCGACAGGCCTCGTAGGTCCCCTAGTGCGCTACGGATCTCGGTTAGACACCTCATCTGTCGAGACAGATCGAGATCGAGCAGCTCGCATTGCAATCTCAGAATTGAGGTCAACAGTTCGGCAGTCGCCGCCGAATCGGGTGACAGCGCCAGCCGCCCCTCGAGGCAATGCCTCAGATCGTCCAGCCGGCACCGTAACGCGCTCTGGTGCGGCTCTGCAGGTGGCAGCCCGAGATGTTCGGATGCGCCGGCAACGGCGGCCTCGGCGCGCTCAACCAGGGTTAAATCCTTCGTGCTGGTGGCCATGGCCGCTTGCTTGACCATCACCGCTCCTCTCCGCACCAATTTTGGTTCACCGTATCGTATTGGTCATACCATTGAACCAAAAGTATATCGTGTTGTGAAGTGGGTCACAACCGATTGGCAAGCTGCGACGCGGGCGTCAATTATTCCGGTTTTCCGACCACGTGGCTCGAGCCTTGCTTGTGCGACTCACGAAGCAATGGTCTAATGGTCAGTCCATAAGGAGGTTCGCGTGCACGCTGTGGTAATGCGCGAGTTTGGCGGCCCTGCGGTGTTGCGCCCCGAAGAATTTCCCGACCCGCCCACACGGCCCGGCTGGGTGACCGTGGCGCTGCGGGCCAGCGCGCTGAACTGGCATGACGTTCTGGTCCGCCAGGGCCGCTACGGTTCGCCGCTGCCGCACATCATCGGTGCCGACGGCGCTGGTGTGCGCACCGACACGGGAGAAGAAGTGGTGCTGCTGCCGTCCCTGAACTGGGGCGACCGCAATGAAGCGCCGGGCGGCAGCTGGGAGATTCTGGGCGATCACACCCTCGGCACGTACTCCGAGTTGGTCGCCGTGCCGGCCGACTGCCTGGCTGCCAAGCCGGCCGGTCTGAGCTGGGCCGAGGCTGCCGCGCT
Source organism: Mycobacterium sp. (assembly GCA_031292695.1). Classification (GTDB taxonomy): domain Bacteria; phylum Actinomycetota; class Actinomycetes; order Mycobacteriales; family Mycobacteriaceae; genus Mycobacterium. The sequence goes on along the minus strand of JARLGS010000203.1, from coordinate 17,109 downwards.
GCCGCTGGTGGGGGTGACGACGTACCGGGCCCTGTTCGTCCGCGGGCGGCTGCGCTCGGGAGAGTCGATGCTGGTGATCGGCGCCGGCGGCGGGATCGCCACCATGGCCGTCGCGCTAGCAGTCGCTGCCGGAGTCGGCATCACCGTGACCTCGTCCTCGCCCGATACCATCGAGCGCGCGGTGGGCGCGGGCGCCCGCGGCGGCGTGCTGCACAGCGAAACGGGGTGGCCCGAGCATGCCCGTGCGATGTCGCCACACAAGGCCGGCTTCGATCTCGTCCTCGACCCAGTCGGCCGCTGGAGCGAATCCGTGCGCACGCTGCGTCCCGGCGGCCGGCTCGTGGTGCTCGGCGCCAACGCGGCACAGACCGCGCCCATGGACGTCCGCAGCTTCTATTTCGGTCAGTTCGATCTGCTCGGAACCACCATGGGCAGCAGCAGGGACTTCGCCGGCATGCTCAACATGATTGATCGGTGCTCGGTGCGCCCGCCGGTGATCGATAGCGAGTTCCCCCTGGATCGGGCCGCCGAAGCACACGAACACCTCGAGCGCGGGCGCACGTTCGGCAAATGCGTTCTGACGCATGACTAGGAGGCCACTTTGAGTGAGTCAGGCGATCTGGTCACCTATCGACTCGAAGCCGCAACCGCCGACGGCGATGCTCTGGCGGCCTATCTGACACTGAACGACCCCGCGCGGCGAAACGCGCTGTCCGATGCACTGCTGGATCAGCTCACCGCGCTGCTGCAACATGCGGCCTCCGACGCGCGGGTGAGGGTCGTCGTGCTGACGTCGTCGCACCCGCGGGTCTTCTCCTCCGGCGGCAACCTCGACGCGTTCGCCGACGAACGGGCGACGATCGTCAAGTACGCCGGCCTCGCGCGGTTCCCCACCCTGTATCGCACCCTTATGGGGATCGACAAGCCGGTTGTCTGCGCAGCGAACGGCGATGTGCTGGCCGGTGCGCTGGGCATCGCGTTGGCTTGTGATCTCGTCATCGCCAAGGAGTCGATCCGGCTGGGCTGCCCGGAGATCAACGTCGGCGCCTTTCCGTTCATGATCTCAGCGTTGATCTTTCGGGCCACCGGACGGCTGGTCGCCAACGAGCTGATGATGACCGGCCGGCTGATCAGCGCCACCGAAGCGGCAGCCGCCGGGCTGGTCAACAAGGTGGTGCCCGACGCTGAGTTCGACAACGCCCTGCGACGGTGGGTCGCCGAAATCGCCGGCAAATCACCGTTGCTGCTCGCAATGGGTAAGCGGGCGTTGGCGGCGACCCGCGACCTGCCGCTGGAATCGGCGCTGGACTACCTGCAGGCCCAGCTCGCCTTGGCGTTCACCACCGAGGATCTGGCCGAAGGAGTACTGGCTTTCAAAGAAAAGCGTTCCCCGCGGTGGCGCAACGCATAGCGCCGGACCGCTGCACGCCCGAAGTTCTTGCCGTTTCGGTCTGACCATTCTACAATTTGAAGGATTACGCCTCCTGGCCGCCCGGCGGGCGGATCCCGAGAACCGAGGAGCAGCGCGATGAAGCCGAGCCCCTACACCGTCCGCTACAGCCCACAAGAAATCGACCAGTACTACCGCGCGGGGCAGTGGTCCACCGACACGTTTCGTGACCTCCTGCTCCGGCGCGTCGAAGAAAACCCCGACAAGGTTTTCGCGACCGACGGATCGCGATCGTTGACGTTCCGGCAACTTTTCGACGCCGGCCAACGGCTGGCTGTCGGTCTGCACCGACATGGCTTGCGGCGCGGTGACACAGCCGCCGTGCAGCTGCCCAACTGGGTGGAGTTCATCCAGGTGCTGACCGCGTTGTCGCGACTGGGTGTCATCGTGGTCCCGATAATGCCGATCTATCGGCGCGAGGACGTCGGCTACGTGCTGTCCAACGCCGGGGTGCGGGTGGCGTTCACTCCAGCACAGTTCAGCAAATTCGACTATCTGGACATGTATCGCGGTCTGCGCCAAGAGCATCCGGAACTCACGATCGTCGTCACCCGACCCGACAGCACCGCCGAAGACGTCGCCTATGCCGACGCTAACGTGTTCACGCTGGACCAGCTGGAGGCCGACACCGACGACGACAGCGCCCGTGCAGAACTGGGCAACCCGCCCGACCCAGACGACCCGTTCGTCATCGTCTACACCTCTGGAACCACGTCACGGCCAAAGGGTTGCGTACATACGTTCAACACCTACTGTGCGGGCGCGCGTGCGCTGGTCGGGCCGTTCGGCTACACCGAGGCCGATGTCCAGTTCGGTCCCTCCCCCATCGCCCACACCACCGGGCTGGTCACCAGCGTGTTGCTGCCCATGCTGACCGGGGCCTCGACACATGTCATGGCCAAGTGGGATCCGGCCCGCGGAATAGACGAGATTCAGCGCTTCGGCTGCACCGCGGCCGTGACGGCCCCGACGTTCCTGCACACACTGTTGTCCGAGTACGACGCCGAGCGCCACGGCCTGTCCACGTTGCGGTTGTGGACATGCGCGGGCGCGCCGATCCCCGCCGCGGTCATCGAGCGGGCCGGCGCAACGCTTCCCAACGTCAAGGTGCTCAGCCTCTACGGGCGTAGCGAAAACCTGGTTACCTCCACATGTTCAGTGACCGACGACGTGTTGCGCGCCCTGACCTCGGACGGCAAGGCGATGCCGGGTGCAGAGGTCAAGATCGTCAATGCCGACGGGAATGAGGTGCCTCGCGGCGCTGAGGGCGACATCGCCTACCGCGGGCCCTCCCACATGATCGAATATCTCGCCAATCCCAAGGAAACCGCGGCCCTGTTCACCACGGACGGCTTTTCCAAGTCCGGCGATCTGGGAGTGATGACCCAGGACGGATACGTGCGGGTAACCGGTCGGACCAAAGACATCGTCATTCGCGGCGGGATGAACATCAGCGTCCGCGAGATCGAGGAACATCTGGCCCACCATCCTGAGTTGAAAGCGTTCTCGGTGGTGGGCATGCCCGACGAGCGGCTAGGCGAGCGGGTGTGCTGCTTTGTGGTGCCCAAGTCGGGACACCAGCCCCCGACCGTCGACGACCTGCGCGAGTTCCTGCTCGAGCGAGGCATGCCGATCCAGAAGACACCTGAGCGCGTCGTCGCCCTCGACGCCCTGCCGATGACGGCAACCGGCAAGATCCTCAAACACGAGTTGCGCAAAGACATCGAACGGCGCCTCACCGAGGAGGCCGCGCAGGCCAGGCAAGTGGCGGGCACCCCCTGATGGAATTGAAAGACCGTCCCGCCGAAGCGGAGTTTCGTGCGAAGGCGCGTGCGTGGCTGCAGGCGACGTTGCCACGGCTCGGCGGACCGGAACCGGCACGCCTCGAGGACAAGCTCGACTACTGGCGAACTTGGCAGCGGCTGCTCTACGACGCCGGTTATACCGGCCTGTCCTGGCCCAAGGAGTATGGCGGCGGTGGCGCGGACGCCAAGCTGCGTGCGGTCTTCAACGAGGAACTTGATCGCGCCGGCGCACCGGAGCGGCTCAACATCATCGGCGAGGACTTCGCCGGACCGACGGTCATCGAGTTTGGCACTCCCGCTCAGCAGGAGCGTTATCTGCGACCGATCCTCACCGGCGAGGAGATCTGGTGCCAGTTGTTCTCCGAGCCGGAGGCGGGCTCGGACCTGGCCTCGTTGCGTACCACTGCCACCAAGGTGGACGGCGGATGGCGAATCCAGGGCCAGAAGATCTGGACCAGCCGCGCCCAACTGGCAGCCCACGCGATCCTGCTCGCCCGCACCGGCGGCGGACCGCGGCATCGTGGGATCACGTATTTCATGCTGCCCATGAACAGCCCCGGCGTTGAGGTCCGTCCCCTGGCACACATGCTGGGCGAGTCCGAATTCAATGAGGTGTTCCTCGACGGGGTGTTCATCCCCGATGGCGGCGTGCTCGGCGAAGTCGACGGCGGCTGGCGAGTGGCTATGGAGACCCTCGCGTTCGAGCGGGTCGCCATCGCCACCGGCCGCGTCAACACCACCGGCGCGGTCAATGATCTGATCCACGAGATCGCGACCCGCACCACCGACGACGGCAGACCACTTGGCGCCGACCCGCTGGTACGGCAACGGATCGCCGATCTGTACGGGCGGGCGCTAGTGCACTACCTGATCGGGCAGCGGGTCATCACCGGGGCCGCCGGCGAGGGACCACCCGGTCCGGTCACCTCCATCGGGAAGCTGTTCTTCTGTCCGCTTGTGGAGGACATCGCAGATTTCGGGTTGGAGCTCGACGCGATGGGAGGACAGTTCGCCCTCGCCGAGAAGGGCGCCGCCGACGCGTCGCCGACTGACCAACAGCGGTGGCTGCGGTTGGCATATCAGGCGCGCGGTACCGCCATCGCCGGTGGGTCGACGTTCATCCAGCGCAACATCGTCGCCGAACGCATTCTCGGCATGCCTAGAGGCTGAGGCCCCGGGGAATGATGTGACGAGCTACCAGTGGAATCCGACCGCCGACGACATCGAGCGAGCCAACGTGACGCGGCTGGCCCGCGCGCACGGCCTGGCCGGCATCGACGAGCTGCGCGTGCGATCGGTCGCCGCACCGCCTGGTACTGGGACGCGGCCGCCACCGACCTGGGCCTATGCCGTGGCATCCTACCGCTTCGGTTAATGGAAACTAACTGAAGTCCCGCGGCGAGGAGGCTGGTGACGATGGACAAGGTCGTGGCAACGACGGCGGAGGCTGTTGCCGACGTGACGGACGGGTCGTCGCTGGCCGTCGGCGGGTTCGGGCTGTGCGGCATCCCCCAGGCGCTGATCGCGGCGCTGCTGGAGCTCGGGGTCCGCGATCTGGAGACGGTATCGAACAACTTGGGCGTGGATGGGATCGGCTTGGGAGTGTTGTTGCAACACAAGCGGATCCGGCGCACTATCAACTCCTACGTCGGGGAGAACAAAGAATTCGCCCGGCAGTACATGGCCGGTGAGCTTGAGCTGGAGCTGACCCCGCAAGGCACGCTGGCCGAGCGGCTGCGCGCCGGCGGGGCCGGGATCCCCGCCTTCTACACACCCACGGGGGTTGGGACGCAGGTCGCCGACGGCGGTCTGGCGTGGCGGTACCACCCAGACGGTACGGTGGCGGTTGCCTCGCCGCCGAAAGAAACCCGCGAATTCGACGGGGTCACTTGCGTGCTGGAACGAGCCATCCGCACTGACTTCGCACTGGTGCACGCCTTCAAAGGCGACCGGCACGGCAACTTGGTCTACCACGCGGCGGCCGCCAACTTCAACCCGGACTGCGCCGTAGCGGGCCAGATCACTATCGCGCAGGTTGAGCACCTGGTCGAAACGGGCGAGATCGACCCCGCCCAGGTGCACACCCCAGGGATCTACGTGCACCGGGTGGTGCATGTGCCAAACCCGGTGAAGCCGATCGAAAAGGAGACGGTGCGGCCATGACCGCCAACGACGATGCAGAGCGAGTAGCGCGATGTGGGGGTCCCCCCGGTTGCGGGGGAGTGGGGGCACCACCCGTTTGCCGGGGGGAACGGCCATGAGCTGGAGCCGAGACGAGCTGGCGGCGCGGGTCGCCGCCGAACTGCACGACGGGCAGTACGTCAACCTCGGCGTCGGGTTGCCCACCCTGATCCCGAGCCACATCCCCGCCGACATCACTGTCGTCTTGCATTCGGAAAACGGGATTCTCGGTGTCGGGCCGTACCCGCGGCGCGAGGACCTCGACGCCGACCTGATCAACGCCGGCAAGGAGACGGTCACCACGTTGCCGGGTGCGGCGTTCTTCTCCTCGTCGTCCTCGTTCGGGATCATCCGCGGCGGACACCTCGACATCGCGGTGCTCGGCGCCATGCAGGTCTCGGCCGCCGGCGACCTGGCCAACTGGACGATCCCCGGCAAGATGATCAAGGGCATGGGTGGGGCGATGGACCTAGTGCACGGCGTGGAAAAAGTTTTCGTGATGATGGAGCACACCGCCAAGGATGGCAGCGCGAAGATCGTCGAGCACTGCACGCTGCCCCTGACCGGTAAGCGCTGCGTGAAACGTATCTTCACCGATCTCGCCGTCATCGACGTCGCCGACGACGGTCTGCACCTGATCGAGACCGCGCCCGGTGTCAGTGTTGACGAGGTTATCTCGAAAACCGAACCGCCCCTTGCGCTTCCTGCCGTGCCGTAACGACGACAACGTCGGCAACCTTCGCCGACGAGCACCGCCGAAGAACTCGGCGGCGGCGAGCCGCACTCCCGGGTTTCCGGGGTCACCGACCACTTGGCCAACGACGACGAGCACGCGCTGCGCATCGTGCGGCGGAGCGTGGCCACCTTCGGCCCACGCCGCCCCGCCCCGTGGGAGGTGACCCGCACCGTTGAACCAACCCGTTCGACACCCAGGACCTGGCCGAGATCAGCCACCCGACTACCCCGGCGAACGGCTGATCGCCTGCCGTAACCCCGCACTGGCCGCCGAACGCGCCCGCAACCGCGCAGAGTTGCTGGCCGCAACCGAGAAACTGCTCGCCGGCATCGATGCCGAAGCCCAGCTAGATGGCGTCTACATACTGCGCACCAGCGTCGGCACCGACACTGGCAATACACACCCACGCGGGATTTCTGGTCAAGACTGCCAGCGAGGTCGCCTACTCGTTTGACGTCAAACCCGCAGGAGTGTTCAGCTGGGTCACCGACATGGGCTGGATCATGGGCCCGCTCTCGGTGTTCGGCACGCACGCCAACGGTGCGACTCTGCTGCTGTACGAGGGCTCACCCGACAGGCCTGACAGGACCCGTCTGTGGCAGCTCGTCGAGCGCCACCGGGTCACCATGCTGGGCGTGTCGCCCACCCTGGTGCGTTCGCTGCGGTCCGCTGAGACCACATTCCTGCCCGACGCGGATCTGTCGTCGGTCCACATGCTGGGCTCGACCGGTGAGCCCTGGGACCCGGTGTCAAATGAGTGGCTGGCCCGTGATGTGTTCGGCGGACGTGTCCCGGTGATCCACTTCTCCCGCGGCACCGAGGTCGGCGGATCCTTGCTGGCGCCGTATCCGGTCGAACCCATCCGCAGCTGCTCGCTGGGCGGCCCGTCGCTGGGGATGGACGTCGACGTTGTCGACGACACCGGCAGATCGGTGCGCGGCCAGGTCGGAGAGCTGGTGTGCCGCCAGCCGTGGCCGTCGATGACGCGCGGCATCTGGAACGACGAGGAGCGCTTCCTTCAGGCGTACTGGTCGCAGTTCCCGGGCATTTGGACGCATGGCGACTTCGCGATGATCGATAGTGACGGTCAATGGTTCATCCTCGGACGCTCCGACGACGTCATGAACGTGGCCGGCAAGCGGCTGGCGCCCGCCGAAGTGGAATCGGTGATGATCACCCACCCACGCGTTGCCGAGGCGGCTGTCGTCGGTGTGCCCGATAACGTCAAAGGTGAGGCGGTGTGGGCATTTTGGGTCTCGCAATCCGACGACGGAACCGAAACGAACGATGACCAGGTCGGGGCTGACCTGGCGGCGCTGGTCGGACGCGAACTGGGCAAACCATTCACTCCGTCACGCGTGTGGCGGGTTGCCGCACTACCCAAGACGCGATCGTCCAAGATCATGCGCCGCGCAATCCGGGCCGCCGTGCTCGGCATTGACCCCGGGGACATGTCCGGCGCCGAAAACCCCGACGCCGTCACCGAGATCCGCCGACGTATCTGGGTAGGGAGGTGAAACCCTCGACGTCTGGGCGACCCGATATCCCCACTCAGCCGTCGACATTGATGGTCTTGCGTCGATCCATGGCCAGCGCGGCCTTGGCGTAGCTGTGCACATGGCCACGCATGCGTCGGCTGGCCGTGTCCGGGTCGCCGCTGCGGATCGCGGCAGTGATTGACCGGTGTGCGCGCTGGGTGTCAGCTCGCACCTTGTCGTCGACGAACGCGGCGTTCTCGGTCCCGGTATAAATCGCGTGCGACAAGGCAGTCATGAATCCGATCAACAACTCGTTGTGACCGGCCATCGCCACACCCACATGCCAGTCCAGATTGGCCTGCAGAAAAGCCGGCAAGTCAGCGTCAGGGTTGGCGATGTCTTCGTTGGCCTTGTCGAGCACCGCCAGGTCGTGATCGGTCCGCTTGCGCGCAGCCAGCTCGGCGCAGAACGGCTCCAACGCCTCGCGGGTCTCCATCAGATCCGCGAGCTTGATCTGCTGGCCACGGATCATCAGGGTCACCGAACTGGCCATCGACTTTGTCGTCGGGCGCTGGACGTAGGCGCCGCCAGCCCGACCCGTCCTGACCCGAACCAGATTCTGAACTTCCAGGATGCGTAACGCCTCCCGCACCGTGGAACGGCTCATCTGCGTCTGCTTGACCAGCTCGCGTTCGGCGGGAAGCGCCGTCCCCGCGGCCAGCTCGCCACTGAGTATCCGCTCGCGCAGTTCACGCGCTAACACGTCAGACGCCTTGGGCACATCCACCGGTTTGAGCAAGACAGTCGAACGCGTCGGAGCCGAGTCCGACTCGGATGGTTCCACCGCCGCCCCTTTCGACGCTTCGGCCTAAAGGTAAGACCCAATGTACCGGTCAGCGTACACACGCCTGGGTACGCAACGGTCAATTGCGGCGGGTCCTGGACGTGTATCTCGTCGGGGCGCTGCGACGCGTCACCTGCGCTGTGTTCACGCACCCATCCACGCATTTACAGTCAACGTTTAGCCCGAAGTTACGGTGTGGTTGAACGCTGATTGTGTATCTGATCTGCGGCTAGTGTGTTCAGTGACCTGAAAATGTAGCCAAAATAGATGGTGTGTCTCGTAGGGTGAGTTTGCCAATAGCGTTATCATTCCTTGTATGGTGCAGCGAGTTGGTGCGATGCATGTGGCCAGGATCAAGAGCAGTCATGTGGATAAGGCCGGGCAGCGTCGCGACTACCAGTCGGTGTATCTGCGGCGCAGCTTCCGCGACGGCGCCAAGGTCAAACACCAGCAACTGGCCAACCTGTCCGCTCTGCCCGACGCGGCGATCAGCGCGATCGAGGCGGTGCTGGCCGGTGCGACGATGGTGGCGGCCGACGACGCGGTGCGCATCGAATCATCGTTACCGCACGGGCACGTCGCAGCGGTGCACACCATGGCGCGCGCGTTGGGCCTGCCCGCTCTCCTGGGGCCGGCGTGCCGGGCCCGCGACCTGGCCTATGGGCTGATCGTGTCTCGGGTGCTTAGGCCAGGTTCGAAACTATCCACGCTGAGCGGGTGGGCCGACACCACCCTGGGGGCCGATCTGGGAATCACCGGCGCGGGCAGCGACGAGGTGTATGCGGCGATGGACTGGCTGCACGAGCGCCAAGGCCACATCGAAACACAGTTGGCGGCGCGGCATCTAAGTGCCGAAGCGAACCCGTCGCGGATCGCGATGTTCGACCTGTCCTCCTCGTGGGTGACCGGTCGGTGTTGCGAGTTGGCTGCCCGCGGTTATTCCCGCGACGGCAAGAAGGGCTGCCAACAAATTGAGTACGGGTTGCTTACCGACCCCGCGGGGCGCCCGGTCGCGATCCGGGTGTTTGCCGGCAACACCGCCGACCCGACCGCATTCAGCACCGCGGTCACCGCGGTCAAAGACAGCTTCGGGCTGGCGAACATGGTCATGGTCGGCGACCGCGGCATGATTACCTCCGCCCGCATCGCCGCCCTAAAAGACCTCGGCGGAATCGGCTGGCTGACCGCGCTGCGCGCCCCATCCATCGCGGCCTTGGCCGCCGATGACGGACCGCTGCAGATGTCGCTATTCGATGACCAGGACTTCGCCGAGATCACCCACCCCGACTATCCCGGCGAACGGCTGATCTGCTGCCGCAACCCGCTGTTGGCCGCCGAACGCGCCCGCAAACGCGGCGAAATGCTCACCGCCACAGAACAACTCCTGGCCCCAATCGCCGCCGCCGTGGCCGCCGGGCGACCGGCCGGCGCCGATCAGATCGGCCTCAGAATCGGCAAAGTAATCAACAAATACAAGATGGCCAAACACCTGCACGTCACCATCACCGACACCACCGTGACTATCGCCCGCAGACACGCCCAGATCACCGCCGAGGCCGCCCTTGACGGCATCTACGTGCTGCGCACCAGCGTGCCCGCCACCGATCTGGCTACCGCCGCCGTGATCGGCGCCTACAAGAACCTCGCCAAGGTGGAACGCGACTTCCGCAGCCTCAAAACCGACGACCTGGACCTGCGCCCGATCTACCACCGTCTCGACGACCGCGTCCGCACCCACGTCGTGATATGCATGCTCGCCGCCTACCTCACCTGGCACCTACGTCAAGCCTTGGCGCCGTTAACCTTCACCGACGAAAATCCCCCCAACCGCGACAACCCCGTCGCACCAGCGCGTGGATTCGCCGACGCCGCCACCAAAGCAGCCCGCAAAACCACCAGCGACACCCAACTGCCCACGCACAGCTACCAAGGACTGCTCACCCACCTGGGCACCCTGACCCGCAACCACGTCCGCTTCGCCGGCACCGACATCCCCATGCCAATGCTCGCCGAACCCACCGACACCCAACGCCGAGCCTTCCAACTCCTCGACACAACCATCCCACTGACCCTGCAGTAGCCAGAACAACCAACCCCGAAAACATCGAACCCCCAGCTCAACTGGGGGTTCGAGCGTTCTCACCGCCGTAACTTCGGTTTAGAAGACCATGCGCGCGATAACCTCGGCCACCGCGGCCGGTTTATCCGAGCCGTCGAGCTCGACCGTCTGCCGCACGGTCAGATCAACCGTCGTGTCGTCGACCTTGGCCGCGTTGACAAGCTCAGATCGGAGTCGGATGCGGCTGCCCGCCGGAACCGGCGCGAGGAACCGCACCCTGTTGAGCCCATAGTTGATGCCCATCTTCGCGTTGTCGATGCGGTAGTTTTCTTTGCTCAATGCGGGAATTAGGGACAGCGTCAAGAAGCCGTGCGCGATCGTTGCACCATATGGACTTTCAGTCCGGGCCCGCTCGACGTCGACATGGATCCATTGATGATCGCCGGTGGCGTCGGCGAACGCATTGATGCGTTCCTGATCGACGGCTAACCATTGGGAGACGCCGAGTTCCTGACCGACGGCCTCAACGGCCTCATCGATGCAAGAAATGACTCGCACTGCTCACCTCTCTCGTACGCATCGACTATGGCCGCCGAGGGTGTTCCCGGCGAACATGATCGCCCAGTTCAAACGCAAAACCGACTGTCGCCGAGGGCATTCCGGCTAGGGGTAGACGGTGAGCTCAGTTGCCGCGGTAGGCAGCGAATTCAGGTGCGCGTTTCTCGTTGAAGGCTGTGACACCTTCCTTCGCCTCAGGAGTGTCGCCGAACATTTTCAGGCTCGAGTACGCCATCTGACCAACCGACGCGAACTGTTCGGTGTCGGTGTTGAACGACTGCTTGAGAATCTTCAATGCCGTAGGTGACAGCTGCAGGATCTCGTCAGCCCATGCCCGTACCTCGGACTTGAGTTGATCGGCCGGCACCACCTTGTTGACCAGTCCCCACTCGGCTGCCTGCTGCGCCGAGTATCGGCGGCACAAGAACCAGATCTCGCGGGCGCGCTTCTCCCCGACCACGCGAGCCAGGTAGCCGGTTCCGAACCCGGCGTCGAACGACCCGACCCGCGGACCGTTCTGGCCGAACACCGCGGTGTCGGCGGCGATCGTCAGATCGCACAGCACGTGCAGAACATGACCGCCGCCGATCGCGAATCCGTTGACTGCCGCAATCACCGGCTTCGGCACGTCGCGGATGACCCGGTGGAGCGTATCCACCTCGAACAGACCGGTTTCAGATGGTCCGTAATCGCCGGTCTCAGCACGCTGCTTCTGATCTCCGCCAGTGCAAAACGCCTTCTCTCCAGCCCCGGTCAGACATATCACCCCGACCTCCGAGCTTCCCCAAGCCAACTTGAACGCCCGGATCAGCTCGTCGAGGGTGCGCGCCCGAAACGCGTTGTACCGCTCGGGCCGATTGATGGTGATCCAGGCCAGGCCGTTGTCGACCTCGTAGGAGATGTCAGTGAACTCGGTCATCTGTTGCCTCTCGTCATCGAAACGCCAACCACTGCGCAGATAGATTATGGTCTTACCATATTACCAAAAGGATGGTGTCCGGCGAAATCTCAATTGGCGGGCATCAGCCTCACGCCGGCACGACATCCCGACGCATTCGGGCGAGCTCGCCGATCGACCTCTGCAGGTCGTCAAGCTCAGCGACGAGCGCTGCCCGGCGATGCGCAATCTCGTCCGCTGAGCCCTCGGGGTCGAGTAGACCGCGGTGCCGCGCCATCTTCAAGGCAGTGCTGAACATGTCCCCCGACACCGACTCCTCGGTAATGCGGTGCTGCAGCGACCATTGCCGGCCTAGGTGAAGGCACCTTTCGAGCAGTTGCTGTTCTTCGACGCCGCGACCGGGAGGCAGGGTCAGCAACTCCTCGGCCACCACCCGGTAAGCATCAACAAACGGTCTGAGCACGAGATGGGCTACCAGCAGGTCACTTTCGTTCAGACTCCGCGCGGCCTCTTGGGTATCAAGCGGTGCGCTCGGGTCATGGCTGCATCCGCTCATGATCGCGAACTCATTCCACAATTCGTCGGCGAATTCAGCACGGCCGGCGAAGAAAAAGTCGAACTTGAGGAGTTCGCGGACCGCTAAGGCCTTCTCCCACCCGGTGCGCTTGGCGCCGCCCGGTGTCCGCACGATTGCCAGCAAGGCCAGTTCGGCAATCGCTCTCATCACCAGAACATGGATCGCGCTGTTGCGGTAGACCGCAACGATCAGATGCTGGTCGTCGCCGATCCCCCACACCGTCGTCGGCCCCTCGGCGTAGCAGGTCAACACACCAGAGCCGACCAAGTCGTGCAGCGTTTGCGACACCGTGGCACGGTCGGTGAGGTCGGCGCCCCCGGCGACGGGCCAGCCGCGGGCCCGCAAGTAACGGGCCAGGGGTGCGACGGTGGCGCCCACTTCGTCGAGGGTCAGGGCACGGTCTTCGCCGAGCATCGCGACGCATACGGCGGCCGTTGCAGACACCGGCGTGACCTGGTTGATGCGGTGGCAGATGTCCAGCGCGATGCGTTCGACCACCTGCCGGTCGGTCAAGCCGTCGGCGCGCAACGCGACCATCCGCTCATACAGCGGCACCGGTGAGCCGAAATTGATGTAGATGCGTCCCAAACGATGCCGCAGGCCGCGCGCGTAACTGAACAGCCAGCGCGCGTTCTCTGGCCTTTTGGGAAGACCACGCGACTCCGAAACCATCAGTTTGACCTCGTGCAGCGGCAACTGGTCAAAAAGGATCGAAACCGGCACGGCGACGGTCTGCTCTGAACGCACGGATTCGACCGCGTCGGTCACATATCGCAGCAACCCGTATCGCGGTGGCCGTAGCTTGCCGGTGCGGGACCGGCCGCCCTCGATCGACCACACGAGGTTGCGGCCGCTGGCCACCAGCTGGCCGACGACCGCGCGCAGCGCCAGACGGTAGACCGGCACATCCCCGGTCGCGCGCCGCACCGGGATGAACCCGTTACGTCGGGCCAATGTGCCCAGCGGAAAGAAGTTGAGGTTGGCGCCGGCCAGCCCATAGGTCGGCGAGATGCCTTCCCGGGTAAGGCGGGGCGGAAACGAAAACTGATCCAGGTAGGAGCGGTGCGAGATCAAGAAGATCAGGGCGTGGTCGCGGTCAAGCGCCCGCAGCTTGGCGAGGTCGTCGTCATCGAAGACGACCTGGAATCCACGGACCATCCACGCCGACAGCGCGTGCCAGGCCCGCACGACCAGAGCAACATGGGATGCCGCCATCTCGCGCACGTAAACGGCGGCCTCAGCCTGTACGTCGGCCACATCGCGACCTAGCTGTGAGGCCAATTGTGCTGTCGCGCTGCGAAATCTGTCGGAGTCAAGCAGTGCCGCAGTTTCAGGTAGGTCGCCTGGCCCCGACAGCGTGGCGGCGGACCCGTTCAATCGCAGCAGCCGCGCAAGTCGACCCGGCAGCACCGTCATCTCGGCACCACCGCCCGGGACGCCGCGGCGATTGCGGCGGACCACTTTCTCCCGGCTTCGATGCCCGGCCAATCGTCGAGGGTGTCGATATAAAGCTGGCGCATTCGCGGTACCCACTCATCGAGATCGGCTTTGGTCCAGTCTTCGGTCGGAAGCGGTTCGTGGACAACGACCTCGATCGTGCCTTGCTGGGCGACCTTGGCGTTGCGCCACATGATTTCGCCGGCGTTGCGGATGACGATTGGAACGATCGGGACCCCGGCGTCGCGGGCCATGTGAAAGCCGCCCTTCTTGAACGCCCCGATCTTCGGACTCAACGACCGGGCGCCTTCGGGCGATATCGCAATCGAGATGCCCGCACGCAGCCTGTCCACCGCGGGCTGCAAGGCCGAGACGGCCTTCGAGGTGCTCGACCGGTCCAGGAAGGCGACATCGGCGAGAGTGAGCAGCTGCCCGAGCACGGGTATCTGCTTCACTTCGGCCTTAGCCACCACGGTGAAACCCCGTTGCACGACTCGCGAGGTCACCAAAGCGTCAATCAGCGTGCTCTGATGATTGATGAAAAACACCGCGGGACGGCGTGTCGCGTGTTGCTCGCCGATCACGTCGAATTTGATGTTGCCGAATTGCCCTGCGGCGCGGCCGAACAACGATGTGGCCAGATCCATCCCGCCTCGGCGGTCGTTCGTCAACACCCCGACGGCAGTGCCCGCACCGACCGCCGCGGCGAAGCTGCCCAACAAGGCCGTCGTCCGAACCAGCGCCATTGGATGGAATTGACTTCGTTTGGTCCGGAACCGCACAACCTGCCAGCCGCGCTCACCGGCGTGTCGGGCCAGGGCCGACGCGGGGTTGACGGGGTGTGGGAACCCCACCGCGTCCAGCATCGGCACATCCTCGTCGCCGTTGGCGTACGCATGGCTGTTCTTCAGCGGGATTCGTTCGCGCCTGGCGAATTTACGGACGGCAGCCAGCTTGCCTTCGCCCCATGGCGGGCGCCCTGCTATGCCACCGGTGATCACACCGTGCTCGGTCTCGAGCTCTGTGCACAGGACATGGTCGATCCCCAATTCGCGGGCCATGGGCTCTACCTGCATCCGTGTCGCAGATGTTGCGATGACAACGGTGTGGCCCCGGTTTTGGTGGGCGCGCACCAGCCGCCATGTCCCATGGAAGAGTGCGCCGGCGATTTCCTTGGCGAACAACTCTTCGCCTAGTTCCATCAACTCGTCATCGGTGCGGCCCACCCAGCCCCGGATACCCTGCAGCAGAAGGCTTTTGAACCCGGCTTCGTCCAAGCGTCCGCCAAGCGCCGCACGCATTGTGCGCACAAACTCGTCGGGCCCCAATTCGAAGTTACGAGCGCGGTGCGCCATGAGCGCACTGGCCGAGTACCCCTGAATCAGGGTTCCGTCGAAGTCGAAGAACGCCGCCACCTTAGGGCCGCCGGGTCCCGCTTTGATATCGGCGATCACGTCTTCGACCGCGATCACCCGCGGTGTGGCACCGGTCATCTCATACTCCGCCTCCGCGCAGACGCACGCACCGCGCCACGCGCTAGTCGACGATCTTGCGGGACTCGGTCGAGCACATCTCCACCACCTCGCGCTTATCCTGTCGTCGCTGGGCAACGGCAACCACTGGCCCCGGCTCCGACACCGCACGTCGCCTGGGATGGGAAAGGCGCACCCATGCGGTGCCGGGCCGGGTAGCTTGCGGCGGTCGCGTTGGCTCCGGCTAAACCCCACTATGAAGAGTCGATCTGGCTCGGCCAAGAGTGTGGGGGCCAGATACCTCCGCTGCGGGAGTGAGAACCGCCCGATGTGGTGACGCGGCGGCGCGGGTCGTTCGCTCACACTCGCAGAACAGGGTCAGTGCAGCCGACCCCCGAACAGGATTGTCGGACGGCGCCCCTTTCGGTTCCGGCGTTCCACTGTCGGGCCGAACACCGCAAGATTAGAAGATTAGGAAAAGAGTCAGCGGATGCAAATCTTAGCCGCACTGGTGCAGGAGGTAGGCGCTCCGTTCACGCTCAGCGACGTCGACCTCCAAGCGCCCGCACCTGATGAAGTGGTGGTGCAGATCGCCGGAGCCGGTATCTGCCATACCGACATCGCGGTCAAGGAAGGTCACCTGCCGTTCCCACTGCCCGGCGTCCTGGGCCATGAGGGCAGCGGAACCGTTGTCGATGTCGGTGCCGACGTGCGGACGGTCACCGTCGGTGATCAGGTCGCGATCAGCTTCAACAGCTGCGGCGCGTGCCCTCGATGCACGAAGGGCGAACCGGCGTATTGCCACAACTTCCTCGAATACAACTTCGGCGGGGTACGCCCCGACGGATCCTCCGGGTTGGCCTCTGCCGGAACCAAATTGGGGGCCAACTTCTTCGGCCAGTCGTCGTTGGCAACACACGCGCTGGCTCACGAACGCAATGTGGTGAAGCTGCCGCCCGGCGCACCGGTCGAGCTGGTGGGGCCGCTTGGGTGCGGCATCCAGACCGGTGCGGGCGCAGTGCTCAACTCGCTAGACGTACAGCCCGGATCGACGGTGGTGATCACCGGCTCGGGCGCGGTGGGGCTGTCAGCTGTGATGGCCGCCGTGGTGCGCGACGCCGCGTCGATCATCGCAGTCGACCTCCACGAGAGCAGGCGGGCGCTGGCCACCGAGCTCGGCGCCACCCACGTGATCGACCCGCAGGCCGGCCCACTGGCCGAACAGATCCGGGAGATCGCTCCGGCGGGCGCCGATTACGCGATCGACACCACCGCAGTGACTCCCGTCGTAGAACAGCTGCTTGCTTCCCTCGGGATGCGGGGCATGCTCGGGTTGATCGGCGTGCCCGCCGATCCGCAGGCTGTCTTTTCGATCGGGCTATTTCAGCCGCCCCTGCTGGGGCTCACCATCCGGGGCATCGTCGAAGGCGACGCCGACCCGCAGACGTTCATCCCCTACCTGCTCGATCTCCACGGTCAGGGAAAGTTCCCTTTCGACAAGCTGATCACCACGATGCCGCTGGCCCAGATCAACGAGGCGGTGGAGGCCCAACACCGCGGTGAGGTCCTCAAGGCCGTGCTGACACCCTAATTCCAGTTCGGACAACATGCATG
>JARLGS010000202.1 GCA_031292695.1 Mycobacterium sp. | reverse complement strand
ATCGCGGCGGCGAGGTGGCTGAGCATTACCTCGGATTGCGCGATGCTGGCGGACCCACCGACTCCGGTTCGGTTGCGGCGCAGTAGCAAGGCCACCGCGCTCAACGTACCGATTCGGGCCGCTACGTGATCGGGATAGACCGTGACGGTGTCACAGAACGTGTCGGTATCTTCCGCGTATGTCCACAGCGCGGTGAAACCTGCCGCCGCACGTACCAGCGGCCCGTAGCCGAGACGCTTGGCCCATGGTCCTGTGGGTCCGTACGCCGAACTGTCGACGACCACGATGCCTGGATTGACTTTCTGCAGAGTCGCACAATCCATGCCAAGGGCCGCTGCCACACCGGGTTTGAAGTTGCTCAGGACGACGTCGGACTGCTCGACCAGTTGATGCGCCAACGCCCGGCCTTCTTCCGACCGTAAGTCGATGCCGATCGACCGCTTGTTCCGGTGGCCGGCGGCGTAGGCCTGGGTCATCCTGGTGAGACTGATGCGCAGCCCGTCGGGAAAGGCCGAGTTCTCTATCTTGACGACGTCGGCACCGAGGTCGGCAAAGAGCCTGCCCGTATCGCTGCCGACCACGATGACGCCGAGGTCCAGTACCCGCAGACCCTCCAGCGGAAGCCCGTGGTCGCCCCGCTCTTCCATCGCCAAAGTGGTTGCCTCGCAGAGTCGTCCAGCACTGTCGGCGATCGCGTTCAGGACGCTGGCCCGGTGCCCGTCGATCTCGACGACGCCGGCCGGTACCGGTGCCGTCAAACCGGCGGCCAGCTCTGTTTCGCGGAAGAAACCCCGCGCCGCTACCTGCTGGGTGGACAGTGCCTCGGCCAAGCTCAGCACCGCTGCCGTCGGCACACCATGGCGTTGCCCCGCGGTCTCCAGTTCAGCTCGGGTCTTGTCTGCGCAGAACTTCTCAATCGCCGCAAGCAGCGTCGCCGATGCGAAACGTTCGCGCAGGCTGTTGAAGCGTGGGTCGGCGAATTCCTCGGGACGTCCCATCCACTCGAACATGCCCTGCCACTGGCGCTGGGCCAGCAGACAGATCCGGACATGGCCATCGGCGCATTTGATGATCGGATAGCGCTGTTGCTCGGCAATCCAATTGCGTTGTTGCTCGCTGATCGGAACGCCCGCCGCCGCGCTTCCTGCCGTGCCGAAGGGCGGGTCGAGCACCTGCATCGCGCCCTCCAGCACGGAGAAGTCGATGAGATCGCCAGCACCCGTGCGTAATCGGTCGAAAAACACGCTCACCGCGAAGAGGGCGGCCTGGGCTGCGGCGACGTGGTAGGGCAGGTCGTCACCGGGTGGCACCAACGGCACCTGCCCCGGGATGCCAGAGCGGGACAGCTCGCTGGTCAAGGCGTGTAAGACCGGGGTGGTGGCCTGCCACGAGCGATAGCTGGTGTCGCGACCGAAGTCACTGATGGACAGAATCACCAGCGACGGGTGGTCGGTGTGGATCTGCCTGACCGCCAACGACTTTTCTGCTGCCGACCCCGGTGTTGTGTTCTCGATCAGGAGGTCAGCGGTCGACAGCAACTGGGCCCAAGACTGCTTCCCGGACGACGTCTCCAGATCGAGATCGACGACGGCCGCACCGTTTCGATTGATGGCAGTGCCGATCGGCACGGCGTTGATGTGTGGCCCGACGGTGTCCGACGCGGTCACCCCAGCCAGCTTCACTGACGTGACGTGCGCGCCGAGATCGGCCAGGAGGCGGCCGACCGCTGTCATCGGTCCTGCGGTCAGATCAAGAATCTCGATCCCGGACAGGGGCGGGTCATAGGACATGCCGGTCAGCTCCGTCGGGCTTGGCGGAACGGGATATCGCGGTCGGGTTCGGGTTCCTTCGGTAGCCCCAGTACCCGCTCGCCGATGATGTTGCGCTGGATCTGGTCGGTACCGCCACCGATCGAGGTGAAGAACGCGTTGAGGGACAGGAAGTTCACGTCATCGGCTTCGGCGTTGTCCGGACCTGCCAACAGTGACTCGGCGCCAATGAGCTCGGTTTTCAGCGCCGCTTCGGAGTGCAGGATCCGTGACATCGCAAGCTTGCCCAGGGACATGATCGAACTCGATGTGCCCTGACTTGTTGCCGACTTGGCGCGAGCATTGTTGAGCCGGTTGAGTTCTCGGAGTGCCAAGACGTTGGCCAGCTTCTCGCGCACCGCGGCATCGTCGAGGCGTCCGTGCTCGCGGGCCAGCTCCACCAGGCTGTCGGCCTTGGATTTGTTCCTCGACCCACGTCCGCTGTCACCCATGATGGAGCGCTCGTAGGCGAGCGCGGTCTGCAGCACCCGCCAGCCATTGCCCTCGCCGCCAAGGAGATTCGCGTGCGGAACGGTGGCGTCGGAGATGAAGACTTCGTTGAAGTGCGCCTCTCCGGTGATCTGCACCAGGGGCCGTACCTCGATGCCCGGCTGGCGCATCGGGATCATGAAGTAGGTCAAGCCCTTGTGTTTGGGCACATCCCAGTCGGTGCGCGCGATCAGCAGGCCGTACTCGGACGTCGCGGCACCCGAGGTCCACACCTTCTGGCCATTGACCACCCAGTTGTCGCCGTCGCGGATCGCGGTGGCGCGCACCCCGGCCAGATCCGATCCGGCGCCGGGCTCGCTGTAGAGCAGGCAGGTGCGGGCGTGTCCGGTCAGGAAGTCGCGCAGCAGAGCGTGTTTCAGGTCATCGGAGCCGAAGGCGAACAGCGTATTGGCCGGGATGTTGTGTTTGTCCTGGCATGCGCCGGGGGCCCGCACAGCGCGGAACTCCTGCTGGATCACCCCGGCGCTCTTGCTCGGATAACAGCGCCCGAACCATTCGGTCGGATAGGTCGGAACGGCGTACCCGGCGTCGAGAACCTTCTCCCGCCAAGCGATTTCCTCAGGTGAGCTGATCCACGGGTCGTCCGATTGTGGCAGTGGCGTCCAGTTCTGGGCGAGCCAATCACGCACCTCGGTGCGCAGGTCGTCGGCGTTTGGTGCGGCGGTGGTCATGTCAGGCGCCTTTCGATGCCAAGTAGCGCTCGCGGTGATCACGCGAGCTGCCGAACAGTTGGCGGCCGGTGCGAGCCCGGCGCAAGAACAGATGGGCGGGGTGCTCCCAGGTGAAGCCGATGCCGCCGTGCATCTGGATGGCCTGCATGGCCGTGGTGTGATAGGCCTCCGCGCAAGCGAATCCGGCCAGCGCGACGGCGCCGTCCGCCGCGTCGAGGTCGGAGTCGAATTGCGCCGCGGCGTACCGCGCGGCAGACGTCGCCGATTCGACCTCCAGGAGCAGGTCGGCCGCCATGTGCTTGAGCGCCTGGAAGCTGCCGATGGGCCGGCCGAACTGGATGCGGGTCTTGAGGTACTCGACAGTGGTATCGAAGATGCGGCGAGTGCCGCCGACCTGTTCGCCGGCGAGGGCGATGGTCGTCAACGACAAGGCGTGCTCGACGGCTGCCCATCCCGCCGTGCCGACGCGGCGAGCCGGGGCCTGGTTGAAAGTGAAGGTCGACAATCGCATTGTCGGGTCGAAAACCGTTGCGGCAGTGCGATCGAAGCCCGGTGCATCCGGGGCGACCACAAAGATGCCGATGCCGTCGCCGGTCTTCGCCACGACCATGATGACGTCGGCGATCTGACCGTCGAGCACGTAGTGCGCGCTGCCGGTCAGCAGGTAGTCCGCGTCTTGCGGGCTTGCTTGAACCGCAACACCTTCCGGCGACCAGGTACCGCGGGGGCCGGTGGCCGCAACGGTGCCGATCGAGGTTCCGTCGGCCAATCCGGGCAGCAGCCGCGCCTTGTGGTCGTCGGTGCCCGCAGCCTGAATCAATGCCGTGGCGAAGACTGCGCTCGACAGGAACGGGGCGGGCAGCAGCGCTGCGCCCGTCACCTCGGCGACGGCTTCCAGCGCTTGGGCGCCCAGTCCGACACCGCCGTACTCGGGGTCGACGATCAGGCCGGCCACTCCCTGTGCGGCCAGCCTGTTCCAGAGATCGCGACCGAACCCGTCGTCAGTCCCCATGACCCGCCGCACGTCGGCCTCGGTGCAGTGCTCATTGAGCAGGTCTTTGACTGCGGAGGCGAGTTCGGCGCGTTCGTCGCGTTCGATCTGGTTCATCGTCATCTGGTTCCACCCTTCTGCATGCGAATCTATGCAACGCCGGCGCAGCTGCTCTGTAAATCTCGCGTTGCGACACCTGCACGTTTCCGTCGGCGACATATCCGGGAGACTTAGATGTCCCGTTCGCTCACGCAGGGGTTTCCGTGCCGGTCGTTTACAGCACACGTCAGTTCCCGCGAGAGTGGAGCCGACATTGCGTCGCAGCTGCTTTCCGGAGAGGACTCCCTCAATGCCCCTAGATCCCCGAACCCCGGTGCTGGTCGGCTATGGCCAGGTCAATCAATTTGACGAGAACCCTGGCAGCGAGCCGGTCGATCTGATGGAGGCCGCAGCCCGATCCGCGGCTGAGGCCAAGGTGCTCGAAGCGGTCGACTCCGTGCGGGTGGTCAACCTGTTGTCGCTGCGCTACCGGGATCCGGGTCTGTTGCTGGCTCAGCGCATCGGCGCACCCGGCGCGGCGACCCGCTACACCCCGATCGGTGGCAACGTGCCGCAGTGGCTGGTGAACCAGGCCTGCCTGGACATTCAGCAGGGCCGTAACGAGGTGGTGTTGATCGCCGGCGGCGAAACCTGGCGCACCCGAACGCGGTTGAAGGCCCGCGGCGAGCGGCTGGCCGGTACTGAGCAGGACGCGTCGGTACCGATGGCGCCCAGCGACCCGGAGTTCGAGATGGCCGGCCCGGTCGAATTGCGGATCGGACTGGTGGCGCCGGCGCACATCTACCCGATGTTCGAGCAGGCACTGCGGATCGAGGCGGGGGAAGCGCCGGGGGCGCACCGGCGACGCATCGGTGAGCTGTGGTCCCGATTCAGCCAAGTCGCAGAGGGTAATCCGCATGCCTGGAGCCGCGAGGCGGTGCCGGCAGAGCAGATTTGGCAGCCCGGTCCGGACAACCGGATGATCAGCTGGCCGTACACCAAGCTGATGAACTCCAACAACATGGTGGACCAGGGCGCCGCACTGGTTCTGACGTCGGTGGGCAGGGCCACGGCACTGCAGATCCCACGGGAGCGGTGGGTGTTCCCGCACGCCGGCACCGATGCGCGCGACACCTACCTGATCGGAGAGCGCGCCAGTTTCGCGGCGTCGCCGGCGATCCGCATCGCCGGCCGGCGAGTATTGGAGTTGGCCGGCCGCGGCATCGACGAGATCGATGCGGTCGACGTGTACTCCTGCTT
>JARLGS010000201.1 GCA_031292695.1 Mycobacterium sp. | reverse complement strand
GAACTGTGTGGTGGCACCCACGTCGAACGCTCGGCGCAGATCGGCCCGGTGACCATTCTCGGGGAGTCGTCGGTGGGCTCCGGCGTGCGTCGCGTCGAGGCCTACGTCGGCCTGGAATCCTTCCGCCACCTGGCCAAGGAGCGCGCCCTGATGGCTGGGCTGGCCGCCACGCTCAAAGTGCCGTCGGAAGAGGTGCCGGCTCGGGTGGCGACCCTGGTCGACAAGCTCAAGACGGCCGAGAAAGAACTGGACAAGGTCCGCCTGGCCGGCGCGAAGGCCGCCGCCGCCAACGCCGCGGCCGGCGCCGAGACGATCGGCAAGGTCCGACTCGTCGCGCAGCGGATGGCCGGCGGCTTCTCCGGCGGTGACCTGCGGACGCTGGTCGGCGACATCAAGGGCAAGCTTGGATCCGATCCTGCGGTGATCGCGCTGATCGCCGAGGGCGCAGGCGATTCGGTGCCGTACGTGGTGGCCGTGAATGCCGCCGCCCAGGATCTCGGGCTGAAGGCCAACGAACTGGTACAGCCTCTGGGCGTAGCGGTCGGTGGCCGTGGTGGTGGAAAGGCCGATCTGGCCCAGGGTTCCGGTAAAGGGGCGGCGGGTATCGACGCGGGACTGGCCGCGCTACGCGCTGAACTGGACCGGGGCTAGCTTTCGTGGCGAACACCGATCCGGACCCACGTCGCTGCGCTCGCCCCGAAGAGCGCATGCCCGACCGCCCCGGTGCTGACGACCCGGGACGCGGTCGTCGGCTCGGCGTCGACGTCGGCACGGTACGGATCGGTGTCGCGGTGTGCGACCCGGACGGCATTCTGGCCACCCCCCTGGAGACGGTTCGCCGGGACCGCAGCGACAAGCACCTCGGCAGGCTGGTGCACCTCGCCGGCGAGCAGGATGTGGTGGAGGTCATCGTCGGTCTGCCCCGCACACTGAAGGACAAGGCCAGCAGCTCGGC
Source organism: Mycobacterium sp. (assembly GCA_031292695.1). Taxonomy (GTDB): domain Bacteria; phylum Actinomycetota; class Actinomycetes; order Mycobacteriales; family Mycobacteriaceae; genus Mycobacterium. The sequence continues at coordinate 3,869 of JARLGS010000201.1, read as the reverse complement.
GCGGGATGCCGTCGAGGTGGCCGATGCGCTGGCGGCCAGGCTGGCCCCGATCCCGGTGCGGATGGCCGACGAACGGTTGACGACGGTCAGCGCGCAACGCTCTCTTCGGGAGGCCGGGGTGCGCGCGAAGGGTCAACGACAGATGATCGATCAGGTGGCCGCCGTCGGCATTCTGCAGAATTGGTTGGATCAACGCCGCGCGGTGCTGTCCGCCCGGGAACGGGCCGAGAGCGAGGCGCAGGAGTGAGTGGTGCCGAGGACATGAGTCCGGACGCCCCCGATGACGAGGACTGGGGCACCAGGACCCGCACCAAACCCGAGTCGGTGGGCCGGGCCCGCCGCGGCATGAGCCGGGCGCAGCGGATGCGCGCCGAGCGGAACCGCAAGCGGCGCCGCCGGTACAGCGTGGTGGCGCTGGCGATCTTCATCGTGGTGTTGCTCGCCGCGGTGTTCCTCGGTTCGCGGTTGTGGCACGGCATCTTCGGTTCGGGCAACGACTATTCCGGCGACGGTGTCAGCGACCTGGTGATCGAGGTCCACAACGGTGACTCGACCACCGCGATCGGGCAGACCCTGCACGACCACGGCGTGGTGGCCAACGTCAAGACGTTTGTCCAGGCCGCCGAGGGCAACAAGGCGATGACCGAGATTCAGCCGGGCTTCTACAAGCTGCGTACCGAGATTTCGGCGGCCGATGCCGTTACCCGGCTGACGGAGAAGGCCAATCGGGTGGGCCGGCTGGTGCTTCCGGAGGGCCGCCAGCTCGACGACACCACCGACGTCAAGACCAACAAGGTCAATCAAGGCATCTTCAGCCTGATCTCGGCAGCCACCTGCGTGGACCTGGACGGTGACCACAAATGTGTGGCCGCCGCGGATCTGAAGAACGCCGCCGGATCGGCCGACGTCGCGGCACTGATGGTGCCGACCTGGGCGACGGGACCGGTGAAGTCGTTGGGGCCGGACCACCGCAGGCTGGAAGGCCTGATCGCGCCGGGTACCTGGAACGTCGACCCGTCGGGCACCCCGGCATCGATTCTGGCGGGGCTGATCAGCGCCAGTGGCCATGAATACGAACAGGGCGGGCTGCTTGCGGCCGGGACGACCGCCAACCTGTCGCCCTACCAGGTGCTGGTGGTGGCGTCGTTGGTGCAGCGCGAATCCACCCCGCAGGACTTCGCGAAGGTGGCCCGGGTCATCTACAACCGGCTGGCGACTCCCGATCACCGCAGGCTGCAGTTCGACTCGACGGTGAACTATCCGTTGGACCGGCAGGAAGTGGCCACCACCGACGCCGACCGCGAACAGCCGACCCAGTGGAACACCTATGTCCGCGAAGGGCTTCCGGCCACGCCGATCTGTTCGCCCGGTCAGCCCGCCGTGGCCGCGGCCCAGGACCCCGCACCGGGCGACTGGCTGTACTTTGTGACGACCGACATGCAGGGCACCACCTTGTTCACCCGCGACTATCAGCAACATCTGGCCAACATCGAGCTCGCCAAGCGCAACGGCGTGCTCGACAGCGCCCGATGACGGCGCGCAGAGCGGCGGTTCTCGGGTCGCCCATCGCGCATTCCCGGTCCCCGCAGCTGCATCTCGCGGCGTACCGGGCCCTCGGGCTGTCCGACTGGACCTATGACCGGATCGAGTGCACCGAGGACCAATTGCCGGACGTGGTAAGTGGTTTCGGCCCGGAATGGGTCGGGGTGTCGGTCACCATGCCGGGGAAGTTCGCGGCGCTACGGTTCGCCACCGAGCGCACCGCGCGCGCTGAGCTGGTCGGCTCGGCGAACACTCTGGTGCGGGTCGACGGCGGCTGGCGGGCGGACAACACCGACGTCGACGGCGTCATCGGCGCGCTGGGTGCGGTGTCGGGCCCAGCGGCAGTGCTGGGTTCCGGCGGCACCGCCCCGGCCGCGGTGGTGGCCCTGGCTGAGCTCGGGGTAGTGGATGTCGCGGTCGTTGCCCGCGATGCGGACAAGGCTGCGCCACTGGTCGGGCTGGGGGAGCAGCTCGGGCTGCGGACCCGCTGGGTGGCGCTGGGTGAACCGCTGAATTCGCTTGGCGTGCTGGTCAATACGCTTCCGGCGGAGGTGGCCGGCCGGTTCGCCGACACTGTCGCCGACGCCGCGGTGTTGCTCGACGCCATCTACGATCCATGGCCGACGCCGTTGGCGCAGGCGGTGTCCACAGCGGGTGGCCGAGTGGTCAGCGGCCTGCAGATGCTCCTGAACCAGGCCTTCGCCCAAGTCGAGCAGTTCACCGGGATGCCCGCGCCGCGCGAAGCGATGGCGGCCGCCCTCGACGCAGCCTGACTGCCCGTCCCGCGCATCCTGACTGCCGCCGCGAGCGTGCATCGGCTCAAATTGGCGCAGTGGCTTCACATTCGCGGCTCTTAGGCTCGATGGTGTGGGGGTATGGGTTGCCGTTGGCATCTGGATGATGGCGCTGAGCGGGTACGACCTGCGAGAGCGGCGGCTGCCGAACTGGCTCACGCTGCCGGGGGCCGCAGTGGTCGTGGTAGCCGGGGTGATCACCGGCCGGGGGACTGCCGCCGCCGTGGGTGGGGCCGCCCTATTCGCGCTGTACCTCGTCGTGCACCTGCTGAGCCCGCAGGCAATGGGCGGCGGCGACGTCAAACTGGCGCTCGGCCTGGGCGCGCTCACCGGACTGTTCGGTGCCGACGTCTGGGTGCTCGCGGCGATCGGCGCTCCCATACTCACCGCCGGGTACGCGATCGTTGTGCTGCTTGGGCGAGGTGATCGGACGGTGCCGCATGGTCCGTCGATGTGCGTGTCCAGTGCCGCCGCGGTTGCGCTGGCGGTGGGTTGAGTTAGCGTGGCGCGGACCATGAGCACCCGCATCGCCACCGAAGCCGACCTGCCTGCCATCGCCGAGATCTACGCGCATTACGTCCTGGGCAGCGTCGCGTCCTTTGAGCTGGAGCCGCCCGTAGCCGACGAATGGCAGCGCCGCTTCGCCGGCATCGTCGACGCCGGTCTGCCGTTCCTGGTGGTCGAGCGCAACGGCCGAATTGCCGGGTACGCCTACTGCCGGCCGTGGAATACTCGCCCGGCCTATCAGGGCACGGTGGAGGACTCGATTTACCTGGCGCCATGGGCCACCGGACAGGGCGCAGGCTCCGAACTGCTCACCGCGCTGCTGGCGGCCTGCCGCGCTGCGGGCGTCCTGCAGGTGATCGCGGTGATTGCCGACAGCGGCGACCCGGCATCGATCGCACTACACCAGAAGTTGGGCTTCGCCGACGCCGGGCGGCTGCGCGAGGTCGGTCACAAACACGGCCGGGATATCGACACCGTGCTGCTGCAGTGCAGCCTGCGCTGAGGAGATTTCAGCCGGTAAACCCGCTCATGGGACAATGGGACACGTGTTGCGATGGACCACAGCAGGTGAATCCCACGGTCGTGCCCTGGTGGCCATGCTCGAAGGCATGGTGGCCGGACTTTCCGTGACGTCGGACGACATCGCCACCCAGTTGCAGCGTCGTCGTCTCGGCTACGGCCGCGGGGCCCGGATGAAGTTCGAGAAGGACGAGGTCATCCTGCTCGGCGGCGTCCGGCACGGGCAGACACTCGGAGGCCCGATCGCCATTGAGATCGGCAACACCGAGTGGCCCAAGTGGGAGACGGTGATGGCCTCCGACCCGGTCGACCCGGCTGAGCTCGATGTCGCGCGCAACGCCCCTCTCACCCGGCCGCGCCCCGGCCACGCCGACTACGCCGGCATGCTCAAGTACGGCTTCGACGACGACAGCCCCGACATCGAGCGGGCCAGCGCCCCCGAGACAGCAGCCCGCGACCCCGCCCGCACCATCGCCCGCCCCTCCCTCCCGCAGGCACTCGCAGAGG
>JARLGS010000200.1 GCA_031292695.1 Mycobacterium sp. | reverse complement strand
GAACGGGTTCACCACCGCCAAAGGTTCGAGCAGCCGCTGCGCATCTTGATGAAGCTTGCGGACCTGCTCGGCGGCGGTGTGGGCGAGCAAACCCGCCAGGGTTTGGCCAGCGCGTTGGCGTTGATGAATCGCCCGGGTCTGGTCGCGGTCCTCATCGACGGACAGCACCAGGCAGCGGTTCAGCAGCTCCTCATCGACCTCCACCGACGTCGTGGTGAGGAAGATGCCGGTCGGGCCGGTCACCTTGTAGGTGTGGGTGATCAGCTTCCCGGTCGTGGTGTCCTTGCCGGTCGAGGCGATGCTCAGTTCACCTTCCGATTGCAGCAGCTTCAATGCGTAGGCCGCGCGGGTGGCGCCCTCTTCTTCAGCGATGGCAAGGACTTTGTGGGCCAGATCGGTCTCACCGACGTAGAACAGCGACTGGCCGGTCATCGCCGAAAACCTGACCAGATCCTCGCCGGGCACGAACCCGAGCACCGCGTCCATCAACGCCGATTTGCCTGCCGCTGATGTGGATTGGACAACCACCGCCAGTGGCCGCGGGAGTTTCCGCGACACTGCGGCCAAATACCCGACGAGGCAGTTCGCGGTCTCCCCGACCATGCCCACTGATCCGAAGTCGGCGCCGATCCGCTCCACCAGCTGCGGGTCGCGCAACAGGTTCAGGGCGGCTGCGCGGTCGGTGTCGGTCATCGGCTCCACCGCATCGGCCGCTGTCTGTGCGGCGGTGACGGCCTGGTCGGCGAGGGTCTCACACGCCAACAGCACCCGGCCCAGGTCACGCTTGATCACGTCGACGTCGAGCTTCAACTCCGCGGCCGCCGCGCTGATGAACCCGGCCCGAGCCCGGGCGGAATACAGGTCCAACGTGTCGACATGGAACAGCACCCCGCCGCGACCATCGGGTGCGGACACCATGATGTTGACCCGCAGCAGATCGAACGAGCTGGCTTTGTCCAGGCCGCGGACCCGCCACCGGCGCTCACCAAACGACAACAGCACCTCCCGCTGCGACACCACCGGCGCAGGTTCGGCCGGGACCGCAGGTGCCGGTGACACCAACAACGGATCCACCGCAACAGCAGGCTCGACGACATCGACGGCGACACCGTCGAGCACCGGCTCGACAACAGCCGATGTGCCGGTTTCCTCAACAACGACAGGCGTTTCGGCGGCCGGATGTTCAGCAGCGGCGGGTTGTTCAGCAGCGGACAACGACACCGGCGCGACCGAGGTCGCCGGCGGTGTCAGGCGCCGGTTGGGTGCTGTGCCGGTGCCGATCCAGACCGCGTGCCGCAACAACCTGCCCAACGCATCGGTGGGATTCGTCGCGGCGACGGCGACATCGTTGACGTCCTGGCCGGCTGGGAGCACCACCCGGAAACATTCGACACCGTCGGCCCCGAGTTCGGCCGCCAACATGGTGGCGGCTTTGTCACCGG
>JARLGS010000199.1 GCA_031292695.1 Mycobacterium sp. | reverse complement strand
TCGTCCTCCGTGGTGTACGCGCCCGTCAGCGGCACTGTGTAGTTGGTCAGCACCGGCGCGCCGCCCACCGTGCTGGTGACGGGAATCGTCAGCGTCCCGACCGCCGGTGCCGTCGCCGGAATGAACGTGACCGGAATCGCGCAGGTCGCTCCGGCGTTGAGTGTGCCGCAACTGCTGCTGGCGTTGAAGCTCGTGCCCCCGGAGCTGGTGGTGGCGAAGACTGTGCCAATCAGTTCGGCGGTTGTCTGGTGTTGACCACTGTGACCGTCTGCTGCGTGGACGAGCTGCCGGGAACGTTGTTGAAGACCAGCGCATTGGGTGTAAGCGACAGACCGGGATCGGCCGACCCATATCCAGTGAGCGCTGCTGTCGCATTCGAGCTGCCCGCCTGTACGCTGAGCGTTCCCGTGCGCGGTCCCGCGGTCGAGGGCGCAAAGACAATCTGAACGAAGCAGGTCGCGGTGTAGGCCAGCGTGCCTCCGCATGGCACTCCGCCGCTGACCGCGTTCGAGACGCTGAAGTCGCCGCTGACGGCAGGCGTTGCCACCGTGATCGAGCTTCCGCCCGCAACCAGGTTCGTCACCGCAAACAGTTCCGTCGGGCTCGCGCTGTTGATCGGCACCGGGCCGAAGTCCTGCACCACCGGCGTCAGCAGCAGTCCGGTGAGCGGCAACCCGTTGCCGGTCAGCGAGAGAACGTACGGGCTTCCGGTTGCAGACGAGGTGAGCGTCAGCGTGCCTGTCTCCAGCCCAGTTGCAGGAGGCGTGAACTGCACGCCCACCCAGCAGTTGGTGCAAGTCCCTGTCGCGCTGGTTGTGAACGCGCTGCTGGGCGGCTGACCGTGACCGTAGCCGGTGTCTTCAACAAGGATGGCAGTGTAGGGCGAGCCAAGCGTCGTCGACGCAGTCGCTACCGTAAAGCTGGTGAAGGGCTGCGTGATCTTGTACCACTGAACCGATGGCTGGCCCGCGATGACGCCGCCGAAGCTCAGTGTGCCGTTGTTGGCAGGTGTCAGAATCCCGGTGCCGACGCCCGACAGCGCGACGTAGGCCGGCGTCGTCCCCGCGCCTGCCGTGACCGCCAGCAGTCCCTGGCGCGTCCCCGGCTGCGACGGCACAAAGGTGAAGACGACGTTGCATGTTTTCCCTCCGGCCAGCGTTGCAGTGCAGTTGGTCGTATCCGTAAAGTCGCCCGACAGTACCAGAGAGAGCGCAAAGGCGGTCGTGCCCGTGTTCCCAATGGTCAGTGTCTGCGTGGTGCTCGATAACCCCGTCACCACCACTGCATTGGCGAAGTTGAACGATGTGGACGAGACGTTGAGGTTGGGATTCACGCTCGCGCCATTGGCCGCGGGCTGCGGCAGCGATCGGCCCGTCACCAATGCCGTCAGCCCCTGGTCGAGCGAGAGCGT
>JARLGS010000198.1 GCA_031292695.1 Mycobacterium sp. | reverse complement strand
TCTGCGTGGACGTCGACGCGAACTTCGGCTTCACTGGCGAGATCCAGGACTTCATGGAATGCGTGACCCTCGGGCGCGAGCCGCTCGCCGGGGTCGATCTCGCCCGTGAGGCTATCCGGGTCACCTACGCCGGTTATTGGGCCGCCGAGGAAGGTCGGCGGGTCAGCCTGTGAGCGCCGCGCGCGACGGCTACACCTGGACCGCCGGGGCGGCGCAGGACCTCGGCTCCTACGAGACCCTGGGCACCGGCAAGGCGCGCATCACCGACTGGAACCTCTACCTCAGCATCGCCAACGTGTGGGTGCTCGCGGTTCCGGTGAACTCGCCGTACAAGACGGTGAAGGACCTGCTCGCCGCCATGGCCGCGAAGCCGAACACCGTCACCTGCGCGGTCGCCGGCAGCACCTCCGGCATGGACCAGATCGCCACGGCGGCAAACGTCACCTTCCGCCGTGTCAAGTATGACGGCGGCGCTCCGGCGGTGATCGCCACCGTGTCCGGCGAGACCGACTGCACCACCCAGCTCGCCAGCGAGGAAGCGGACATGATCCGCGCCAAGAAGTTGATCCCGCTGGCGGCGATCGGCGACAAACCGCTGGCGTTGGAGGGCTACGGTGTCATCCCGCCGTTGTCGGACACCATCCCCGGCTTCACCGCGCCGGCCAACTCCTTCGGCATCTTCATCCCCAAGGGTGTGCCCGACGAGGTGGTCGCCACCATGAACAACCTCTGGGCCACGACCATCGCCAACAGCGAGGTGATGAAGAAATATGCCCTCGGCAAGGGGGCCCTGTTCCTGCCGGTCGCCGGCGAGGCGGCGCAGAAGCTGGTGTTCCCGGCGGTGCAGTACAATGCCTGGGTGCTGTACAACACCGGTCAGGCCAAGGTGAAGCCCGACACCGTCGGCATTCCGGCCCCATGAGCATGCAGAACCCGCCTCAGGAAGCCCCGCTTGGCGCGAGTCCGCCGCCGGCGGCGGCTGACCTGACCGACCGATGGGAGGGCCTGGCCTGGGTCCTCTTGGGGACGGTGATCCTGGGCATGTCGCTGTCGATGGACCGGCTCGCGAATCAAGGGGTTGCCTTTTACGGCGCCCCGGGACTGCTGCCGGGCCTGCTTGGCATCGTCATGATTCTGTTCGGCAGCGCGGTGGCGCTCAGGCGCGCGCCGATCCCGGTGTCGGCCGAGGAAGCCGCGCAGCGCCGCTACCGGTTGCAGGCCGGCCGGCTGGCGGCGGTGTTGGGGCTCTGCCTGACCTACAGCTTCGTGCTGGTCGGGCGCGGGCTGTTCTACCGGGTGTTTGGCTTCAGCCTGCCGTTCTGGCTCGCCTCGGCGATGCTCGTCGTCACCGCGATTCTGGTGTTGCAGCATCCACAACGCGTGGAGTCCGGGCGCAAGCTGGATGCCCGCGCCATCGGTTTCGCCTTGCTGATCGGCATCTGCGCCGGGGTCATCGCGAGCCTGGTATTCGAACGCTTCTTCCTCGTCCATCTTCCCTGAGCGCCGGAGGCTCCATGTTCAGCGGCGTCGCCAACCTGGCCCACGCGTACTACGCTGTATTCAGCTTTCCCTCGGTCATCTACGGCCTCGGCGGGGCGCTCTGCGGCATCTTCGTCGGCTGCCTGCCGGGGCTGTCGGCGACGCTGTGCATCGCGCTGCTGACCACGCTGACCGTCCGGATGCCGGCGAACGACGCCATCCTGGTGTTGGTCTGCTCTTATGTCGGCACGCTCTACGGTGGTTCCCGCTCGGCGATCCTGCTGAACATTCCCGGCACCGCCGCCAACGCCGCCTCCTGTGCCGACGGCCACGCGCTGGCGCTGCGCGGCGAGGCCGGCCGTGCCATCGGCCTCGCCACCTCGGGCGCCTTCAGCGGTGTGCTGTTCGGAGTGATCTGCCTGGCTCTGCTCACCCCGGTGCTGGCGCGCGTCGCGCTATCCTTCGGCTCTTACGAATTCTTCTGGCTGGCACTGTTCGGCGTCACCATGTCCGGCCGCCTGGTCGGCAACGACCCGATCAAGGGCTGGCTGATGGGTATGCTCGGCCTGTTCGTGGCCCAGATCGGCCAGGACGGGCTCTATGCCCACGACCGCTTCACCTTCGGTATCGATGAGTTGTCCGGCGGCATTGCCATCATCCCGGCCCTGGTCGGCGCCTTCGGCTTCTCCGAAATCCTCACCACGCTCGCCAACCCCACCGGGCAGATGGTGGAACTGAAGGATTCGGTGCTGCCGCGCTTCCGCGAAGTGATCCATTACTGGCAGACCTCGCTGCGCTCGGGCGCGCTGGGCGTGCTCACCGGTCTGCTGCCGGGCGTCGGCGAGGACGCCGGGGCGTGGATTTCCTACGCGGCGGCGCGCATGTTCAGCAAGGAGAAGGACCAGTTCGGCCACGGTTCGATCGACGCCCTGATGGCGGCCGAAACCGGCGACATGTCCTCGATCCCCGGCCACATGATCCCGATGCTCTCGCTGGGCGTGCCGGGTTCGGCGCCGTCGGCGGTGCTGATGGCGGCCATCATCATCCACGGCATCCAGCCCGGCCCGATGCTGATGATCGACCACCCCGACTTCATCCTCGACGTGGTGGCGATGACGTCGCTGGCGATGTGCAGCATCCTGGTGTTCGGCCTGTTTCTGGTGCGGCCGCTGCTGCAGGAGCTGCGGGTGCCGCGCGCGGTGCTGATGCCGATCATCTTCCTGCTCTGCAACATCGGTGCCTTCGCCACCGCCTCGCGGCTGTTCGACATCTACGCCATGGCGGTGATCGGCGTGGTCGCGTTCTTCCTGCGCCGGCGCGGCTATCAGATGGCGCCGTTCGTGCTCGGGCTGGTGCTGGGGCCGCTGCTCGACAAGAGCCTGCGCCGCGGACTGGTGCTGTCCGACGGCAGCCTGCTGCCCTTCTTCACCCGACCCATCTCGATCATGCTGTTCTGCGCCATCATGCTGACGATCGTGCTGCAGATGGCCCCGGTCCGCGCGGCGATGGCGGGGTTGGTTGGGGCGCGCAAGACCAGCTCGCAGCAGTAGCTCCGGTCTGCCCGTCCCTGGTTGCCGTTTTGTGCCATAAATCGGCCCAGATCAACGCCGAAGGTGCGAAAGCGGAGGTGGTGTGGTAAAAGCACCCGCTAATGTGGGTGCGACCGCTCCGGGCACGGCAACGGGGACAGAATCAGGTGTTCACGCGTCGATTCCTGCTTGGCCACGGCCTTTGCGTCAGTTTCCTGTTGCCCGCCGCCGCCTGGTCGGCGCCGTTGCGCGCCACCCAGCCGCCGCCGCGCACGCTGCCGCTGGTGGTGCTCGACCCCGGCCATGGCGGCAAGGACCCCGGTGCGATCGGCATCTCCGGCACCTACGAGAAATATGTCGCCCTGGCGGCGGCGCTGGAACTGCGCCGGCAGCTTGAGGCGTCGGGGCGCTACCGGGTGGGGCTGACCCGGACGCACGACGTGTTCATCCCGCTGGAGGAGCGCGTCGAC
>JARLGS010000197.1 GCA_031292695.1 Mycobacterium sp. | reverse complement strand
CTGGCCGCGCGGATTTCGGCATCAATGCCCAGGACCCGGCGCACTTCGGCGACCAGGTCCGGCAGCGGCTGGTGCAGGTGCGCGCGCAGCTGACTCAGCTCCGCGGCCAGCGCCAGTAACCTGCGGTGCCCCTCCGGCGAGTAGCGGTCGGCCGGACCCGGATCGCTGATGGCATCGGCCAGGCAGGCGTGGTCGGCATCGGGGGCGACCTGGGCCACTGCTTGCTCAGCGGAGGTCCCGGAAGTGCGTGCGGCGTCAGGCACATCCAACTCCGCTGCCCGCCGCCACAGCGTCGCCAGATCAGCGGCACCGAACCGCCACCGCGCGCCGGTGAGCACCCGCATCGCGGCGGCCCCGGCGGTCGGCTCGGCGACCAGTCGCAACATCGCAACCACGTCCGCGACCTCGGGGATGGCCAACAGCCCGGCCAGGCCGACCACCTCGACCGGCACACCGCGTTCGGTCAGCGCCTCGTCGATGGGCGCGGCGTCGGCGTTCCGGCGCACCAGGACGGCGGCCGTCGGTACCGGCTCCCCGGCGGGGATCGCACCGTGATACCGCCGAGCCAAATGATCTGCAACCCAATCACGCTCGGCAACAACATCATTCAATAGAGCACAGCGGATGATGCCCGGCTCGGCGCCCGGCCGCGGCAGGAGTTCACGCACGCTGACCGAACGGCGGCGCGCCGCCGCGGACACCTCGTTGGCCAGCCGCAGCGCCCGCGGCGGGTTGCGCCAACTGGTCCGCAGCTCCAGGGTCGGGGCGGGCGAACCGTCGGACAGGCTGAAATCGGTGGTGAACCGCGGCAGGTTGGTCGCCGAGGCGCCGCGCCAGCCGTAGATGGACTGAATCGGATCGCCCACGGCGGTGAGTGCCAAGCCATCGTCGAGGCCACCGCCGAACAACGACGACAGCGCGACCCGCTGGGCGTGCCCGGTGTCCTGGTATTCGTCGAGCAGCACCACTCGGTACCGCTGTCGCAGCTGCGCGCCGACCTGCGGGAAACGTGACGCCAACTGCGCCGCTGCGGACATCTGGGTACCGAAGTCCATCACCTGCGCGTCCCGCATCCGCTGGTGCACCGCGTCGATCAGCGGTACCAGCTCGGCCCGCTCGGTCTGGGTGGCCAGCAAGTTCAGCAGCCACTGCGTGGGCCCGCCGCGCTGACCCGGCCCGCCGGGCAGCGTGCCGATGAGCCGCTCCAGCTCGTGGTGGGTGTCGCGCACGGCGTCGGTGTCGACCAGATGCTCGGACAATTGGCCGGCCAGGCGCAGCACCATCTGGGTTACCACAGCCGGCGACTTGTCCGTGCGCAGCTGGCCCGGGTAATCGGACACCACCCGAAAAGCCAACTGCCACAACTCGGTTTCGGTGATCAGTCGGGTCGCCGGCTCGATCGGCAGCAGCAGCCCGTGCTCGCGCAGCAGGGTGCCGGCGAAGGCGTGGTAGGTGCCGACCGTGGCGTGCTCGTCGGCCAGTGAGACACCGGGCAGCAGTCCCGAACCAGCGAGGCGCGCCAGTCGGGTACGGACCCGGCGCAACAACTGTCCGGCCGCCTTTCGGGTGAACGTCAGTCCCAACACCTGCGACGGAGTGGCATACCCGTTGGCCACCAGCCACACCACCCGCGCCGCCATGGTCTCGGTTTTCCCGGCGCCGGCGCCGGCAATCACCACCAGCGGCCCGGGCGGTGCGGCGATGACCGCGGCCTGCTCGTCGGTGGGTGCGAACAACCCGAGCGCTTCGGCGAGTTCGGCGGGCCTGTGCGTCATGCGCATCCCCCCTTCGTACCCTGCGCCGGGCACATGGCCCGGACCGGGCAGCTCGCGCAACCGGCACCCAGCCGCGCGATGAACTGCGGGCCCGCGGTCGCCGATGCGGCATCGGCTACCCGCTGCCGCCACTCATCGCGGGCCGACTCGCCCAGCGGGTCCTGCTCGCGCTCGGTGGCGCCGGCGCGGGACGGCTTGGCCGGGTAGACCAGCCGGCCGCCACCCGGTTGATCGCCTTGTGGCACAACACCTTCAGCGATGGCCAGCTGGTACAGCGCGAGTTGCGCGTGTTGCTGGGCGTCGGCCTTGGTGGCGGGGCTCTTTCCGGTCTTGACGTCCACCACCACGAGGCGGCCGTCGCGGTCACGTTCCAACCGGTCGATGCGCCCCCGCACCTGGACCTGCGGGCCGTCGGGCGCATCGGCGATTACGCCGGTGACTTCCAGTTCGGTGCCGACCTCGGTGAGCTCAGCGCGACTTTCCTGACGCCACGTCATGAACGTGGACAACATGGCACGGTAGCGGTCCAGCTCGTTGTCGGCGTACCAGTTCGACTCGAAAGGCAGCTGCTGCCATACCTTTTCCAACTCGGTCAGCAACTGGGACTCGCCGCGGCCCGAGTCGGCGACCAGGGCGTGCACCAACGAGCCCAAGGCCGAACGCAGGTCGCGCCCGTCGCTGCCGCCGTGGCGCTCCAGCATCCAGCGCAGCGGGCAGTCGGTCAGGGTCTGCACGGTCGACGGCGACAGCGTGACGGTGTGCTCGGCGCCGGACCACAGTGGTTCCTCGGTGGACAGCGACGTGCTCGCGTACCAACGTGCCGGGTCGGCACCGGATACGCCAACCTCGGCCAGCCGGGCCAATTGTGCTGCTGCACAGCGTCGGTCATCCTCTTCGACGGCTCCTGCCGGAGCGCACACCACCGCCCGCAAGCGGCCCACCAGCGCGGACGGAGACAGCACTGCTGGAGCGTGCACGGGCGGCGGGGCGAGTTCCTCTGGATCGGCGCCGCCGGCCAGCGCTGCCAACTCTTGGCAGAAGGTGGACGGCAGCAGCGCCTCGTCACCGTTGTCGCTGTCGACGGCCGTCACCATGACCCGGTTGCGGGCCCGGCCCAGCGCGGCGACCAACAGCCGTCGTTCCTCGGCCAGCAGCGGTGCGGTGGCCGACATCCCGCGCGCGTCGCCCACGCCGTCGATGATGTCGAGCAGCTGCTGAGTGCCCAGGACGCCGCCGCGCGGAACCGTGTTGGGCCACAACCCTTCCTGCAGGCCTGCGATGACCACGAAGTCCCATTCCCGGCCGAGCGCGGCGTGCGCGCTGAGCACGGCGACTTCGTCGGCGTCGGCACGCTCGAAGGTCGAACCCGACCAGGACAAGGCGCGAACGTGGTCGATCAGGCCGGTCAACGACGCGGCGGCGGTGCGCGCCACGTACTGCTCGGTGGTGTCGAACAGCGCGGTGACCGCATCCAGGTCGGCTCCGGCGGCGACCCCGGCGGCACCAGGCCGCCCGGCGGCAGTCAGCCAGCGGCGCGACAGCCCAGTGTGCTGCCAGGCCTGCCACAACACGAACCGCGGATCCTGACCCGCAGCCCCCGACCGGCGCGCCGCGTCGAGCACCGAGCGCACCCGTCGCACGGGCCGGACCAGCTGCTCGGGTAGCTGCAGCTCCAGGCCACCACCCAGCGCCTCGGTGAGCAGCTCACCGAACTCCCGCCCGGTGCCGTCGGCTCGGCGCAGCGCGCGGCGCAACTGGCGCAGCGACACCGGGTCGACCCTGCCGATCGGCCCGGTGAGCAGCGCCAGCGCGCGGTCGTCGGTCAACCGGTCGGCAACACAGTCGAGCACCGTGAGTAGGGCGGATACCGCGGGATGCTGCGCCGGTGGTGCCGTGCCGGCCTGCTGCTGCACCGGTACACCCGCCGCAATCAGCGCCCGAGCCAGTGTTGTCCCGGCCCGGGGCACCGAACGGACGATGACCGCCATCTGCGACCACGGCACCCCGTCGACCAGGTGGGCCCGGCGCAGGGCATCGGCGATGAGCGCGGACTCGGCGTGCGGCGAACCGGCGATACGCACCTGCAGCGACCCGGATTCCCCCGCCGTCGCCGAGCTCAGTGCCCGGGACGCGTCCACCCCGGGCAGCCGCCCGGCGACGGCGGACACCGCACCGGCCACTGCGGGTGCGCACCGATGAGACTCGGTCAGCACCACTGAGGGCTGGTCCTCAGGGCCGTACAGCAGCGCCGCTTCGGCGCCGCGGTACCCGAACACCGTCTGGCTCGGGTCGCCGACGATCACTGTCAGCTGCGCCCCGGCGGCCAGCACCTGGACCAGCAAGGCGGCCTGCGGATCGAGATGCTGAGCGTCGTCGACGAGCAGCAACCGGATGCGGGAGCGCTCGGCATCCAGCAGCGCGGGATCGACCGCAAAGGCCTCGAGCGCCGCACCGACCAGTTCGGCCGCACCCAGTGCCGGCACCGTGGCCTGCGGCGCGGCCATGCCGACGGCGCTGCGCAACAGCATCACCTGCTCGTACACCTGCGCGAACCGGGCCGCCGCAACCCATTCCGGGCGCCCTGCCTTCCGGCCGATGCGCCGCAGGTCCGCGGGATCGACGCCACGTTCGGTGCAGCGCGCCAACAGGTCCCGCAGTTCGGTGGCGAACCCGGCGGTGGCCAGCGCCGGCCGAAGTTGCAGGGGCCAGTCCACGCCGGCAGCGTCGCCGTCCTCGAGATCACCGAGGAGCAGCTCACGGATGATGCCGTCCTGCTCAGCGCTCGTGATGAGCCGCGGCGGTGGGTCACCGGCGCGCTGCGCGGCGAGCCGCAGCACCGCGAACGCATACGAATGCAGGGTGCGGACCAGCGGCTCCCGAGTGACCTGACCGGTATCGGCCAGGAGAGCCGAGGTGATCGCGCCGCGGACCCGGCTGCCGAGGCGAGCCGAGCCGGTCAGCAGCAGCACCGACTCCGGATCGGCGCCGGCGGCGATATGCGTTGCGGCGGTATGGATCAGCAGCTCGGTCTTGCCCGTGCCGGGGCCGCCCAGCACCCGCACGATGCCACGCTGCCCGGGCTCGGTCAGGGCATGAACCGAGCCGGGGGCGGTGAGTGCGGTGTGCGGGGCGGCCATGGCAGGGATGCAACCACGGGGGTCCGACAAATCCGGCCGACGAGCGTCCTGGCAGCATCGACTCCGTGAGCTTGCAGGTGTACCGCTATGGCCCGGCGCGGCCCGCGCAGATCTTGGCCCTCCACGGCCTGACCGGGCACGGCAAACGGTGGCAGACGCTGGCCGACGGCCACCTGCCCGAATACGCGATGCTGGCGCCGGATCTGTTGGGACATGGCCGGTCGTCGTGGGCGGCGCCGTGGACCATCGATGCCAACGTCGCGGCGCTGGCCGCGTTGCTGCGGGACGAGGCCGACCGTCCCGTGGTCGTGGTGGCCCACTCGTTCGGCGCTGCGGTCGCACTGAATCTCGCTGCCGCACATCCGGAACTGGTATCTGCGCTGGTACTGCTGGACCCGGCGACCGGGCTGGACGGCGGCTGGATGCGAGATATCGCCGACGCCATGTTCGACTCGCCCGACTACCCGGACCGGCAGCAGGCCCGCGACGAGAAGGTGCACGGATCATGGGGCGAGGTCGCCGCAGCCCATCCCGACGAACTCGAGCGCGACCTGGACGAGCATCTGATCGCGCTGCCCGGCGGACGCTTCGGCTGGCGGATCAGCCTGCCCGCGATGATGTCGTACTGGAGTGAGCTGGCACGTCCGGCTGTCCTGCCACAGCGGGGCACTCCGACGACGCTGGTCCGAGCCAAACGGACCCAGCCGCCCTATGTGACAACGGAACTCGTGTCCGGGCTGCAGTCCCGACTTGGCGCCGACTTCGTGCTGACCGACTTCGACTGCGACCACATGGTGCCGCACGCCATGCCCGCCGAGACCGCCGACGTGATCCGGCGTCACCTGTTCTGACCATGGCCGCCGTCACCGACGAACAAGTCGAGAAGGTCCGGGCGCTCGTCGCCTCGATTCCGGCCGGCCGGGTATCGACATATGGCGACATCGCCGATGCCGCAGGGCTTTCCAGCCCACGCATAGTCGGCTGGATCATGCGCACCGACTCGTCGGATCTGCCGTGGCACCGGGTGATCACCGCGTCGGGCCGGCCCGCCCCGCACCTGGCGACCCGGCAACTCGAAAAGTTACGCGCCGAGGGCGTGCTGGCCGTCGACGGCCGGGTGCCGTTGCGCGGCAAAGACTCAGTGCGCCACCGGTTCTGACGGCGCGGAAACCCTAGAGCACCAGCCGGACCAGGGCGGCGGTGCGCGCCAAACCCGGGAACGCCGCCGCCGTGGACCGCGGATGCAGCGCATGCACCGCCAGCCGGAAGATCAATGCGCGCAACAACATCTGCGGCCACTCCGGCAGTGACGCCCACCGTTCGATCAACCCGTCGTCGGCCTCACCCCAGGACAGGGCGTCGACGACCACCACACCCGCCGCCCACGATGCGGGCCGCCAGTACGGCGTGATGTCGGTGATGCCGGGGGCGGCCGTACCCGCGAAAAGCACCGTGCCGTACAGGTCACCGTGCACGAGCTGGCTCGGGTTGCGAGTCGGCTTGCGCAGTGTCGCAAGCTGATTGATCAGTTCGACCGAACGACGACCATCGGTGGTGCCCGGCACCGCCCGGGCCCCCGGCGGTAGCGACTGCAGCGGCCGGTCCTCCCAGGCCGCCCGGTCGGCGGCGATGAACACGTCGACGTCAGTCCACGGCACTGCCGGCGGTTGGGTCAGGAACCGTGGCCGCTCCAGCTTGGCAGTCGCCTCGTGCAGGCGGACGGCCGCCGAGACGATCTCATCGTGCCGGGGTTCGGGCGTGCCGGTGACAAACGTGTCGGCGCGCCAGCCGGCGACCACGTAGCGCCCATCGGTGGCCCGGACCGGCCGGGCCAGACGGACGCCGTCCACGAACAGGGTCTCGCGGATTTTGGCCGACCATGAGGCGCGGGCGTTGTCGGCAACCATGGACAGCACAACCTCGCCGCAGCGCCAGCCACCCTCCCAGCTTGAGCCGAGCGGCACCGGTCGTAGACCGGTCAGGCCGAACGCCGTCAGCACATGTTCGGGAGGTCGGTCGACGGTCACCCGATCAGCCTAAGGTGTGCTCACCCGGACAGAGTCCTCTCCGTCGCTTCGCTCGCCCCGGCGTGTCAGTACATAACCATGTCGGGTTCGAGTTGCCTTGCCCAGGCCACGATCCCGCCCTGCAGGTGCAGCGCATTAACGAAACCGGCCTTCTTCACGGTGGCCAGAGCCTCGGCCGAGCGGACGCCGGTCTTGCAGTAGAGAACCGGAATGCGGTCCTGCGGCAACCGGGCCAGCCCGGCCCCGGTCTCCAGGGTCGACTTGGGAATCAGTTCGGCGCCCTGGATGTGGTTGATCTCCCACTCGACCTGTTCGCGGACATCGATCAGCGCGATGCCTTTGCCGGAGTCGAGCATGTGCCGCAGTTCCCCCGGCGTCACCGTGCTGTCTGCGGCGGCCGCCGCTGCTTCGTCGGACACCACGCCGCAGAACGCGTCGTAGTCGATCAATTCGGTGATCTTCGGCGTCGCCGGGTCTTTGCGAATCCTGATGGTGCGGTAGGACATGTCCAGCGCGTCGTACACCATCAGCCGGCCCAGCAGCGGCGCCCCGATGCCGGTGATCAGCTTGATCGCCTCGGTGCCCATCACCGACGCGATGGAGGCGCAGAGGATGCCCAGGACCCCGCCCTCGGCACATGACGGCACCATGCCCGGTGGCGGTGGCTCCGGGTAGAGATCGCGGTAGTTGAGTCCGAGACCGTCGGGGGCGTCTTCCCAGAACACCGAGACCTGACCTTCGAAGCGGTAGATCGAGCCCCAGACATAGGGCTTGTGGGCCAGCAGCGCCGCGTCGTTGACCAGGTAGCGGGTGGCGAAGTTGTCCGTGCCGTCGAGAATCAGGTCGTACTGCTCGAACAGCGCCACCGCGTTATCGGTGTCGAGGCGGAATTCGTGCAGGTTGACGGTGATCAGCCGGTTGATCTCGAGAATGGAATCGCGGGCGCTCTGGGCCTTCGACCGGCCGATGTCGGACTGGCCGTGGATGATCTGGCGCTGCAGGTTCGATTCGTCGACGACGTCGAACTCCACGATGCCGATGGTCCCGACGCCGGCCGCGGCCAGGTATAGCAACGTCGGCGAGCCCAGCCCGCCGGCACCGATCACAAGCACACGGGCGTTCTTCAGCCGCTTCTGCCCGTCCACCCCCAGAACCGGGATGATCAGGTGGCGGCTGTACCGCGCCACCTCTTCACGAGTCAGTTCGGCCGCTGGTTGCACCAGCGGCGGCAGCGGGGTCGACACCGTGTCTCCTTGATCCTCGTCTCGGCGACGGCGGGACCCGCCGATCGCCTGATTCGACTGCTGACCATCTCAACAGGTACTGAAATCAACGGCAATGAGCCGGGTCTGCTTCCCCGCCGCGGCGGGATTGCGCTCAGGGGATCGGATACGGCCAGGAGTTGACGTGGCAAGTCTTTCCGTCCGGCTTGACCGACTCCGGATCGAACTTGGCATCGTCGTTGTTGCTGGTCGAGAAGGTCTGCTGCATCATGATCGGCGCCAGCCCGCCGTTGTCACCGCACGGCTCGTGCAAGCGGTAACCGATGCCGTGTCCGACCTCGTGGTTGATCAGATACTGACGATATGAGCCGATGTCGCCCTGGAACGGCACGGCACCGCGGACCCACCGGGCCTCGTTGATGAACACCCGCGACTGCGCTTTGCCACCATCGGCCGGGAAGTACGCCGGGTTGAAGCACGACGACTCCAGCTGAATGTCGTAGCCGCAGCCTTCCCGCACGGTCATCGGCGAGGTCAGCGACACCCGGAAATCCGGTGTCTCAGGCGAACTCGCGTCAATGCGGGTGAACGCGAATTTCCCGTCGTGCGTCCAGCTCTTCGGGTTGGCCAGGGTTTCGGCGACCATCCGGGCGAACGCTTCGTCGCCACCGAAACTGGTGGTGTCCACGCCGTCCTCCACCTCGACGGTGTAGGTGACCGACTTGGCGGTGCCCTGACCGATCTTCGGGGTGCTGCCCGGCACGACGTGCCACGTCTTGGCGCCTGCTTCGGTGAAGGGTCCCCCGTCCGGCAGGATCCCGGTGGGCAGGTTCACGTCGAACTGGGTCAGACCCTTCGGCGGTGCGCCGACGATCGCGGTGCTCCCCGAATTGATCGTGGGCTGGCCGACCAGCGGCGCGTGGGCCGTCGCCGGGCCGGCCGGTGGCGTGCCGGAAACCCCTTGATAGACCACGACTCCGGTGATCACCGCAAGCGCGGGCAGCGCGTATGCGCGCCACCCGTACGTGGACACAAAGCGGCCCAGCCACGTCTGCTTACGCATCTGCGGCCGGTCGTCGCGATTGGACCGGAGCCGTCCCGAATCCTCGGCCACCGGGTCCCGCTGGGCACGCAAAGGCTCGTGCCACTCGTTGCGCACCACGGGGACGCGACCGGCGCCGCCTCGCCCCGGGTCGTAGGTCACCGAACCAGGATGGCACAGGCCTGCGCCGATGCGGACGACGGCACGCCACCCCACGTTCGAGCGCGGCAGACAGAATCGCCGAACCGCTGGTAGCGCCACGGCCGCTGAGAACTAACGGTAGTAGTGTCGGGGCGATAAACTGCCGGGTCGGCCGACCTGAACAACAGGTTGGCCGACCATGAACAACAGGGTCCAGACCGGGTCCTGACAGCGGTCTCGGCCCAGTGCCGGACGATGCCAGATTGAGGACGTGATGAGCGAGGTCGCCAATACCTCTGACACCAGAGGCACGCAAGCCGCAACCGACGGCACGCAGGGCGGCCCGGCCACGAATCGGCGGGGCAACCGGCTGCCGCGGGACGAACGGCGCGGTCAGCTGCTGATCGCGGCGAGCGATGTGTTCGTCGACCGCGGCTACCACGCGGCCGGCATGGACGAGATCGCCGACCGCGCCGGCGTGAGCAAACCCGTCCTGTACCAACACTTTTCGTCGAAACTGGAGCTGTACCTGGCGGTCCTGCAGCGGCACGTGGACAACCTGCTGCTGGGCGTTCGGCAGGCGTTGAGCGCGACCACCGACAACCGGCAGCGGCTCCGTGCCGCGGTCGGGGCATTCTTCGACTTCATCGAGCACGACAGCCAGGGCTACCGGTTGATCTTCGAGAACGACTACGTCACCGAGCCTCAGGTGTCGGCGCAGGTGAAGGTCGCCACCGATTCGTGTACCGACGCCGTGTTCGACCTGGTCAGTAGTGATTCGGGGTTGGAAGCGCACCGGGCCCGGATGATCGCCGTCGGCCTGGTGGCGATCAGCGTCGACTGCGCTCGCTACTGGCTCAACAACGACCGGCCCATCTCGAAGGAGGCGGCGGTCGACGGCACGGTGCAGTTCGCCTGGGGCGGACTGTCACACGTTCCACTCACCCGCTGAGCGCTGAGGCGACCAGACACAAAACTGCCCCTTTTCGATGGAAAAGGGGCAGTTTTGTGTCTGCTCGCGAGGAGGTGGCGGTCAGTCCTTGCCGGCGGTGACGCCGAAGCCGACCCGGCGGACGTCGGCCGCACCGATCTCGACGTAGGCGATCTTGGCGGTCTGCACCAGGAATCGACGACCCTTCTCGTCGGTCAGCGCCAGCACGCCCGGCTCCTTGGCGAGCGCGTCGGTGACCAGCGTCTCCACTTCCTCGGGAGTCTGCGCGCTGTTCAGGAACAGTTCGCGCGGGCTGTCGGTGACACCGATCTTGACCTCCACGCTGACCCCTTTCACTTGTTCAGGTTCATTCGATCTGCGATCGAACCCTGCAGAGGAGGCTAGTCGGTGCGCGCCGTCAAGGTGGCCGGGGGCGCGTTCGCCGGTGGCGAACCGGCGCGGACGGCGTCGCCGGAGGTCACGACGTCATCACGGTTGTGGGGCCCCCGACGGTGCGGAACGGCAACTGCTGACGAGGTCGCGATGGGTCGGATCGACCGGGTCTGCTGAACCGAGTCCCGACCGTTATCGGATCTCCCGCGTGCCAACCTCGTCTGTAACTTCCACACCACTAGCATCGGCAGGGTAAGTGATACTCGACCGGGGAAAGTCGCCATGAGCAGGACATATTCGCGATATTCAGCACCGTCGCCGGCATCCACCGGCGGCTACGGGGACACCCCTAGCCACGCGGGCTACAGCAGCTTCGACCGTGGGGCCGACGGCTACAGCACCAGTAGTGGATACGGCCGCAGCAACTACGGTGCGGACTCGTACAGCGGGTCCTACGGCTCTGGCACGTACAGCTCGTATGACTCGTACGGTTCGACCACCGACGTGGCCGACCGCCCGGCATCCGGCGAGTACACCAGCAGCTACGCCGACACCGACCGCGTGGCCGCGGCCGAAGCAGACCATGACTACGACGACTACGACGGCGGCGCTGCGGACGCAGATTACGACGACGCCTACGAGTACCAGCACGCCATCGACCGCCGCTGGATCTGGGTGGCCGGCGTTGCCGGTGCGATCCTGCTGGTCGCAGTGATCTGCACCGTCGTGATCCTCGGCGGCGGGGACAGCGGTCCCGTCACGGCGCCGATCACTCCGCCCGGCACCAGCCAGTCCGCAGCGCCGACGGCCACGCCGTCGGCTGCCCCGCGCCCGCGCGCGACGGCGGCACCGCCCACCGCCTCGCTGGCTCCCGAGACCGTCACCACCGTCACCCCGACGCCGGCGGCCCCGACGGCAGAAGCCGTCCCGCCGGCCGTGCCGGGCACCGACCCTGCAGCCGCACCCGCCGCACCAGTGGCGCCCGCGGCGAACACGGTGACCTACCGGATCACGGGCAACCGGCCACTGCTCGACTTGGTGACCGTGATCTACACCGACGGGCAGGGTGCCCTGCAGACCGACGTCAACGTGGCGCTGCCGTGGGCCAGAACGGTCACCCTGAACCCGGGCGTCGCCCTCAGCTCGGTGACCGCCACCAGCGTCACCGGTCAGCTGAACTGCTCGATCACCGACGGCTCGGGCACGGCGGTCGCCGCGCAGAACAACAACTCGATGATCACCACCTGCACCAGGTAGTCACCGCAGCACCCGTGAACCGGGTGCGTGGACTCAGCCGAGGCCGAGTTCGCGCACCCGGTTCACGTGCGTCTGCTGCAGTCGCTCGAAAAACTCCGTCATCTGGGTCAGTCCTTCCCCGCTGGACAGCACCAGGTCGACCAGTTCCTCATGCTCGGCCATCACGAATTGCGCCTGAGTGATCGCCTCCCCCAGCAACCGGCGCGACCACAGCGCCAACCGGTGCCGCTGGCGGTCGCTGGCGCCGACCGCGGCCCGCACCTCGGCCACCACGAACTGCGAGTGGCCGGTCTCCCCGAGCACCGTGCGCACCACGTCGGCGGCCGCCGTGGGCAGCGAGCCGGCGATCTCCAGGTAGAAATCAGCCGCCAGAGCGTCGCCGATGTAGGTCTTGACCAACGCCTCCAACCACGTGCTCGGCGTGGTCAGGCGATGGTAATTCTCCAGTGCCGCAGCATATTTCGTCATCGCCGGGACAACGTCAACGCCACGGCTGTGCAGCGCGTCGCGAAGCACGTCGAAGTGCCCCATCTCGGCGGCGGCCATGCGCGCCAGGTTGATGCGCCCGGCCAGATTCGGCGCCATCCGCGCTTCTTCGGTCAGTCGATAGAACGCCGCGACCTCGCCATAGGCCAACAATGCGAACAATTCGTTGACGCCGGGATGGTCGGCGGACACGGACGGATTCACCGGAGTTGCCGTCTGCTCGGGCTGCGCCTGGGACATCGAAGGCATGGCCCAACTCTAGACCGCGAGCCGCGTCACAGCCGACCGGCGACGCCACCAGCTACAATGATCGTGGCTGCGGCCGTCTCCGAGCCAGTTCCGGGCCATCCCGGGCCGGTTCGGAGCAACGAGAAACCGGCTGCGACCGAAGAAATGTGCGTGCACGTGTTGGCCCGCCTCCATCCGCGGCTTCATCTGTTTGCGGGTGACCGTGGTTCTCCAGCTCGCCGGATCGTCCGGCTGAATTCGGCAGAATCGCCCCGAGGGCCCCAGTGCTTTTCGTCAGACTCGTGCGCGCGTGGACAACTGCGAGCACCGACTCCGATAACACTGGAAGGCATCCACACCTACTCATGACCGCGCTTACTGTCACGCCCACATCTGAAAAATCTTTCGCTGACCTCGGCGTTCGGGACGAAATCGTCCGGGCCCTGGCCGAGGACGGCAAGGCCCATCCGTTCGCCATCCAGGAGCTGACCCTGCCGCTGGCACTGGCCGGCGACGACCTCATCGGCCAGGCCCGCACGGGTATGGGCAAGACCCTGGCGTTCGGGGTGCCGCTGCTGCACCGCGTGACCAGCGACGCCGAGCGCCCGCTGACCGGCGTGCCCCGCGCCCTGATCGTCGTGCCGACCCGCGAGCTGTGCATCCAGGTGCACGGTGACCTCAAGATGGCCAGCAAATACCTGCGTGCCGGCGAGGCCGGGGACCGCAAATTCAGCGTCGAGGCCATCTACGGTGGCCGTCCGTACGAGCCGCAGATCGAGGCCCTGCAGAAGGGCGTCGACGTCATCGTCGGCACCCCCGGCCGACTGCTGGACCTGGCCCAGCAGGGGCACCTGCAGCTCGGTGGCCTGAGCGTGCTGGTCCTCGACGAGGCCGACGAGATGCTGGACCTGGGCTTCCTGCCTGACATCGAGCGCATCCTGCGGCTGACCCCGGATTCTCGGCAGGCCATGCTGTTCTCGGCCACCATGCCGGACCCGATCATCACGCTGGCCCGCACCTTCATGAACCAGCCGACGCACATCCGCGCCGAGGCCCCGCACTCGGCGGCCACCCACGACACCACCAAGCAGTACGTCTACCGCGCGCATGCGCTGGACAAGGTGGAGATGGTCAGCCGGATCCTGCAGGCCAACGGCCGCGGCGCGACCATGATCTTCACCCGCACCAAGCGCACCGCGCAGAAGGTGTCCGACGAGCTCGCCGAGCGCGGCTTCAAGGTCGGCGCCGTGCACGGTGACCTAGGCCAGATCGCCCGTGAGAAGGCACTCAAGTCGTTCCGAAACAGTGAAATCGACGTGCTGGTCGCCACCGACGTCGCCGCCCGCGGTATCGACATCGACGACATCACGCACGTCATCAACTACCAGATCCCCGAGGACGAAATGTCCTACGTGCACCGCATCGGCCGCACCGGACGCGCGGGCAAGACCGGCATCGCCGTCACGCTGGTGGACTGGGACGAGCTGACCCGATGGACCTTGATCGACAAGGCCCTCAACCTCGACTGCCCCGACCCGGCCGAGACCTACTCCCGGTCCCCGCACCTCTACGAGGAATTGGACATCCCGACCGACGTGACGGGCTCGGTGGGCGCGTCGCGGATGAAGCCGGACAAGAAGGCCGCACGGTCCTCGGACCCTGATATCAAGCGCGAGTCGAGCACCGACCAGGACCGGCCGGCCCGGGCCCGCAGCCGCGCGCGGCGCCGCACCCGTGCCGGTGAGACCGCAACCGGTCATGTCGAGGCGAACGGTTCGTCCGACTCCGATGCCCCCGAGAACAGCGAGGCGGCCGGCGACGGCCCCGCCGAGTCGAACCATTCGGGTCGCCGGCGCCGGCGGCGCCGCCCGAGCAAGACCTCGGCGTCGATCGCTCCGAATGCCGACGCTGCGACCGCCGCAGCCCCTGCAGCCGAATAGCCGCAGGTCGTCGGCGCCCTATGGTCAAACCGGAACGACGGACCAAAGCTGATCTGATCGCCGCCGTGGCCATCGCCGTGGCCGTGGCAGTCGGTGCCGCAGTGATCTGGTGGCACAGCGACGCGCGGGCCACCGTCAGCCGGCCCGCGGCAGGCCCGATCCCGCCGCTGCACTTGCTGAAGGCGGTGCCCACATCGCTGCGCCAACTGTGGACGGCGCCCAGCGGCAAGACGACGCAGCCTTTGGTGGTCGGCGGCGTCGTGGTGACCGGCGCCGGCGATCGGGTCGACGGGCGCGACCCGGTCGACGGAAGATCGCTCTGGAGTTACGCGCGCGACGTCGACCTGTGCGGCGTCACCACGGTGTACCAGTTCGCAGTGGCTGTGTACCCCGATCCGCGCGGCTGCGGCCAGGTCAGCGCCATCGATGCGACCAACGGGCGGCGCGGACCGTCCCGCAGCAGTCTGGGCGATGCCGAGGTGAACCTGTCGACCGATGGCTCCACGGTGCTGTCGTACGGCGACAGCCGCCTGGAGCAGTGGCGCTCGGACCTGGTGCGGATGATCAGCTACGGCTATCTCGACGCGCGGGTCAAGCCCGGCGTGCCCGCTTCTCCCCTGTGCCGGCTGATGTCCGCGGCGGCCAGCCCGGCGTCGGTGGCCGTTATGGAGGCCTGTCCCAATCAGAAGGACATGCGGCTGACGCTGCTCAAGGCGGCCAAGGAAGAAGACCAGCCGGACATCAAGCGGGTATCGCAGCCCGGCGTCAGCGCGGATTCCGATGCCCAGGTGATCGCCGTGTCCGAGACCAAGACGGCGGTGTACGTGCCGACCCCCAGGCCGGCGGTCAACGTGATCGACGAAACCGGTTCCATCGTCGCGAGCACCCTGCTGCCGCATTCGGCCACGCCGGTCACCGCGATGACCCGGGCCGGTGACCTGATCACCTGGTACACCGGCGACTCGGTGTTGGTGTTCGACGCCAACGGCCTGCACTACAAGTACACCGTCAGTGCGCAGGGCGGGCAGGCGCCGATCGGCCCCGCCACGGTGCTCGCCGGGCATCTCCTGGTCCCGGTGACCAGCGGCTACGACACCTTCGACGCGCAGACCGGGGCCGGCCAGACCCACATCCCGCTGGCCCGCCAGCCGGTCAACACCGCGGTGATCCCGGCCGTCGCCGGTAGCACGCTCGTGGAACAGCGCGGGAGTCAGCTGGTCGCACTCGGCCAGTGATTTGTGCACGTCGGGTAACGCTCAGCGTTACGTGACGTGCACAAATCACACGTCGGGGGTGAAGACCGGCAGGGCCTTGTTCTTCTTCCAGTGCATGAGCAACGATTTGGCCAGTTCGCGATAGGCGAGGGCGCCCTTGTTCTTTCGGCCCGCCAATACCGACGACCCGGATGCGCTCGCCTCGGCGAACCGCACCGTGCGAGGGATCGGCGGAGCCAGCACCACCAAGTTGTAGCGGTCGGCCACGTCGAGGAGGACGTCACGGCTGTGCGTGGTGCGGGCGTCGTACAGCGTCGGCAGCGCACCCAGCAGCCGCAAATCCGGGTTGGTGATCTGCTGCACGTCGTCGACCGTCCGCAGGAACTGTCCCACGCCCCGGTGCGCCAGGGTCTCGCACTGCAAAGGCACGACGACATCGTTGGCGGCGGTCAGCCCGTTGAGGGTCAGCACGCCCAGCGACGGCGGGCAGTCGATGATCACCACGTCAAAGGGATCGGCAGCCGTCGCCAATTTCGCCAGGGCCCGCTTGAGCGCGTATTCCCGACCGGCCCGCATCAGCAGCATCGCCTCGGCCCCGGCCAGGTCAATGTTGGCCGGCAGCAGGGTCATACCCTCAGCGGTCGAGACCAGCGCGGTGTCGGGTTCCACATCACCGAGCAGCACCTCGTGCACCGACACCGGAAGCTTGTCGGGATCCTGGCCCAGCGAGAAGGTCAGGCACCCCTGCGGATCGAGGTCGACGAGCAGAACCCGCTGGCCTTCCTCGGTCAGCGCTGCACCCAGCGATGCCACTGTTGTCGTTTTTGCGACTCCACCCTTTTGGTTGGCGACCGCAAGTACCCGCGTCACGGTGCCCATCCTGGCACGCGGGCATGTGGCGCCGCTCACCGTGGGGCAGAATCTCCCGCGTGAGTACCGCAACCGAGCCACCATTGCACCGGTTGCTCCTGTTTCGGCACGGCGAAACCGAGTGGTCGCGCATCGGCCGGCATACCGGACGCACCGATCTGGAACTGACCGAGGAAGGCCGGCAGCAGGCCCGATCCGCCGCCCACGCGCTGGCCGAGCTGAAGCTCGACGACCCGCTGGTGATCAGCAGCCCCCGGCGACGCGCGGTGACCACCGCGGAACTGGCGGGGCTACCGGTCGTCGAGACCACCGAACTGTTGGCCGAGTGGGACTACGGCGACTACGAGGGGCTGACCACCGCACAGATTCGGCAGCAGGTCCCCGATTGGCTGGTCTGGACGCACGGTTGCCCCGGTGGAGAGAGCCTGGCCGGCGTCAGCGAGCGGGCGGACCGCGCCATCGCGCTCGCTCTGGAGCAGCTGCCGTCGCGCGACGTGGTGTTCGTCGGGCACGGTCACTTCTCCCGGGTGGTGATGGCCCGGTGGATGGAGCTACCGGTGACCGACGGCATTCGCATCTCGATGGCGGCGGCCTCGATCTCGGTGTGCGGTTTCGAGCATGGCGTGCGGCAGCTGGTTGCGCTCGGTCTGACCGGTCACCCCAACCCCTGCTTGCCCGAGTGAGCCGCCCCGAACCCGTGTTCGTACTGGCTGCCCCCGATGGGGTCATGCTTGCCGACGGACCTACCACGGGATTCGCCGACCTCGATGCGGCGCGCCGGGCACTGACCACCGGCGAGGTACCGATTCTGGTGGGCGCCTTGCCTTTTGACTTGACAGCTCCGGCCGCGTTGATGGCGCCCACGACTGTGACGTTCGCCGACGCGCTGCCGGACCGGCCCCGCGGCGACCTTCCGGCCGTTCGGATCGTGGCCACCCGGCCCGCCCCGGAAGTACACCGGGCCCGCGTCGCCGCCGCAGTACAGGCGCTGCAAGATCCTGCTGCGGGCCTGCACAAGGTGGTGCTGGCCCGCGCCCTAACACTGGCCGCCGATACCCCACTGGATCCGTACGCGGTGCTGGCCCGGCTGGCCGAAGATCACACCGCCACGGCATTTTTCACCGACCTCAGCGCGGCCGGCCCAGACTACGCCGGCACCGCACTGCTCGGTGCCAGCCCCGAGCTGTTGGTGGCCCGCCGCGGAAATGTGGTGACCTGCAAGCCGTTTGCCGGTTCGGCGCCGCGCTCGGCGGACCCGCAGACCGACGCCGACAACGGTGCCGCGCTGGCGGCGTCGGCCAAGAATCGCCACGAGCACCAACTGGTCGTCGACATCATGCGTGAGGCCCTCGAGCCGCTCTGCACCGAACTGGACATCGCCGCCGAGCCGCAGTTGAGTGCCACCGCCGCGGTCTGGCACCTGAGTACGCCGATCGTCGGGCGGCTGCGCGAACCATCAACCACTGCACTGGATTTGGCTATCGCGCTGCACCCGACCCCGGCGGTCGGCGGGGTTCCGACCGCGGCTGCGGCCAGACTGATCAACGAGCTCGAAGGCGACCGCGGGTTCTACGCCGGCGCGGTCGGTTGGTGCGACAGTGCCGGAGACGGCCGCTGGGTGGTGTCGATCCGCTGCGGACAACTGTCCGCGGATCGGCGATCCGTTGATGCCCGGGCCGGCGGTGGCATCGTCGCCGAATCCGATCCCGACGATGAGGTCATGGAGACCACAACGAAATTCAGGACCATGCTGACCGCACTAGGAGTACCGCAATGACCGTGATCATCCGCCGGGTCCAACCCGGTGACGAAGTCGAGATCACCGCGATGATCCACGAACTGGCCGCCTTCGAAAAGGCCGCCGATCAGTGCACGGTGACCGAAACACAGATTCGGACCGCACTTTTCGGCGCTGGCCCGGACCAAACGCCGACCGTGTGGGGTCACTTCGTGGAGGTGGACGGCCAGCCGGCCGCCTTTGCCTTGTGGTTCCTCAACTTCTCCACCTGGGACGGCGTCTCCGGTATCTATCTCGAGGATCTGTTCGTGCGCCCTGACTTCCGCCGCCTCGGCCTGGCCCGAAAGCTGCTGTCGACGCTGGCCCAGGAATGCGTCGAGCACGGCTACTCCCGACTGCAGTGGGCGGTGCTCAACTGGAACTCGGGCGCCATCGCGCTGTACGAGGAAGTCGGCGGCAAGCCGCAGTCCGAGTGGACCACCTATCGCGTGTCCGGCCCGGAACTGGCCACCCTGGCCCAGGGCTGAGGACGGCACCGCCGCACCTCGTTTGTCACGGGTCGGCGCAAGGAGTCATCCGACCGGCAAGCCCGGCGCTTTCGACGTTCGCGTGAATTTCTTCCCGAATCCCCTTCGCCACGTCCGCCTCTTCTGCTACATCGGTATGGACCTGCGGCCAAGCCGCTGAGGCTGGGCCCGCGAAGGGATGGCAAAAGTGGATGCCCCCGAACTGATCGCCGACGACACCGCGGCAACGCCGCGGGTGGCGGCACACACGACGGCGGACCGGCGCATCGACCGCTTCCACCGTCGTCGGCTGCTGGCTAAGGTGAGCATCCAGTCCAAGCTGGTAGTGATGCTGGTGCTGTGCACCATCGTGGCGGCCACGGTGGTCGGCATCATCGGCTTCCATGCCGGCCGAGGCTCGATGCGAGATTCGGTCTTCAATCGACTGACCGAGGTTCGCCAGTCGCAGTCCCGCGCGTTGCAGGACCAACTGTCGGATCTACGGAATTCGATGATCATCTACGCGCGCGGGTCCACCACCCGCACTGCGCTGACGGACTTCACCGCCGGGTTCGATGCGCTGCAGGACAAACCCATCTCCCCGGCACAGTCGCAGTCGATCACCGACTACTACCACGACACCTATCTGAAGGAAGTGCAGCAGGCCAGCGGCGTCTCGCTGAACATCGACCAGTTGCTCCCGAAAGACAACGCACAGCGGTACCTCCAGGCGAACTACACCGCACTGCGGCAGAACGATGCCACGGCCGTGAAGGTCGACGACGCCCACGACGGCAGCACCTGGTCCGCGGCCAACGCACGCTACCAAGGTTTCTTCCGCGAGATAGTCACCCGGTTCGAGTTCGAGGACGCCATGCTGCTCGACGCCCGGGGCAACATGGTCTACACCGCCTTCAAGGACGTCGACCTGGGCACGAATATCCTCACGGGGCCCTACAGCGGCTCCAAACTGCGCGGCGCTTACGAAAAGGCGTTGTCGTCCAACGCACTCGACTACGTGGGATTCACCGACTTCGAGATCTACCAGCCGGCGGAGAACGAGCCCACCGCGTGGATGGTCACGCCGATCGTGGCCGACGGACGCGCGATAGGCGTGCTCGCTTTGCAGTTTCCGGCGTCAAAGGTCAACCGGCTGATGACATTCGACAAGCAATGGAACGCCTCGGGTATGGGCGACACCGGTGAGGTCTTTCTGGTGGGTCCCGACAACCTGATGCGTTCCGACTCCCGGGTGTTCTTGGAAGATCAGCAGGCCTACAAGCGGGACGTGATCGAGGCCGGCACTCCGGTCGCCGTCGCTGAACGGGCGATCAAGCTGGGCGGGACCACGCTGGTGCAGCCCGTGCCGGCAGAAACCACTCGGAACGCGCTGCGCGGTGAATCGGGGACGCAGATCGCCACCGATTACCTTGGCCGAGAGGCGCTAGCGGCATACGCCCCGGTGCCGATTCCCGATTCAGATCTGAACTGGACCATCGTTGCGACGGTCGACACCTCGGAGGCGTTCGCGAAAGAGGCCTCCTTCACCAGGACCATCGTGCTGTCGACCGTCGGAATCATCTTCGCCGTCTGTGTCGCCTCGGTGTTCCTCGCCCAGCTGTTCGTCCGGCCGATCCGGCGGCTCGAGGCCGGCGCACAGCGGATCGGCGCCGGCGAGTACGACGTCGTCATACCGGTGGAGACGCGCGACGAGATCGGCGATCTGACAGAGGCTTTCAACGAGATGAGCAGAAGCCTGACGGTGAAGGAGGAACTTCTCGTCGAGCAGCGCAAGGAGAACGCCACGCTGTTGGCGCTGCTGATGCCCGAGCCGGTCGCCGAACGCTACCGGCAGGGCGAGGAGATCCCGGCCGAGGAGCACCAGAACGTCACGGTGATCTTCATCGAGATCATGGGGCTGGAGCGGCTGCAGGCCGAACTGACCTCGCAAGGGTCGCTCGCCGTCGTCACCGAGATCGAGCGCCAATTCGACGCTGCGGCCGAGAGTCTCGGCATCGAACGCGGCCGCGCGATCCGCAACGGCTACCTGGGCAGCTGCGGTCTCAGCGTGCCGAGGCTGGACAACGTGCGGCGCACCGTCGACTTCGCCCTCGAGTGCCAGCGCATCATCGACCGGTTCAACAGCGAGATGAACACCAACCTGAGCCTGCGCGCAGGCATCGACACCGGCACCGTCAGTAGTGGCCTCGGTGGCCGGCACTCCGTGGTGTACGACATGTGGGGTGCGGCGGTGAATGTCGCCTACCAGGTCAAGAGCGGCTCGCCACAACCCGGAATTGACGTCACCGACCAGGTGTACCAGGCATTGCGGTCGACCCTGAACTTCACATCCGTCGGCACGGTCACCGTCGACGGGCAGGAACAGCCGATCTGGCGAGTGGTGGAGCCACGGTGATCGCCAACGTCTTCACCTCAGCCTGGTTCTACTGGGCCGTCGGAATCGCGATCGGATTGCCGATCGGACTGATAGCGCTCACCGAGTGGCAGCACGCACTGCGTCGCAGGCAGAGCTTCCTGGTGCGGCCCGTGACCCTGCTGCGCAACTATCTGTTGCCACTCGGCGCGCTGCTGCTGCTGCTGACCGAAGCCAGGCAGGTGCCGGCGAGCGCCACCTCGGTCCGGACCGTCGCGACACTTTTCGCATTCGTCGTACTCATCCTGCTGTTGTCCGGGGTGAACGCCGCTCTGTTCCAGGGTGCCCCGGCCGGAACCTGGCGCAGTCGGGTGCCGACGATCTTCGTCGATGTCGCCCGGTTCGTCCTCATCGCGGTCGGTCTTGCACTGATCTTCGCTTACATCTGGGGAGCCAACGTCCGCGGTCTTTTCACCGCGCTCGGGATCACTTCGATCGTCGTCGGTCTGACGCTGCAGAACTCGGTCGGACACATCATCTCCGGTCTGCTGATGCTGTTCGAGCAGCCGTTCCAGATCGGCGACTGGCTCGATACTCCCTCCGCGCGCGGCAGGGTTGTCGAAGTCAACTGGCGTGCAGTACATCTGGAGACCAGTACGGGACTCCAGATCATCCCGAACGCGGTCCTCGCCGGCGCCTCGTTCACCAATCTGAGCCGCCCGGAAAACAAGCACAAGGTCACCGTGACGGTGATCTTCTCCCTCGATGACCCACCCAATCAGGTCTGCGCCGTGCTGACGCAGCTGGCCGCGGAACTACCGATGCGGCGCCGCGGCGGCACAGTTTCGACGACGCCAACAGGCGGCCTCGAGTATCGGACCACCATTCCGCTGAACTCCCCTGCCGACGACGGTCCAACGAAAACACTTTTTTTGCAATGGGTCTGGTACGCATCCCGGCGCGCTGGGCTGCATCTGTACGAAGCCGAGGATGACTTCTCGACGCCCGAACGGCTGACGGAAGCAATTGACCGAGTCGTGGCACCGACGTTGCAGCTGAGTGCCGACCAGCAACGCAAGCTCATGCCGGCAGCGACATTGGAACGCTACGGAATCGACGAGGTGATCCAGCGGGCCGGCGAGGTACCGGACCGCATGACGTTCATCCTTTCCGGCCGCATCCAGCTGACCGCAGGCACTGCGGATGAACCGGGGCCAGTGCTCGGAATCCTGGATGAAGGCGGCTATCTCGGCCAGAGCACCCTCACCCGCCAACCGGTGATCGGCTATGCGTACGCGCTCGACGAAGTCACGGTGGTACACGTCGAGCGGGAACACATAGAGATGCTGGTGCAGCGGAATCCGGTGCTGCTACAGGAGTTCGGTCGCGCTATCGAAGACCGTCGGGCCCGTGCCCGCCGGGCTCTGATAGCGCCGTCGGACGATCAATTGATTGAGGACTGAAACCTTCAGTCCCGCTTAGATATCCACTGCACGGCCGACGGGCTGAACAACAGTCCCAGAGTGACCAAAGCAGCCAGCCCGACGAGGACGGCGTACTGCAGCTGGCCGGATTCGAAGACGTACCAAGTGACTCCGAGCAGCAGCAGGTTGGCGAACACCCCGATGCCCCGGCCCCAGCGTCGACCGGTGATCAGTGCCCAGCCGCCGGCGAGCACCGCCCCACAGATCAACACCAACCAGAGCGCATTGCCGTAACCGCTGACGATGTGTTGATCGGCACCGGCCAGCCCGCGCACCACGAACACCACCGCTCCGATGAGACCGACAACCCCTTCCGCGGCAACGAGATAGCCCGCATAACGCACCGACTGCGGGGTTAGCATCGGCTGGCCGGGCTGGTTCGCCTCGGACCCCTTGGCTGCTCGGCTCACCGACCCAGCCTGTCGGCCATATAACGCACCGCCAGCTGGTAGCCGAGTGGCCCCGCACCGGCGATCACGACCTCGGCGACCGCGGACACGTACGAGTGGTGCCGGAACGCCTCACGACGATGAATGTTGCTCAAATGCACTTCGGCGACCGGCAATTCGGCCGCCGCGAGGGCGTCGGCGATGGCCACCGAGGTGTGACTGTAGGCCCCGGGGTTGATCACGATACCGACGCAGTCAGTGCGCGCGGCCTGGATCGCGTCGACCAACTCGCCTTCGTGGTTACTCTGCATCGCACGCACCGAAAAGCCGAACTGCGCCGCCAGTGCGGCGACGGCCTGTTCGATCTCCGGCAGTGTCGTCGACCCGTAGATTTCCGGCTGGCGGGTACCCAACAGGTTCAGGTTCGGCCCGTTGACAAGGAGCAGACGGTGATCGGTCACCTACCCACGATACCGGCTGCGAACAGGCAGAATTGCCCCGTGCCGACCAACAATCAACCGTGTCGCTGCGACTCCGCGCTGGATTACGCGGCCTGCTGCGGTCCACTGCATCGCGGTGAGCGGCCTGCAGCCACCGCAGTGGCGCTGATGCGTTCACGTTTCGCCGCTTTCGCCTTCGGCGATGCCTCCT
>JARLGS010000196.1 GCA_031292695.1 Mycobacterium sp. | reverse complement strand
CGGCGACGATTTGTACCAGGCGTCCGTCGATCGCGTTGCGTTGACCGGTCAGCTCGGCGACCTCGTCGAACAACACCTCCAGGCGCTCACCGGGGCTCGCCTCGGTGGCCAAAGAGGTTGCAGCGGTGGACATAACACCATCATCGCAGAGGGGTACGACAAGTTTTGGCGACGACGGCCGCCGGCGCGGTCCATGTCCCCAGCATGTCAGGACGACGACGTCCGGGTCGGTCTCCGCCTCAGATGATCCGAATCTCTGTGCACGCGTCGCCATTCCACAGTCGCAACCCGCTTGCCGTAGCGCTGATCTCCGCCGGTCGGGCGGCGATACCGAGTGCACTGGCAAGCCGGTCCGGCGAGACACGACGCGCCAGGGTGACGTGCGGTGTCCAGTCACCCGGCATGGTGTGCGACATCGGCCCCGGCCGCAGATGCCGTGCGCTGAGCCGGCAAACCTCAGCGTGCAGGTCGAGTAGTTCGCCGCTGGGCACCACGAGACGTGCCAGGATTCCGACAGAGCGGCCGAACACCAGGGTTGTACCGATGCGGGCCCGGAAAGGGAACCTCCCAGCGAGACAGGCCAGCGCCGGCAGCACCCCGTCTTCGATCTGTTGAGCAACGGCCAGGGTGGCGTGCGGTCGGGCGACGGGCGGCTGAGCGGGGATCCCCGCATCCCGTAGCGCATCCCAGCTGCGCCGGATTACCGCCTCGGTGTCGGGGTCGAAGAGCAATTCGACCGAATGCACCACGTCAGCCCACCAGGCTCGAAACCCATTGCGTTTCAAAGGCATCAGCACTGACGGCCGCGAACTCGTCCGGCGACAACCCACCCGCGCCGGCCGGCAGCACCGCTCGCACCGGGGCGATCCAGTCCAGGGCCGAGCGATTGGATACCTCCACCGGTCCCGGGTCCAGCGGCCAGCTGCCGATCACCAGCCCGGCGCAGGGAATACCTTGGGCGGCAAGCGATTCCACCGTCAGACCGGCGTGATTCAGGGTGCCCAGACCCGGCGCCGCCACCACCAGGACAGCGGCGCCGAGTTCGACGGCCAGATCTCGCAACGTCGTGCGGTCGGCGCCGAGTTCGACGAGCAGGCCGCCGGCGCCCTCCACCAGGGTCAACTGACCGCACCGATCCACGTTCCGGATGAGGGCGAGTAATTCGGCCCGGGACGGCAACGCCATGCCGGCCAACTCGGCCGCGGCGGCGGGAGCCATCGCCTCGGGATACCGCCAGCCCGGCACCAACGCGGTGACGCCGGCCAACCGGCCCACCTCCGCGAGATCGTCATCGCCCCGTCCCGCTGCAGGCGAGATGCCCGTCTGCACCGCTTTGCACACGGCGACGTCCATGCCGGCGAGGCGGGCGTGACAGGCCAGGGCTGCGGTGGCGACGGTCTTTCCGACGCCGGTATCGGTGCCGGCGACGAGCAGCACCGTCACGACTGCACCAGTGCGAGTACCTCACCGAGCACCCGGCCGGCCAACTCCAGCTCGGCGTCGTCGAGCGATGCGCGCGCGGTCAGGCGCAACCGCGACGTGCCGGCCGGCACCGTCGGCGGCCGGAAGCAACCGACCCGGACACCGCGGTCCAGACAGGCCGCCGCTGCGGCAAGTGCCACCTCCGGGTCACCGAGAATCACCGAGACCACGGCGGATTCAGGCGTGTCGGCGGAACCGCCGAACCTGGCCAGCGTCGCAGCATGGGTCAACACCGCCTGGGCCCGCCACGGCTCGGCGACGAGCACCTGCAGCGCCGCGCGCGCCGCCCCGACGGACGCCGGCGCCAGGCCGGTGTCGAAGATGAAGGTGCGGGCGGCGTCGATCAGGTGTGCGCGCACCGCGGCGGGGCCGAGCACCACACCACCCTGGCTACCCAGCGACTTGGACAACGTCGTGGTCACCACCACGTCGGACGCACCGGCCAAACCGACCTCGTGCACCAGGCCCTGCCCGCCAGCGCCGCGCACGCCCAGGCCATGGGCCTCGTCGACGATCAGCAGCGCACCGTGCCGGCGACACACCTCGTGCAGTTCGAGCAGCGGAGCGAGCGCGCCGTCAGTGGAGAACACCGAATCGGTGATCACCACGGCCCGCTCCTCGGACCGGCTCACCAGCGCGGTCTCGACCGAACCGACGTCGTTGTGGGGGGTCACCACCACCCGCGCCCGGGACAGCCGACAGGCATCCACCAGCGAGGCGTGACTGTAGGCGTCGGACACCAGCAGCGATCCCGGCCCCGAAAGGGCGGTCACCGCACCGAGATTGGCGGTGTAGCCGGAGGAGAACACCAGTGCCGACTCAGCGCCCATGAAGTCGGCGAGCGCGGCCTCGAAGTCCTCATGCAGCTCGGTGTTACCGGTGACCAGCCTCGAACCACCGGACCCGGAACCCCAGGTGTGCAGCGCGGTCACCCCGCCGTCGATGACACCGGGGTGCTGGGACAAGCCCAGATAGTCATTGGAGGCCAGATCCAGCTCAGTGGCGACTGCCGGCCGGACCCGCAGCGAGCGGCGCAGGCCCGCGGCCCGGCGCTGCCGTTCGACGTCACCGAGCCAGGCCAGCGGCGAAGGGTCGGTCATCGGCGCGCTCCTGACTGCAGTGCTATTGAACGGTGTTCAGGTTAGCGCACCGGCTACCGCGACCACGGCGGAGGTGATGCGGTCGATCTCTTCGGGCGTACAGATGAAGGGCGGCATCACGTACAGCAGCTTGCCGAAGGGCCGCAGCCACACCCCGTGTTCGATTGCCGTGACCGTGGCCACCGGCATGTTCACCGGTTCGCGCATCTCGACGACGCCGATCGCGCCCAGCACCCGCACGTCGGCGACGGAGGCCAGGTCGGCCGCCGGCGCCAGCCCGCGCCGCAGTCCAGCCGAAATCTCGGCGACCCGGCTGCGCCAGTCCTGGCTCAGCAGCAGCTCCACCGCCGCCACCGAGACCGCGCACGCCAGCGCGTTGGCCATGAAGGTCGGCCCGTGCATGAGCGCGCCCGGCTCGCCGGTACTGATCACGCGCGCTATCTCGGCGGTGCAGAGCGTCGCTGCCAGCGTCACGTAACCGCCGGTCAACGCCTTGCCGACGCACATGATGTCGGGGCTCACCCCGACGTGATCGGCGGCGAACAGCTCACCGGTGCGGCCGAAGCCGGTGGCGATCTCATCGAAGATCAGCAGCACGTCGTGCCGGGTGCAGATGTCCCGCAGTGCGGTCAGGTAGCGCGGGTCGTGGAACCGCATGCCGCCGGCACCCTGGACCACGGGTTCGACGATCACCGCCGCCAGCTCGTCGGCGTGCGCGACCAGCTGAGCCTCGAAGGCTGCCAGGTACCCGGCGTCGTAGTCGGTCGGCACCTGCGGCGCGAAGATCTGGGGCATCAGCACATCGGTCCAGATCGAGTGCATGCCGCCGTCCGGATCGCACACGCTCATCGGGGTGAAGGTGTCGCCGTGGTACCCGCCCCGCCAGGTCATCAGCTTGTGCCGGTCCGGCCGGCCCAGGCTGCGCTGGTACTGCAGCGCCATCTTCACCGCGACCTCGACCGAGACCGAACCTGAATCCGAATAGAACACGGTGTCCAGGCCGGCCGGCGTGATCTCTACCAGCAACTGCGCCAGCCGGGCCGCCGGCTCGTGGGTCAGGCCGCCGAACATGACGTGGTTCAGCACGCCGAGTTGCCGGGTGATGGCGGCGTCCAGCACTGGATGGCCGTGCCCGTGGATGGCGGTCCACCACGAACTCATCGCGTCGATGACCTGGACCGGCTGACCCTGATGGACCAGGGTCAGCATGGTGCCGTGCGCCTCAGTGGCGACCACCGCCGGCATCGCCTCGGCGCCGATGGTGCTGTAGGGGTGCCAGATGTGGGCGGTGTCGATGGCTTCGATCTCGGCGGGGGTCAACGCTGGCACGAACAGCGAGCGTAATCGCCCCCGCACCGCGTCGACACAGGCGCATTCACAGGCTGGACGACTCGCGGCAACATGAACAGTGCCTGGATCTTGGGTAGATTGGCATTCGATCATGACGACTCTTGCAGCACCACGGCCGGTGTCGCCGCCTCGGTCTGGCAACGCCGAGAGCGCTACCGGGGGCAGTGCGAAGGACGGCTTTTACCGCTATGACCTCGACGGTCTGCGCGGCATCGCGATCGCTTTGGTTGCCGCTTTCCACGTCTGGTACGGCCGGGTTTCCGGCGGCGTCGACGTGTTCCTCGCCCTGTCCGGGTTCTTCTTCGGCGGCAAACTGCTGCGCGTCGCGCTGACCCCCGGCGTGTCGCTGTCGCCTGTGCCACAGCTGCGCCGACTGGTCCGACGGCTGCTGCCGGCGCTGGTCGTGGTGCTCGCCGCCGCTGCCGTGCTGACCATTCTGATCCAGCCGCAGACGCGCTGGGAAACGTTCGCCGATCAGAGCCTGGCCAGTCTGGGCTACTACCAGAACTGGGAGCTGGCCCACACGGCGTCGAACTATCTGCGGGCCGGGGAGGCCGTCAGCCCACTGCAGCACATCTGGTCGATGTCGGTGCAGGGCCAGTTCTACGTCACCTTCCTGGCCCTGATCTTCGGCTTCGCCTATCTGCTCCGCCGCCGGCTGGGAGATCGCCTGCGCACCGCGTACATCGGGTTGCTCGGCGTGCTCACCGTCGCGTCGTTCGGGTACGCCGTCGACGCCCACCAGGCCGACCAGGCCATCGCGTATTACGACAGTTTCGCCCGTGCCTGGGAGCTCCTGCTGGGTGCACTGGTGGGCGCGCTGGTGCCGTACGTCAAGTGGCCCATGTGGGTGCGCAACACCGTGTCCGCCGTCGCGCTGCTGGCGATCCTGTCGTGTGGCGTTCTGATCGACGGCGTGCACGAATTCCCCGGCCCGTGGGCCCTGGTTCCGGTCGGCGCGACGATGCTGTTCATCCTGAGCGCCTCGAATCACACCGAGCGTCTGCCCGCACCGAACCGCATGCTGGCCACCGGCCCGTTCCTGACCCTCGGCGCCATGTCCTACTCGCTCTACCTGTGGCACTGGCCGCTGCTGATCTTCTGGCTGGCCTACAGCGGCAACAGCCGGGCGCATTTCCTCGACGGCGCCGTGGTGTTGCTGATCTCCGGTGTGCTGGCCTGGCTCACCACCAAATACGTGGAGAACCCGCTGCGCCGGCCGGCAACGACACAGCCGCAGCACACGGGTACCACGCCCAGACCCGCGTTCCCCATCCGGCTGCGTCGCTCCACCACCGTGCTGGGCACGATCGTGACCCTGATGGGCGTGACCCTCACCGCCACGTCCTTCACCTGGCGCGAGCACATGACGATGGAACGCGCCAACGGCAAGGAACTCGCCACCCTGTCGCGGGTCGACTACCCGGGGGCCCGCGCTCTGCTGAACCACGCGCGGGTACCGAAGCTGCCGTTCCGTCCGACGG
The DNA here is from genome assembly GCA_031292695.1 of Mycobacterium sp. Classification (GTDB taxonomy): domain Bacteria; phylum Actinomycetota; class Actinomycetes; order Mycobacteriales; family Mycobacteriaceae; genus Mycobacterium. The sequence goes on along the minus strand of JARLGS010000196.1, from coordinate 5,312 downwards.
TGCTCGAGGCCAAAGACGACCTGCCCTCGACGACCGCCGCCGGATGTATCGCCGACTTCGACGACCTCTCCATCCGGAACTGCTCGTACGGCGACCCGGCCGCCAAACGCACCATCGCGCTGGCCGGCGGCTCGCATGCCGAACACTGGATCACCGCGCTGGACCTGCTCGGCAAGCAACGCCATTTCAAAGTGGTGACCTACCTGAAGATGGGTTGTCCGCTGTCCACCGAACCCAATCCCCTCGTGATGGGCGACAACCGGCCGTACCCCAAATGCTACGAATGGAACGAACTGGTCATGCCGAAGCTGGTGACCGACCACCCCGACTTCGTCTTCACCACGTCCACCCGGCCCTGGAACATCAAACCGGGCGATGTCATGCCGGGCACCTACATCGGGATCTGGCAGCGTCTGTCCGAGGCCGGCATCCCGATCCTGGCCATGCGGGACACCCCCTGGCTGGTGCGGGACGGCAAGCCGTTCTTCCCGGCCGATTGTCTGGCCAGCGGCGGCAATTCAACATCCTGCGGCATCTCCCGCTCCGAGGTACTGTCCGACCACAACCCGACCCTCGATTTCGTCGCGCAGTTTCCAACGCTGAAACCGCTCGACATGAGTGACGCGGTGTGCCGCCCTGACATCTGTCGCGCTGTGGAGGGAAATGTGTTGCTGTACCACGACTCTCACCACCTGTCCGCCACCTACATGCGCACCATGACACCCGAGCTCGGCCGCCAGATCGGCGCCGCCACCGGCTGGTGGTGAGCGGACTTCATGGTGAACGCCGTCTGGCCCGGTAGCGCGTACCCGCTCGGTGCGACCTATGACGGAGCCGGCACCAATTTCTCCCTTTTCTCCGAGGTCGCCGAACGCGTCGAACTGTGCCTGATCGGCAAGGACGGCAACGAGGAACGCGTCAACCTCGATGAGGTCGACAGCTACGTCTGGCATTGCTATCTGCCAACCGTGACGCCCGGGCAGCGGTACGGGTTCCGGGTGCACGGCCCGTGGGACCCGGCGGCCGGACACCGCTGCGATCCGAGCAAGCTGTTGCTGGATCCGTACGGCAAGTCCTTCCACGGCGACTTCGACTTCACTCAGGCGCTGTACTCCTATGACCTGTCCGCTCCGTCGGCCACCGGCGAGCCGCCGGGTGTTGATTCGTTGGGGCACACCATGACGAGCGTGGTGATCAACCCGTTCTTCAACTGGGGTAACGACCGGGTCTTGCGCACGCCCTACCACGAGACCGTCATCTACGAAGCCCACGTCAAGGGCATGACGCAGACCCACCCGGCGATTCCCGACGAACTGCGCGGCACCTACGCCGGGCTGGCCCACCCGGTGATCATCGAGCACCTGCAGTCGCTGAGCGTCACCGCGATCGAGCTGATGCCCGTGCACCAGTTCCTGCACGATCATCGCCTGCTGGACATGGGTCTGCGAAACTACTGGGGCTACAACACTTTCGGCTTCTTCGCCCCGCACTACCAGTACTCGTCGAGTCAGGCTGCCGGTGGCGCGGTCGCCGAGTTCAAGACCATGGTGCGGTCATTCCACGAGGCCGGCATCGAAGTCATCCTGGACGTCGTCTACAACCACACCGCCGAAGGCAATCACCTCGGTCCGACGCTGAACTTCCGCGGCATCGACAACGCCGCGTACTACCGGCTCGACGACGACGACCCGGCGCTCTACAAGGATTTCACCGGCACCGGCAACAGTCTCAACGCCCGCCATCCGCACACCCTGCAATTGATCATGGACTCGCTGCGGTACTGGGTGCTGGAGATGCACGTGGACGGCTTCCGCTTCGATCTCGCCTCGACCCTGGCCCGGGAGTTCTACGACGTCGACCGGCTGAGCGCGTTCTTCGATCTGGTACAACAGGATCCGGTTATCAGCCAGGTCAAGTTGATCGCCGAACCCTGGGATGTCGGCGAGGGCGGCTATCAGGTCGGCAATTTCCCCGGCCTGTGGACCGAATGGAACGGCAAGTACCGCGACACCGTGCGGGACTATTGGCGCGGCGAGCCCGCCGCCCTGGGAGAATTCGCCTCCCGGCTGACCGGGTCCTCGGACCTCTATGAGGCGACCGGACGCCGCCCGTCGGCCAGTATCAACTTCGTCACCTGCCATGACGGCTTCACCCTGACCGATCTGGTGTCCTATAACGAGAAGCACAACGAGGCCAACGGCGAGGACAACCGGGACGGCGAGAGCCACAATCGCTCGTGGAACTGCGGCGTCGAGGGCCCGACCGGCGATCCCGAGGTCCTGGCGCTGCGCGGACGGCAGAAGCGCAACATCCTCGGCACCCTGATGCTGTCCCAGGGCACCCCGATGATCAGCCACGGTGACGAGATCGGGCGCACCCAGGAGGGCAACAACAACGTCTACTGCCAGGACTCCCAACTGTCGTGGATGGACTGGAGCATGTGCGAAACCAATTCGCCGCTACTGGAATTCACCCGGTCCGTGGTGGCGTTGCGCCGTCGGCACCCCGTGTTCCGGCGTCGCCGATTCCTGGACGGCCAGCCCATCCGCAGCGGCGACCACGTCCGCGACATCGCGTGGCTGACCCCTGCCGGCCACGAAATGACGCTCAAGGACTGGGATTCGGGGTTCGGCAAGAGCATCTCGGTCTTCCTCAATGGCGACGCCATACCCGAGCCCAACGCGCGCGGCGAGCGGGTCACCGACGACTCATTCCTGTTGTGTTTCAACGCCCATGACGAACCACTGGATTTCGTGATTCCCGATCAGGGCTACGGCGACAAATGGTCGGCAGCCCTCGACACCGCAGACCCACACGGGCGCACCGAGCTGGTGGCCGGCGCCGGCGAGACGATCTCGCTGCAGGCCCGGTCCCTGCTGGTACTGCGCAAGACGGATTGAACTCCGTGCCGTCGGTGTTGCCGGTGCTGTCCACCTACCGGCTGCAAATGCGCAGCGACACAATGACGTTCGCCGATGCCGAGGCGCTGCTGCCCTATCTCGACGACTTGGGCGTCTCGCACCTCTACCTGTCGCCGGTGCTGACCGCGGTCTCCGGGTCCACGCACGGCTACGACGTCACCGACCCGACCACGATTTCGGCGGAGCTCGGCGGCGCGGAAGGCTTTTCGCGGTTGTCCGCCGCCGCCCGGTCGCGAGGCATGGGCCTGATCGTCGACATCGTGCCCAACCACGTCGGCGTCGACCGGCCCGAACAGAACCTCTGGTGGTGGGACGTCCTGACATTCGGCCGTGCATCGAGCTACGGCTCGTTCTTTGATGTCGACTGGGACCTCGACCCCGAGGGCCGAATCGTGTTGCCGGTACTGGGCGCTGAGTCCGACACCGACGGTTTGACCGTCGACGGAGACCTGCTGCGACTCGGTGACCGCGCGTGGCCGATTCGTCCCGGCACGGGCGCGGGCACGGCAGCGGAGGTACATGCTCGCCAGCACTACCGGCTCACCGGGTGGCGCTCGGGGGTCTGCGGCTACCGGAGGTTCTTCTCCATCACCTCACTGGCTGCGGTGCGCCAAGAGGATCCCGCCGTGTTCGCAGCCAGTCACATTGAGATCGGGCGATGGTTTCGTGACGGTCTGGTGGACGGCCTGCGCATCGACCACATCGACGGGTTAACCGACCCCGCAGGCTATCTCGCCCAACTGCGCGAGCTGACCGGGCCGGATGCGTGGATCGTCGCCGAGAAGATCCTGGCTCCCGGCGAGGCGCTGGAGCCGAGCCTGCCGATCGCCGGCACCACCGGCTACGACGCGCTGCGCGAGATCGGCGGACTGTTCGTCGACCCGGACGGGGCGCCGGCGCTGGATACGCTGGCCGCTAATATCCTTTGTGACGCACAGGAATTGAAGATCAGCGTGGCCACCGGGTCACTGGCCAGCGAACTGGCCCGCCTACAGCGATCCATTGTGTCCGCAGCCGAAGAACCGGACCCGGCACTCCTGCGCGCCATCGCCGAACTGCTCAGCCGCATCAAGGTGTACCGCACCGACTACCAGTCGCTGTCCGCCGTGCTGCCAGAGGCCATCGACGAAACCATCGCGGCAACACCGGAATTGGAAAACGCGCTGCAGCAGGTTGTGGCGGCATTGGGCCAACCGGACCCCGCTGCCCGGCTCCAGCAACTGTGTGGCGCGGTGACCGCCAAAGCCGTCGAGGACACCCTGTTCTACCGCGATGCCCGCCTGGTGTCGCTGAACGAGGTCGGCGGCGAACCTGACCGGTTCGGGCTGAGCGCAGCCGAGTTTCATCTCCGCGCAGCAACGCGAGGGCGGGACTGGCCGAGGGCGATGGTCACGCTGTCCACGCACGACACCAAACGCGGCGAGGACGTCCGGGCCCGCATCACGGTGCTGTCACAGTGCGCCGAACGATGGTCCCAGCGGGTGCACCGGTGGAATACCGTGTGCCAACCGCCCGACGAGGGCACTGGATTGTTCCTGTGGCAGAACATCATCGGGGCGTGGCCGGTATCCGGCGAGGTCGACGACACCGTCCGCGAGCGGCTGCACGCCTACGCCGAGAAGGCGACCCGGGAAGCGGAGTTGCACACCTGCTGGGAGCATCCGGATCGAGAGTTTGAGGATGCCGTGCACGCCTGGCTCGACGCGCTGCTCGATGGCCCGGTCGCGGCCGAGGTCACCGCATTCGTGGGAGAACTCGATGCGGCCGCCCGCAGCGACGCGCTGGCGCAGAAGCTGCTGGCCCTGACCGTGCCGGGCATCCCCGATATGTACCAGGGCACCGAGTTGTTCGACGACAGCCTGGTGGACCCCGACAACCGGCGTCCGGTGGATTTCGCCCTTCGGCGAGCCGAGCTGGATGCGCTGGCCCACCCCAAGATTCGCGTGGTCGCGGGCGCGCTGCAGTCGCGCCGGGAGCGGCCAGACACCTACCGGTCGGGCGCGTACACCCCCGTCTACGCCGTCGGCAGCGCCACCGACCAGGTGGTCGCATTTCAGCGCGGCAGCGATGTCCTGGTGGCGGTATGGCGATGGGCGCTGCGGGAAACCGAATGCGACGACACCGCACTCGTACTGCCGGCCGGCGAGTGGATCGACCGGCTGACGGGCCGGGTCCTGTCCGGCACCGTGGCCGCTGACCTGCTGTTCGCCGAGTTGCCCGGCGTGCTGCTGGAGAAGACCCGTGCCTGAACACGAATTCTCGGTGTGGGCGCCCAAACCGAGCAGCGTCGTCCTCGCCGCGGCCGGCACCCGGTACCCGATGACCCCGACCGCCGACGGCTGGTGGCACGCCACCGTCGACGTGCCGGCCGATGCCCGTTACGGCTTCGCG